>NZ_JBXSOL010000054.1:0-21982 GCF_057784555.1 Rhizobium sp. CNPSo 3670
TCGTCCCGGCCACGAGACCTATCCGACCTATCACGACGCCACCGTCCAGAAGGTGCTGATCAACGGCGTCAAGTGGGCCTACAACCCTGAAGGCGCGTTGACTGGCATTGCCGACGCTCCAAATGTGCCGGTGGAAAAGGCATTGGAGCCGATCGTCGAACGCGGCCCGAAACTGCACCAGGCCGGCGAAGCCGGTTATCGCTGAATTCGATAGAGGACCATGAGGATAAAAATGCGCTTGATCATTCTCGGAACCGGAGGATGGGCAAATACCCATGCCATGAATTTTTCGGAAATCGCCGGCGTCAAAATTGTTGCTGCCGTCGATACAGACGAGGTCCGGCTGCGGGCCTTCGCGCTCAGGCATGGCATCCCGCTTACTTTCACATCGCTCGATGACGCCCTTGCCTGGGGGGAGTTCGACGCCGTGACTAATGTCACGCCGGATCGAGCGCATTATTCCACGACGATGAAGATACTCGGCGCCGGCAAGCATGTGCTCTGCGAGAAGCCCCTGGCGGTCAACTACCGCGAGGCCAAGGAGATGGCCGACGCCGCGGCGGCGTCCGGAAAGGTCACGATGGTAAACCTTACCTATCGTAATGTGGCGCCGCTGCAGGCTGCGCGAAAGATGGTGCTGGATGGCCGTCTCGGCGCGATCCGCCACTTCGAAGCGTCCTATCTCCAAAGTTGGTTGGTGTCCAAGGCTTGGGGCGACTGGACCAAAGAGTCGCAGTGGCTTTGGCGTCTGTCGACAAAGCACGGCTCCAACGGTGTACTGGGCGACGTTGGTATCCACATTCTCGACTTCGCGGTTTTTGCCGCCGGCAGCGACGTCAAGGCGGCGGCATCGCATCTCAAGGTTTTCGACAAGAGCCCCGGGAACCGGATCGGCGAATACGAGCTCGATGCGAATGACAGTTTCCTGATGATGGCCGAGCTCGAAAACGGTGCGGCCGGCGTCATCCATGCAACGCGCTGGGCAACCGGCCATCTGAACGAATTGCGCCTGCGCCTGCATGGAGACAAGGGGGCGCTGGAGGTGGTGCATACGCCTGAAGGTTCGACCCTCAGGGCCTGCGAAGGCGCCGATGCCGACAAGGCGATCTGGCGCAAGATCGAGGTCGAACCGGTCATCACCAATTTCCAGCGATTTGCAAACGCCGTGGAAAAAGGGAAGCCGGATGAGCCGGGTTTCGGCCATGCCGCCAAGCTGCAATTTGTTCTTGATCACGCAGTCAAGACGGCCGGCGCCCTGACTGAGCTTTAGACAGGTTCCTCGGAGGGGCCGAGCATCGTCAGAGGCGCTGGTTCAGCTCGTCTTCGCTGATGCCGAAATGCTCGAGGATGATGCCGACGTTCCGGCGGTGAGATTTGAAATAAACGTCGAAGAGATCGCCGACCAGCGGAACCGTGCCGCAGGCGACGTCGACGCCGAGATTGACCGCCATGCGGGCGAGCTTATGGGCAGGAAGGCCGAGACGCCTTGCTTCATCGATGATGAAGAGACCGATGAGGGATCCGGCAACGTCGCCGACGGCTGGGATGAGGCCGAGAACCGAGTCTGCGCCGATCCGTACGCCGAAAGGCAATCTTACTGCGGTGTCCATGAGCCGAGCGATCGCGGCAGCGCGTCTAATTCTTTCGCGTGCGAGCGCCGTGAGGCGTTCCCTGTGGACAGAGGCTGGCATCAAAACCCTTGCGGCATTGGGATCGCAGCGCGCGATCCTGATCCAACGAAGGTGCGGCGTCGCGATCGAGATGTTCCATTGCCGTGAAACGCCGAAAGTCTTAATAGGTTCGCCGGCCGCGTGAGGATTTACGCCTGAGCCGCGTCAGGCGGCTCTCTGCGATCTTGACCCGCCGGCCGGTGCATTGATCTGAAAACGGCCGACCACGCCCTCCAGCGTCTGCGTCTGCCCGCCGAGCGCACGGCAGGCTGAGACCGTTTCCGCGGCCATCGCGGCATTGCGCTGCGTGACCTCATCGAGCGCATTGACGGAGGCATTGATTTCCCCGATCGCCACCGCCTGCTCGGAGGAAACCGAAACGATGCGGGCGATCAGGCCGGCGACCTGCTCGACCTGGCCTTCGATTTCCATTAGCGCCTTGCCGGTGCGGTTGACGAGCTCTACGCCGGTGGAAACCTGAGACGATGACGTGGAAATCAGAGATCTGATCTCCTTGGCGGCATTGGCCGAACGGAGGGCGAGCTCACGTACTTCCTGCGCTACAACGGCGAAGCCTTTGCCCGCTTCGCCTGCTCGGGCAGCTTCCACACCGGCGTTGAGCGCCAGAAGGTTGGTCTGGAAGGCGATCTCGTCGATGACGTTGACGATATCGCCGATCTGAGCGGACGAACCCTCGATCTTCTGCATGGCGGCGATCGCATCGCGAACGATGGCTGCCGAATGTTCGGCGCTGCTGCGCGTCTCGGCCATCATACCGGTCGCCTTGCCGGCATGGTGGGAGGCGTCATTGGTTTTAGCGTTCATCTCCTTGAGCGCGGCGGTGGCCTCTTCTAGCATAGCCGCCTGCTGCTCCGTGCGCGATGCGAGACTGTCGGCGGCATTGGTGATGCCGGTCGAGGAACTGCCCACCTGCCGGGAGGTCTGGGCGACCTCCGCCATTGAGGCGGAAAGAGCATCCAGGCTGTCGTTGAACTTGGCGCGCAAGCTCTCATAGGCGGCGGCAAAGGTTGTCGTGATACGGCAATCAAGATTGCCGTGCGACAGCTGGTCCAGGCCATATGTCAACTCGTTGATAACCGTTTCGCGTGTCCGCTCCTCGGCCGCCTTTTCGGCCATCTGGCTGCGCTCGCGCTCGAATTCGGCATCGCGAAGCGCCGTTTCCCGCTTCTGCGCGTCCTGCCGTTCAAGCGCATTACGGCGGAACACTGCGACCGCCTTGGACATGGCGCCGATCTCGTCGGAACGGTTCGCATAGGGAACTTCGGTCGAAAAATCGCCTTCGGCAAGATTGCCCATATAGGCCTTCATGCCATCGAGCGGCACGATTGCCCGGCGGCGCAGAAGATAGAGTCCCGCCAGCAGCAGAGCGAAGGAGCCGAAGCCTGCAGCTCCCGCATAGATCGTCCAGGTCACGATTTCCGAAGCTGCGTTCTTTTCCTCGCCCTTCAGGAAAGCGTCGGAATTCGCGACGAGCTTCTCCACAGCATCCTGGTGAGTATGGAAGGCGACGCGCAACTGCTCGATCGCGCCGTGCGCCTTGTCTTCGTCCTTTGCTTTCAGCGCCGGAATGATCTCGCGGTTCATCACGTCCCAGAATGCATCGCCCTTGGTCAGCACATCGTTTTCGAGCTCGTCCTTCAAAGCCTGCGGCAGCCGGGTGGACTTCCAATAGGCGCGGCGGTCGTCGTAAGCGGCCTTCAGATTGGCGATCTTCGCCAGATTGGTCTCGGTGAGTTCGGGAAATTTGCTCGCCTCGAAGGAGAGCATGTAGGATTCGACCACGAAGAGCGGCGGCGGCAATATGTCGGCGATGAGATCCTTGCCGTAGACCACCTGCTCGTAAACCGGCCCGTTGACTTTCAGCCTTTCAAGCGCCGATTGCTGCAATCCAATCGACATGAAAAGACCGGCTGAAACGGCGATGCCAAACGCCACCAGGCTGCGCGCAATGGTAAATGCCAAGACTCTCTCCAAATAACTTTGCGGCTCTCTTCTTCAATTCGCCGGATTTATACGGAGCATTATTTCTCAAGAACCCTGACATATGGTTAATTCTTTAGAATGTGTGAGGCTCCAAAAGATCTTCCCAGACTGCCCAAAATTGGGGTGGTTCATGAAACGTGAGCTATTTCAGGTATCAAGCCATCAATTGCCATCTTGATGGCTTATGGAGAGCGCACTATATCTGTCGTAAAGGAAATTAAGATGGCCGAACCCCAGCTTTCCGTACGAAGTGCAAGGGCACGTGACCTTGCTCATCGACTCGCCCGCCGCGAAAACCGCTCGATAGCCGATATCGTCGAGCGGGCGCTCGAATCCTATGAAATACGCGAGGCCGGCCGTGAGCCGGCATCGTCTTTCTACAGCAGGCTGTCGCAACAAAGTGGGACGGATATTGACCTTGAGGCCGTCCTGAAGGAAGACCGGCGGGCGCATAAAGGCATCCAGCTTTGATTTTTCTCGATACCAACGTGGTTTCGGAGACGTTGAGAAAATCGCCTGATGAAGCGGTAATCGCATGGTTGGTTCGTCATGATGCTGAACTGGCACTGCCCACGGTGACGATTGCCGAAATCGCTTTCGGTATCCAGAAGATCCGGCCCGACCAACGAGCCGAACGCCTCGAACAGGGACTTTCCGACTGGCGGCGCCGCTTCGCGGACCGGATTTTTGGCCTGACCGAAGAAGCCGCTCTTGCCTATGGCGAGATCATGGGGACCGCAGCTCATCAGGGGCGCGGCATGTCAGCGCCGGACGGCATGATCGCAGCTATTGCGAGGGTTAATGGCGGTCGGCTCGCGACGCGAAACCTGAGCGATTTCGTGACCACGCACCTTGAATTGATTTCCCCGTGGGAGTTTTGATCTGAGAAGCACCGCAGCCACGAACCTGAAGCCAAGCCGACCAGTTTTGTAAATTGCCGAGAGACGATTGCGATCGTCGCAATACTTCATTGACAACGGCGCCACTCAAGCCAATCGCATCAGCATGTCGTTGAGGTTGCCGATCTCTCGCAGCAGTTCGACCAGCCTGTCCGTGTCGGCCTGGCTGAGCCGGCCGCTGCCGCCGCTTTTATCCCTGATGTCGGAGCCGGTCTGGAACACTTTCGAATTGGCGGTGTAGCTGCGCTGCCTCGATCATGTCATCGGGATGTTCCGACGGCTGGGCGGACATCGTCTCGGCGAGTGCATCGACCGACAGCGAGCCTGCGCCTTCGCTGTCGACAGCGTTCCGGCCTGATCCTCGCTGACATCGGACGGCCGGGCCGAGACGAACTCGGCCTTGCTCACATAGCCGTCGCCGTCGGTATGCAGGTCAGCAACATCCATGCCTGTGCCGCCGTCCCCTTCGCCGGTGGAGCCGGACTAGTCCCCATCAGTTTGTCGGCGCTGCTCGACGTGTCTTCGTCGAGCTGCCCTCTTGCGGTTGATTTTTTCGCAAACCATACTAGAGGATAGGATGTCCTGGGATGCGGATGTCGAGCTCTTGTTATAGGGATAAGAAGAGACTGACGTGGCGGGAGAAATGGTCGTCATAAGCGCTCCATCACTAGAGGGTGGGGATGCAGCGCATTACAGAACTTGTTAGTTCTCTAAACCGAAATTGCTAAATGCAACAACCGAAAAAACCATCGCTCAGAAATTACAGGCTGCTTTTCACGATCGTAGGCATGCGCGTCGGCAAAGCGGTCTGATCGTCATGGATATCGTCGACGAGCCCGCAGATGAGCCGCGCAAAAGAGGCCGGCCTAAAGTCTCCACCGATGAAGACAAGCGCACGCATATCGTCGAGGCCGCCCGCAGCGTTTTCGTAAAATACGGCTATGCCGGAAGCACGACCGCAGTCGTTGCCTCGGAGGCGGGTGTTTCCAAGCAGACGCTCTACAAGCTGTTTCAGAGCAAGGAAGAGCTGTTTGCGGCCGTCGTCGGCGCGCACCGGCGGCTGATGCTCGACCTGCCGCGCCCTGCTGAAGATATTCCGATCGCGGAAAGTCTCGAGCGGATCTTCATGATCGACATGGACGAGGATAAAGATGCGGAACGCGCCGGTTTCCTGCAGCTCGTCTTTCGCGAAGCCGCGCAGTTTCCCGAGCTTATCGACATTCTCCAGCGCGAAGGCATACTCGCCAGCCGGCAGCATCTCGCCGACTGGTTGAACGATCGCCGGGCGGAGGGCAGGCTGTCGCTGGATGATCCGGAGAGCGGCGCCCGCATGTTGATGGATATGATCTTTGGCGGCATGGGCCCGCCGGAAGGCCGCATGCAAGCCTGGCCCGACCGGGCCCTGATGCTTGCCCATCTTCACCGCTGCATCGCGATCTTTGCCGCCGGCGTCGGCGCCGCTTGAACTGGTGGTGGAGATTCCTCCATCCGATCCGGACAAGGTCGACGATCTGATCAAGCGCTCTACCGCCATGTACGACATGGCCAACGGCACAGGCACCACGTCGACGGCACTTTCCATCTTGACCGGCTCGGCGACGGTCAGCGCCGATACGCTGCTTGCGATGGCACAATTGAAAAGCGGCTGAGAAAGTCGCCTCTCCCTTAACACCCCTTCAAAAGAGACCGCGTGGTTAATCCCAGCAAGGGCCAGTGAATGCTGGCGCTGCACGCCGGCCTGGCGTGCGATGACGCCGATTGCGGTGCCTGAAAGGCTTCCGCTTCCTATATCCTGCCGCCTGGTGCTGTTGGGCGGCGCTGGTGAGGGTTTCCGAAAAACCAACCGCAAAATGCTGCGCTGCCGAAAAAATCGCCAAGCACTCTGCTGCGCGTTTTTTCGGCATGCCCCATTGACAATTCACCGCCAATAGCACTTGATATCGAAATCCAATAAAATAGACAGATGTCCGGTATATTGGATCATCGAAACATCTACAAGGGGAACGCCATGATCATTTCCTTTCGCGCCGGCCTGATCTCGCTGGCCGTCGCCGCCCTGGTGTCGACGCCTGTGCTCGCCGAGGGCAGCAAGCTCGACGAAGTGCTGGCCCGGGGCCATCTCGTGCTCGGCACTGGCAGCACCAATGCGCCCTGGCACTTCAAGAGCGCGGACGACAAGCTTCAGGGCTTTGATGTCGACATGGGCCACATCGTCGCCAAGGCCCTGTTCGGCGATCCGGATAAGATTGAATATGTCAACCAGTCTTCGGATGCCCGCATTCCGAACATCACCACCGATAAGGTCGACATCACCTGCCAGTTCATGACTGTTACGGGCGAACGCGCCCAGCAGGTTGCCTTCACCATTCCCTATTATCGTGAGGGCGTCGGCCTGATGCTCAAGGCGGACGGAAAATATGCCGATTATGCCGCCCTGAAGGCTGCCGGCTCGTCGGTCACCATCTCGGTTCTCCAGAACGTCTATGCCGAGGCTATGGTGCACGCGGCATTGCCGGAAGCGACCGTCGACCAATACGAATCCGTCGACCTGATCTATCAGGCGCTGGAGTCCGGGCGCGCCGATGCCGCCGCCACGGACCAGTCGTCGCTCGCCTGGTACATGACGCAGAACCCGGGACGCTACAAGGATGCTGGTTACGGCTGGAACCCACAGACCTATGCCTGCGCCGTCAAGCGCGGTGATCAGGACTGGCTGAACTTCGTCAACACCGCTCTTCACGAAGCAATGACCGGTGTCGAATTCGACTTCTATGCTAAATCCTTCAAGACCTGGTTCGGCAAGGATCTGGCGCCGCCGCAGATCGGCTTCCCCGTCGAGTTCAAGTGACCGCGATGCGGTGTGGGAGTTCGCTCCCGCTCCGCTGGAACAGAAAGATCTTGGTCCAGGTCGGGCCAAGATCCGAATCCGCTTCTGAATCGAATGGTTGGAGTATGACGCCGTTCGGGCCGCTCGCAGGTTCGGCGGCATGCTCCGGTCTGAAAGGACCCGCATGGGTTACACGCTGAATTTCGCTGCCGTCTGGCGCAATTTCGACTTTCTCTTAAGCGGACTTGCCCTCAGCCTCGGCCTTGCCGTGATCTCGATCCTGATCGGGGCCGCAATCGGTCTTGTCGTGGCTTTCGCGCTGACGTCGAGGAGCCGCTTCGCGCTCGTGCCGGCGCGCATCTATGTCACTATCATTCGCAACCTGCCGATTCTCGTCCTGGTGCTTTTCGCCTTTTTCGCGCTGCCGCAGATGGGCTTGCGCCTCGACAAGATGAAAAGCTTCGTGCTGGTTCTCTCGCTCTATTCCGGCGCTTATCTGGCCGAGGTGTTCCGCGCCGGACTGCTGTCGATCCCAAGAGGACTGACGGAAGCCGGCCTCGCAATCGGCCTGACGGCAATGCAGATCCGAAGCTCGATCATCGCACCGCTGATGTTGCGCAACGTGCTGCCATCGCTCTCCTCGACCATCATCTCGCTCTTCAAGGACACCTCGCTCGCCGCCGCCATCGCCGTGCCTGAGCTGACCTTTGCCGCCCGAAAGATCAATGTCGAGAGCTTCCGCGTCATCGAAACATGGCTGGTTACATCAGCCCTCTATGTCGCCACCTGTTTCCTCATCGCCGCCTTGATGCGCCTCGTCGAACGCCGTCTGGCCCTGCCGAGATAATTCCGATGTCTCACACCTTTCTCGAACAACTCTGGATCGCCCGTTACGTCATCATGAACGGCATCGCCATGACCGTGTCGATCTCGCTGCTGGCCATTCTCGCCGGCTCCGTTCTCGGGGTCTTTGTCGGACTGGCGCTGGTTTACGGCGGCATTGTCTTACGTCTCCTCGTGCGAGCCTATACGGATATCATCCGCGGCACGCCGGTGCTCGTGCTCGTACTGGCAAGCTATTACGTCTCCGCTGCGGTCGGTCTTGATCTCGGACCGTTCTCCGCCGGCGTCCTCGCCCTTGCCGTCTTCTGCTCTTCCCATGTCGGCGAAATCGTGCGCGGAGCGCTTCAGGCGATCCCGAAGGGGCAGACGGAAGCCGCCAAGGCGATCGGTCTGACCTTTACCCAGACCTTCACCTCGGTGCTGTGGCCGCAGGCCATGCGCCAATGTCTGCCGGCCTGGGTGAATACGGCGGCCGAGATGGTGAAAGCCTCGACTCTGCTCTCCGTCATCGGTGTCGCCGAGCTTCTCCTGCGCACGCAGGAGATCATTTCCCGCAATTTCATGAGCCTGCAGTTCTATTTTCTGGCCGGCGGTCTCTATTTCATCGTCAACTACGGCATCGAGCACTTCGGCAAATATGTCGAGCGCAAGACCGCCCTGCCGTCCTGAGGAGCCTACCGATGGCCAAGACCATTCTCGACATCAAGGGTCTGCGTAAGACTTACGGTATCCACGAAGTTCTCAAGGGGGTCGATTGCGCCGTGCAGGAAGGCGAAGTCATCTCCATTATCGGCTCATCCGGCTCAGGCAAGACCACCTTGCTGCGCTGCGTCAACATGCTCGAGGAATTCCAGGGCGGCACGATCAGACTCGACGGCGAGGAAATCGGCTATCACGTCGACGGCGCGTCGCGGCGGCGCAAGAGCGAGAAGGAGATTGCGCGCCAGCGCGCCCTGACCGGCATGGCTTTTCAGCAGTTCAATCTCTTCCCGCATATGAGTGCGGCCGAAAACGTCATGCTCGGCCTCGTCAAGGTGAAGAAGATGACGAAGCCGGACGCCCGCATCATTGCTGAAAAATGGTTGGACCGGGTCGGCCTCGCCGCCCGCGCCAACCATTATCCCGGTCAGCTCTCCGGCGGCCAGCAGCAGCGTGTCGCAATTGCCCGCGCCATCGCCATGTCGCCGCGGCTGATGCTGTTCGACGAGGTCACCTCCGCGCTCGACCCGGAACTGGTGGGCGAAGTGCTGCAGGTGATCAAGGGACTTGCCGCCGACGGCATGACCATGCTGCTCGTCACCCATGAGATGCGTTTCGCCTACGAGGTTTCGTCCCGCGTGATCTTCATGAACCAGGGCGTCATCTGCGAGGAGGGCGATCCGAAGGAAATGTTCGTGCGCCCGAAAACCGAAAGGTTGGCGGAATTTCTCAAAACATCGAGCTTCAATTAGACGACGGCGCGGCGATAGGGCAGGGGGAGGGGGGCGCGCTCGCCCAAATTACGTTCAGTCTGCATCCCCGGCAGGCAGATTTCTCGCCAAAAATACGAGATAGCTTGATGATCCAGAGCGGGGGGTTTTTGGCACGGGCTTTGCTTTCTGCCTTGTATGCAAGAGAGCCACACATCCGAGACCACGCAGAAATCCATTGAGGCAACGATCGTCTCCGGGATCCTTTCTGCCAAGATCCGGCCGGGCACTCGACTTGGCGAAAATCAGCTGGCAGCGCTCTTCGGCGTGTCGCGAACCCGCGTCCGTGAAGCGATGATGCGTCTGGAGACGCGCGGCATCGTGCATGTCAGCCCCCGGCGCGGCTGGTTCGTCGTCGAGCCCTCCGCTGAGGATGCGATCGCCGTCTATGAGGCGAGGCGTGTCGTCGAAGCTGGATTGCTGCGCAGCATGGCAGTGCTGACGGAGGAGGGACGCAAGGCTCTCGACGCCCATCTGAATGAGGAGAGGAATGCCATGGCGGCGGGCGACCGCCAGCGCCTGACCTATTTGATGGGCGATTTCCATATCCGCATCGCGGAATTGAGCGGGAACCCGATCATCGTCGATATCCTGCGCGACCTGACCGCGAGGACGATCCTCATTTCGATGCTCTATCAATCCGAATTTCATGCGGCGCAGTCTCACGGCGGTCACTGCCGTATTTTCGAGGCCATGCAGGCAGGGGATTTCGTCAGAGCTGCGGAGCTCTCCGTCCAACATCTTGATGAAGTGGAAATGGGCCTCGACCTGACGGCACGCCCAGATCCGCTTTCGGATCTGCGCAGTTCCCTGTCGCTTCCGCTAAAGGCCGCATCCTCCATCGCCCGGCAATCGGGCCCCAAAACCACAACTTCAAAGGAGCAATGAACACATGCTGACAAGACGGATCTTCTTCGCAATCGCAGCCCTGACCGCGACCTTCAGCTTCACCTCGCCGTCTCACGCCGATGCTCTCGCCGACATCACGGCGCGCGGTACGCTGCGCGTCGCAGTCCCGCAGGATTTCCCGCCTTTCGGCAGCGTCGGCACCGATATGACGCCGATGGGCTACGATATCGACATGGCCAACCTCATCGCCGAAAAGCTGGGCGTCAAAGCCGAGCTCGTGCCGGTTACGAGCGCCAACCGCGTCCCCTATCTGCAGACGAACAAGGTCGATCTTGTGATATCGAGCCTCGGCAAGAATCCGGAGCGCGAAAAGGTGATCGATTTCTCGGTCGCCTACGCGCCCTTCTTCAACGGCGTCTTCGGGCCGGCCGATCTTTCGGTCGCCAAGGCGGAGGATCTCGCGGGCAAGAGCATCGGCGTCACGCGCGGCGCCGTGGAGGATCTCGAGCTGACGAAGATCGCGCCGGCCGACGCAACGATCAAGCGTTACGAGGACAATAACGGCACCATCTCGGCCTTCCTCTCCGGCCAGGTCGACATCATTGCCACCGGCAATGTCGTGGCGGCTGCCATCCTCGCCAAAAATCCTCCCAAGCGCCCCGAGCTGAAGTTCCTCATCAAGAACTCGCCCTGCTACATCGGTCTCAACAAGGAACAGTCCGCGCTTCTGGAGAAGGTGAACGGCATCGTCGCCGCCGCCAAAGCCGATGGCAGCTTGAATGCCATCTCGCAGAAGTGGCTCGGCGCCGATCTGCCGTCCGATCTTTAAGGAAATCCGGGTCTCGCGCATGTCATCCCGCCTCCGCTGGATGACATGCGCTCCGTCACCGCAAGAGGGGACATTCCTTGAGTTACCATTTCGAATTCGGCTGGCTGCTTGAATATTACCCCCAGATCATTAAGGGCATACTGATCACCCTGGAGCTTATCGCGATTGGCGGTGTGCTCGGCATTTCGCTCGGCATCGTCTGCGCCTGGGTGCGGGCGCTCGGCCCGGTCTGGCTGAAGCCGGTCGTCGCGGCCTATGTCGAACTGATCCGCAACACCCCATTCCTGATCCAGCTTTTCTTCATCTTTTTCGGTCTGCCATCGCTCGGCCTCCAGCTCTCCGAATTGACGGCCGCTAATCTCGCAATGGTCGTCAACCTCGGCGCCTATAGCTGCGAGATCATTCGCGCCGGCATCCAGGCAACGCCGAAAGGCCAGTTCGAGGCAGGCGAGAGCCTCGCCATGACGCGCTTCGAGACCTTCCGCCACGTCGTGCTCGTACCGTCGCTGCAGCGCATCTGGCCGGCGCTGTCGTCGCAGGTGGTCATCGTCATGCTCGGCTCGGCGGTCGTATCGCAGATTGCCGCCGAGGATCTGACCTTCGCCGCGAATTTCATACAATCGCGAACCTTCCGAGCATTCGAGGCCTACATCGTCTCGACATCAATCTATCTCGCGCTGGCGATCGTGCTCCGGCAGGTGCTGGGTCTGATCGGCTCGTTCATTTTCCCGAGGAGAGCAACACGATGATCACGTTCACGCTCTGGGACATTCTGCGCAACCTGCTGCTCGCCACCCGCTGGACGATCCTCCTTTCGTTGGTCTCGTTCGTCGGCGGCGGCCTGGTCGGCCTGGGCCTGCTGTTCCTGCGCATCAGCAGGCGCAAGGCCGGCCGGGCATTTGCGAGATATTATATCGAGCTCTTGCAGGGTACGCCGCTGCTGATGCAGCTCTTCATTGCCTTCTTCGGTCTCGGCCTCTTCGGAATAGACGTGCCGGCCTGGCTTGCCGCGGGATTGGCGCTGATCCTATGGAGCGCCGCCTTTCTGACCGAGATCTGGCGAGGCTGCGTCGAAGCGGTTGCGAAGGGGCAATGGGAAGCCTCCGCCAGCCTCGGCATGGGCCGTCTGCAGCAGATGCGCTACGTCATCCTTCCGCAGGCGCTGAGGATCGCCATACCGCCGACCGTCGGTTTCTCGGTTCAAATCATCAAGGGCACGGCGCTGACCTCGATCATCGGCTTCGTCGAATTGTCGAAGGCCGGCACCGTGGTCACCAACGCCACCTTCCAGCCCTTCACCGTCTATGGGCTCGTCGCGCTCATCTATTTCGCCCTTTGCTGGCCCTTGTCGAAAAGCAGCCAGATCCTGGAGAGGAAGCTCAATGTCGCTCATCGAAATCACTGACGTCCGCAAGAGCTACGGATCCAACGAGGTGCTGAAAGGCATTAACCTGAATGTCGAACCTGGCGAGGTCATTGCCATTATCGGCAAGAGCGGTTCGGGCAAATCGACCCTGCTTCGCTGCATCAATGGTCTTGAGACCATTACCAGCGGTTCCATCTCAGTGGCCGGCGCACAGCTCATCGATGACGAAGTCCATTTAAAGGCGCTGCGCCTGAAGGTCGGCATGATCTTTCAGCAATTCAATCTCTTCCCGCACCTGACTGCCGGCGGCAACGTCGTGCTGTCGCAGGCGGTGGTCAAAAAGACACCCAAGGCCGAAGCCGAGGCCACCGCCCGCAAGATGCTGGAGCGTGTGGGGCTGGGTCACAGGTTCGACGCCTATCCTGACGAGCTCTCGGGCGGACAACAGCAGCGCGTCGCCATCGCCCGCGCGCTCGCCATGCAGCCGACCGCCCTTCTTTGCGATGAGATCACCTCGGCGCTCGATCCGGAACTGGTCGCCGAAGTTCTGGCCGTCGTGCGCGAACTTGCCGCCGAGGGAATGACGCTGCTGATGGTCACGCACGAGATGCGGTTCGCCCGCGACGTCTGCAGTCGCGTCGTCTTTATGCATCAGGGCCGAGTCCATGAAGCAGGCCGGCCGGAGGACGTCTTCGCCAATCCGCAGACTGCTGAGTTAAAGCAGTTCCTCGGAGTCAGCTAAGTTTACGCAGTGGGATTTCGCCACATGCCGGCGCATGAATGGCCTGATCGAGTGTCGCAGGAACAGTCCGGTGGCCCAGCCTGAGACCAGCTAGGCCGAGCTGGTCGCTGTGAACAAGCTCGATCGGGCAGAGGGAGTGCCCGGATCTGAGATCCGGACGTTCCTGGGACAGCGTGGTGACTTTCCGCGTGCGGCCTCCGTCTTCAGGAATAAATCCGCCGACAGGGCCGCGGCTCCGGATATTATCGGTCCTTGTTGCCGGGGGGCGGGGGGAGCAAGACGGGCTCGGCCGAGTGCTTTGGTGCCATCAGCTGTGCAAGGATGTCGTCGGCCGATTCACTTGAACCGCCAATGCCGGCCTCGCGCAAGCTGACGATCGAGATCGCTGCCGTTTTCCAGCGCGGCCAGTTCCGCGCCGGCCTCAATGCGCCCGGCCGTCATTTCCTGGCGCTTTTTGATGCGTTCGAGACTTTGGACGGCGCTGCCGAGACGGGTATTGATGCCCGACTGGTTATGGGCAATCGCCGACTGAGCGCGAGAACGTCACGATTTTTCGAGATGGGCGGGAAGCGTTTTCCGCACCGGGCGATTACGGCGACGAAGGTTTTGTCATTCAGGCTTATACCCCGCTTTTCGAAAGCGATAACGGCTTTGCTGTGCTCGGCAGTTGGGTTGCCGGTGATCGCGCCTGCGGTCTTGCCGTTCGCGAAGACCGCTCGCGCATAACGGCCAATCTATCCCGTTTCGCGCCGCACGTTATAATGGAATAGCATTTTACTCCCGCTTAGCATGTAACAATCAAATACGCCGAGCTAATCCGATGCTCCTAAATCCTGCAGCCACGCTGGAATATCCTGCTGGACGTGCAGAACCCGCCACACGTCGACGTGGTCGGCTCGTTCAAGATAGAAGATCATATAAGGAAAACCCTTCAGCGTCCTACAGCGCAGATTGGGCAGACCGAGTTCATATGAGTAGCGCAGTGAACCCGATGCAGGATGCTCTGCGATCAAAGTATAGGTCGATTGCAGTGCATCGATGAAGCCTACCGCTTTCTGCGCTCCTGTCATGCGAGCGTAATAGTCCACGGCATTCTCGACATCCCCGCGAGCCGACTGGCGGGGGACGACCGGTTTTGCGGTCACTTGGAGCTTTTTTTCGTTGCGCGCTCGCGCAAGCTATCGAAATAGCTGGCATCGATGGGCTCGGTGGTCTCGGACGACGCACCCTCTAGCAGAAGATTGCGCAACTGCTGCCGATCCCTGTCGCGACGGATGAGTTCGCGCACATACTCACTGCTCGTGCCATATCCTCGACCGGCGACCTGCTGGTCGACGAAGTGCTTCAAATTGTCCGGCAGCGAGATATTCATAGTGCTCATGGGACCAGGATAGCGAGCATGGCAAAATTTGACAAGGCTTGGCCTTCGTACAGCGGAGGCGCATCTCGCGGTCGGCGAGGACACGACGTCCGGCCTCACCTAATGAACTCGACATCGCTCGCTTCGAAACGCGGACGTTCCAATCCCGTAGAGCATCGCACGCCTCGGCCCGCGTGGGTGCGCCGATGCGTCCGCCGAATACCTGGCATTTGAGAGCCGCGGCGATGGATGACAATCGCATCGTCTCTTCGATCGGCATGCCTTCTGCGATTGCCAGCACGAAAGCGCCTTGGAAGATGTCGCCTGTCGCAAGCGTGTCGGTCGCTCTCACCTTCGGAGCGGCAAGGTGACGGATGTCGCCGCTTGGGTCGTCGAACCACAGGGAGCCATTTTCGCCAGCCGTAACGCTGATGAAGGAATGTTCGAATTTCCGCTTCAGCAGACAACGATCTCGACGAGATCCGCCGTTCCTTGCCAGATCACCCGAGCCCGAGTTCACAGGAGAATTGCCACTTGGCCAGCTACTCCAGAGGCGGACGGGTGATATCCGCTATCGAAGGCAAAGCCGGACCGCTTTCCGCCTGAGCCATCGCTTTCACCAATGCGATGATCGTTTCACGAATATTGGGGTCGGCAATCTTCAGAAAGGCGCGGTTAAGCACCAACCCCTCTTTCGTTCGCAGGAATTCTGCGACGGGGTCGGCATTGTCCGGCAGCGTCAACCCCTGAAGGCTCAATGGCTGCGACTCGTTCTGCTCGAAGAAGAAGCTCGGAGAGGTGTAAAGCACTTCGGCGATTCGCTGCAAACGGCTCGCACCAATGCGGTTGATGCCCTTCTCGTATTTCTGAACCTGCTGAAAAGTCACGCCGATCTGGTCGGCGAGCCGCTCCTGGCTCATTCCAAGCAGCTGCCGGCGTGTTCTGATGCGCGCGCCGACGTAACTGTCTATGGCATTCGGTGTCTTGACATTCATCGCGTGTTTTCAGCCTCGATCATTTCAATCGGCGCAGCTGTAGTACCCCTGTAAGCAGTTTTCCACGGTTGTTTTCATATAGTATAGCATGCATGCGATGATCTCGGCTGACTGTGATATGAAAACCCGCGTCCAACACACGGCCAGCGACGCAAGAGCCGGTCGGGCATAGGCAAATCAAACAAAAGCCGTACCGATCCTGGCCAAACCGGGCTGGTGATCGTTGCCCGGCCTGCGGTAAATATCTTTCAGCGACCGTCGCTCGACAGTCTTGCCAGCCCCGATCGCCCAATCCATCGAAAACGACGCGGCACTGATCGTGCCTGTGCAGGAGGGATATTGATGGCAACCGTTGCCGAGCGCGCGCCCCGTTTCGAAAAGACGACGATGTCCATTCTGATGGCCGTCAGCTTCTGCCACATGCTGAACGACATCATGCAGTCACTGCTCGCCTCGCTCTATCCATTGTTCAAGGCGAATTACGATCTCGATTTTGTCCAGATCGGCCTCCTGACCATGACGTTCCAGGTCACGGCGTCTCTGCTGCAGCCGGCGGTCGGCATCGTCACCGATCGCTGGCCGATGCCCTATTCGCTGCCGGTCGGCATGGCGAGTACCTTTTGCGGCCTCATTCTGCTCGGCAATGCCGGCAATTTCGCGCTGCTGCTGGTCGCGGCAAGCCTGATCGGTTTTGGCTCGGCGGTCTTCCATCCGGAATCCTCGCGTGTTGCCCGTCTTGCCTCCGGCGGCCGCCACGGTTTCGCGCAGTCCTTCTTCCAGGTCGGCGGCAATGCCGGCCAGGCGATCGGCCCGCTGCTCGCCGCCTTCATCGTGCTGCCGCTCGGGCAACACAGCGTCTCCTGGTTTGCCGCCATCGCCATGATCGGCATGGTCGTGCTGAGCTGGGTGGGCAGCTGGTATATGAGCCACAGGCGTCAAAACGCCAGCAAACCGGCTGTCAGCCGAACTCTGCCGCTGCCGCAGAACCGGGTCATCTGGGCGCTGCTGATCCTCGTGCTGCTGACGGCGACGAAGAATGTCTACATGGCGAGCGTGTCGAGCTACTTCACCTTCTATGTCATCGACAGGTTCGAACTCAGCGTGCAGCAGGCGCAGCTGATGCTTTTCCTGTTTCTCGGCTCGGTCGCCGTCGGCACGTTCCTCGGCGGACCGATCGGCGATCGTTTCGGTGCCCGTTTCGTCATCTGGTTTTCGATCCTCGGCGTCATTCCCTTCGCGTTGCTGCTGCCCTATGCCGATCTTTTCTGGACAGGCGTGCTCAGCATCGTCATCGGCCTGGTGTTCGCGTCGGCCTTTTCAGCGATCGTCGTCTTCGCGCAGGAACTGGTGCCCGGCCGCGTCGGGCTGATTGCCGGAGTCTTCTTCGGCTTTGCATTCGGGGCAGGGGGGTTAGGGGCTGCGCTGCTTGGCGATTTTGCCGACACTCACGGCATTGCCTTCGTCTACCGCATCTGCTCCTACCTGCCGCTGCTCGGCCTGCTGACCGTCTTCCTGCCGCGGATTCCGAAACACACGCGGGCCTGAGGCCATCCTCGACGTCGCGATTGGCATATCGAGCTCCGGAAGTGGCTCATCCTTTGGCCGTCGTGGATGGAAGGCGACCGGAGGCGCGTTTTCCTTCTTTAGAATCTGCTCACAAGCCGCAATTAATCCATAAATTCGATGGAAAATTATGCTGCCAGTATTGATGGCACGGCAAGAGTTTTTCCGACCCTTCCTGGACATCAGACATTCTTGCTTCGCCCGCGATGCAGCCTTTTGACATGATCAGCCGGCTCGGGGCGCTCGGCCTCATCAGTCAGACGGGATATAAAATGACCAAGAACAAAAAACTTCACGGCCTCCATTTTTCGCGCCGCGCGGCTCTTGCGGCCGCCGCTGTTTCCGCAGCTGCCCTTTTTATCTTTGCCGCACCGGCACCTTCCTTTGCCGAGGACAAGTCGATCAAGGTCGGAATCATGGCCGGCGAGGATGAGGATGTATGGCGGGTAGTGACCAGCGAAGCCGCCAAAAAGGGCCTCAAGATCGAGACCGTCATCTTCAACGACTACACTCAGCCGAACGAAGCGCTGGAGCGCGGCGAGATCGACGCCAATGCCTTCCAGCACAAGCCCTATCTAGACAACCAGGTTCAGCAGCACGGCTATCACATCGTCCCCGTCGGCTACACTGGCGTCTGGCCGATCGGCCTTTATAGCAAGAAACACAAGGCCGTCGCCGAGATCCCCGAAGGCGCCGTCATCGGCGTGCCGAACGATCCCTCGAACGAAGGTCGGGCGCTGCGGGTTCTCCAGAATGAAGGCCTGATCAAGCTGAAGGACGGCACCGGCATTCTCGCAACTGTCGCCGACGTCACCGACAATTCGAAGAAAATCGAGATCAAGGAACTCGATGCCGGCATCGTCGGCCGTTCGATCGACGATCTCGACGCCGGCGTCGTCAACACCGACTGGGCGCTGAAGAGCGGACTTTCTCCGGCCGAGCGTATCGCGCAGGAGCCGATCGCCGACAACCCCTACCGCAACTTCATCGCCGTCAAGGAAGAGAACAAGGATGCGGACTGGGTCAAAACGCTGGTATCTTCCTACCAGAACGACACCGTCAAAGCCGAGTTCGACAAGGTATACAAGGGGACAGGTCTCAGCGCCTATTGATCCGAAACTGGGCCGCGGTTAAGGCCGGCCGAAAGGCGGCCCGGGCGTTCCTGCCGGGGCCGCCTTCAATATTTGCAGGGATAAGTACATGAACTCCGTTGTTTCAAGGGCGACGATCGAGCCGCGGCCGCAGGCGGCAGCCGAAGAGGTGGTGAGGCTTATCGACGTGAAGCGTCGGTTCGGGACCACGCCGGCACTTGACGGTATTTCACTGAGCGTGATGAGGGGCGAGATCCTCGGCATTATCGGCCGTAGCGGCGCCGGCAAGTCGACGCTGATCCGCTGCCTGAACGGGCTGGAACGCGCCGACAGCGGCGAAATCCGCATCGACGGCCGCGATATAACCGGGCTTCAAGAGCAGGAACTGCAGCCGCTGCGCCGCCGCATCGGCATGATCTTTCAGCACTTCAACCTGCTTTCGGCCAAAACGGTGGAGGACAATGTTGCCCTGCCGCTGAAGATCGAGGGTATTGCCAAGGCCGAGCGCCTGAAGCGCGCCCATGAACTTCTCGAGCTCGTCGGTCTTGCCGACAAGGCGCAAGCCTATCCCGCCTCGCTATCCGGTGGGCAGAAACAACGCGTCGGCATCGCCCGGGCGCTGGCGGCGCGCCCGGCGCTACTTCTCTCGGACGAGGCGACATCGGCCCTCGACCCTGAGACAACACGATCGATCCTGACCCTGCTCAAGGATATCAATCGTAAGCTCGGACTGACCATTCTCCTGATCACGCATGAGATGGAAGTGGTGCGCGGCATTGCCGATCGCGTTGCGGTCATCGATGCCGGACGGATCGTCGAGGAGGGCCAGGTCTGGTCGGTCTTCGCCAATCCGCAAACTGACATCACCAGGAGCTTGCTTGGCGGCATCCGCCCGCAACTTCCCGATCACATTCTCGGCCGGCTGTCGGCGACGACGGGCAGTGAAGTGATCCTCAGTGTCGATCTTGCCGGGCCGCAAGCGCAGGGGGCGCTGTTTGCCGAACTCTCCGCGGCTCTGCCGCATTCCTTCCGCCTCGTCCATGGCGGCATCGACCATATCCAGAACCAGCCGGTGGCGCGGTTCTTCATCGCCGTTCCCGCGCGCGACCCAGCGCTTGCCGGAAAGGTCGAACAATTCCTGACGGCCCGGTCCGCCCGGGTGGAGGTGCTTGGTTATGACACCGATCATGCTTGAACTGCTTCTTCGCTCGCTTTGGGAGACGGTCCTGATGACTGTCGCCTCGGGGGTGATTTCGCTCGTCGCAGGTCTGCCGCTCGGCCTTGCCCTCGTCGTCACGGCGCGCGGCGGCATCGCCGAAAATCTCTGGATCAACCGCGTGCTCGGTGCCGCCATCAACGGCTTCCGCTCGGTGCCATTCATCATCCTGCTGGTGGCGCTGATCCCGCTGACGCGGCTGATCGTCGGCACCGCGCTCGGCACCGGGGCGGCCATCGTGCCGCTCGCCATCGCCGCGACACCCTACTATGCGCGCATCGCAGAGGTGTCGTTGCGAGAGGTCGACCGCGGGCTGATCGATGCCGTGCGCGCCATGGGCGGCAATCGCTGGACCATCATTCGCGAGGTGCTGGTTCCTGAAGCGCTGCCGGGCATCGTCGCCGGCTTCACCGTCACCCTGGTGACGCTGATCGGCGCCTCGGCCATGGCGGGCGCGATCGGCGCCGGCGGCCTCGGCGACCTTGCCATTCGCTATGGCTATCAGCGCTTCGAAACCAATGTCATGATCGCAGTGGTCGCCGTCCTCGTCATACTCGTCTGCGGCATCCAGTGGCTCGGCGACCGACTAATCGCCAAGCTCGACCACAGATAGGTCATAGTCGGAGGCTTGCGGCGGGTGAATGGCGTGCTGTGTTAATTGTCCTAAGGCTGTATCGCGTGATCCACCTGTGAAGTGATAAGGTGGCGATGAAGCAGCCGGAGGAACGCATGACGAAGAAGACGCTGTCGGATTGGGCGGAGCTTGCGCAGAAGGAGCTGCGCGCCTCACCCGAAACCCTGACCTGGCGCACGCCGGAAGGCATCGCTGTCAAGCCGCTCTATACCGCTGAGGACCTCGAAGGCGCCGCGCATCTCGGCTCGCTGCCCGGTTTTGCGCCCTTTACCCGCGGACCGCGCGCGACGATGTATGCCGGCCGGCCATGGACCATTCGCCAATATGCCGGCTTCTCCACAGCAGAGGAATCGAACGCCTTTTATCGCCGCAATCTCGCTGCCGGCCAGAAGGGCCTGTCGGTCGCCTTCGATCTTGCCACCCATCGCGGTTATGACAGCGACCACCCTCGCGTCGAGGGCGATGTCGGCAAGGCGGGCGTCGCGATCGACAGCGTAGAGGACATGAAAATCCTGTTCGACGGCATTCCGCTTGGTGACATGTCGGTCTCAATGACCATGAACGGCGCCGTCATTCCGATCCTCGCTTCCTTCATCGTCGCCGGCGAAGAGCAGGGCGTGCCGAGGGCCGAGCTGTCGGGAACCATTCAGAACGACATCCTCAAGGAGTTCATGGTCCGCAACACCTATATCTATCCGCCAGAACCTTCGATGCGGATCGTTGCCGACATAATCGACTATACGGCAAGGGAGATGCCGAAATTCAACTCGATCTCGATCTCCGGCTATCACATGCAGGAGGCCGGCGCGACGCTGGTCCAGGAGCTTGCCTTCACGCTGGCCGACGGCCGCGAATATGTCAGGGCGGCAATTGCCAAGGGTCTCAACGTCGATGATTTCGCCGGAAGACTCTCCTTCTTCTTTGCGATCGGCATGAACTTCTTCATGGAGGCGGCGAAGCTGCGCGCCGCCCGGCTGCTCTGGACCCGCATCATGGAGGAGTTCCGGCCGAAGAAGGCATCCTCGCTGATGCTTCGCACCCATTGCCAGACCTCCGGCGTTTCATTGCAGGAGCAGGATCCCTACAACAACATCATCCGCACTGCCTTCGAGGCGATGTCGGCCGTGCTCGGCGGCACGCAGTCGCTGCACACCAACTCCTTCGACGAGGCGATTGCGCTGCCGACGGAATTCTCCGCCCGCATCGCCCGCAACACCCAGCTAATCCTCCAGCATGAAACCGGAGTGACCAAGGTGGTCGATCCGCTGGCGGGCTCCTATTATGTCGAGAGCCTGACGAAGGAACTCGCCGACAAGGCCTGGGCTCTAATCGAGGAGGTGGAAGCGCTTGGCGGCATGACGAAGGCTGTCAACGACGGTTTGCCGAAGCGGCTGATCGAGGAAGCGGCGGCGCGCCGCCAGGCCGCCGTCGACAAGGGCGAGGAGGTCATCGTCGGGGTTAACCGCTACAGGCTCGACAACGAACAGCCGATCGACATTTTGGAGATCGACAACAGCAAAGTGCGCAACGCGCAGATCCGCCGCATCGAGGAGACGAAGCGGCGGCGCGATAGCAGCGCCGTGCGCGAAGCGCTGGCCGCTCTGGCAGAAACCGCACGCAGCGGC
>NZ_JBXSOL010000055.1:0-19628 GCF_057784555.1 Rhizobium sp. CNPSo 3670
TGCCCGAAGGGTCGGATGAGGGGGCCGCACGGGCCGACGCCAGCTATGGAATTTGCCCTATCTCTGGTTCCAGCGGCGGATGACCGGCTCGGTCAGGTCGTGCTCATAACCGAGCACGCTGATGCTGGCTGTATCGAGCACGAAATGCGCGCCACCCTGCGGCGGCAGGCCAAGCCAGCGGGCGGCCAGCACGCGCAGGAAATGCGAGCTGGAAAAGATCAGGATGGGCGCTGCCGCTTGGCGAAGCGCATGGATGACGGCATCGGCGCGGGCACCGACATCGGCAGCCGTTTCGCCGTTCGGGCAGCCGTCGCGAAAGAGCTGCCAGCCGGGACGTTCCGCCAGGATCGCCTTCGTCGTGACACCTTCATAGGCGCCATAGTCCCATTCGGCGAGGTCGTCGCGGATCAGAGCGCCCGCTCCGAAGCCGGCGAGCGCGCAGGTCTTGCGGGCTCGCGCCGACGGGCTCGACCAAACGGCCGAAAAGGAAAGGCCGGCCAGCCGCTCGGCAAGTTTTCGAGCGGCGGCTTCACCATTCGCCGTCAAGGGAATATCGCTGCGCCCGGTATGGCGCCCGGACAGGCTCCATTCGGTTTCACCGTGTCGAACCAGATTTATTTCGGGAAACGCACTGCTCATCCGCATTCCCTTTCATTCCAAACGCTGCGGCGGTTCAGAACGTCACCTTTTCCAGCGGCGCCCGCCGCGCCTCGAATTCCTTCAGCTTGGCTTCATTCTCGGCGATGTAGTTGCGGTTGTCGGGAACGGCGAACTGGTTTTTGGCGATCTGGATCTGCAGGATGAACAGCTCATCCCAGCGGAAGCCCATTTCGGAACCGGCGAGATAGAATTCCCACATGCGGAAGAACTGTTCGTCGTAAAGGGCCACCGCCTCGGCCTTGCGCGCCACGAAACGCTCGCGCCAGTGGCGCAGCGTATAGGCGTAATGCATCGGCAGGATTTCGACATCCTTGACCAGCAGCCCGGCCTTTTCAAGCGGCGGCAAAACCTCGCCGACGGAAGGGATGTAGCCGCCCGGAAAAATATATTTCTCGATGAAGGCATTGGTGCCGAAGCTCGGCTTCGGACGGCCGATCGAATGCAGCACCATGACGCCGTTGTGGTCGAGCAGGTCCGAGACCTTGCGGAAGAAATTGCCGTAGTTGCCGATCCCGACATGCTCGAACATGCCGACCGAGACGATGCGGTCGAACTTCCTGCCCGTCATGGTGCGGTAATCCTGCAGCTCGAAACGAACACGCTCGGACAGACCGCGTTTTTCGGCGCGTGAGCGGGAGACCTTCAGCTGCTCTTCGCTCAGCGTGATACCGGTAAACTCGGCGCCTTCAGTCGCTTCCGTCAGGTACATGCCCATGCCGCCCCAGCCGGAGCCGATCTCCAGGATGCGCTGGTTGGGGGCAAGCAGGAGCTTGGCGGCGATATGGCGTTTCTTGGCGAGTTGCGCCTCATCCAGACCGATGCCCGGCGGGTTGAAATAGGCACAGGAATATTGCCAATCCTCGTCGAGGAAAAGATCGAAGAGCTTGGCCGAGAGATCGTAATGATGGGCGACATTGTGCTTGTTACGATTGATCGGCACGCGGCTTTTCAGCTGCTGCCAGGCGATACGGCCGACGAGCAGCGCCGCCATCTTGAAGTCGAAGATCTCGTTGGTGGTGTTCTGCTTCACCAGCGACAGGAAGTCGTAGATGTTGCCCTGTTCGAGAATGAACCGGCCCTGCATGTACATCTCGCCGAGCTTCATCGTCGGGTCGCGCCGGATGGCGTCTTCAGCCTCCTGATCGGCAAGCCGGGCGACCACCAAGTCGCCGGTGCCGTCGCCGATCACATGGGTCTCGCCGTTGGCAAGGGTAAGCTTCAACGAACCCTTGCGGATGATTTGCTGGACGATCGATAAGAAAGCCGACGCCATGGACGCCTCGCAAATGTGACAGGATGGTCACATCAACTTAATAGCTCTCACTCGCCTTACAAGCGCCGGATTTAGCAGTCAGCGCAGAACGCTGCCAAACTGTGGCATTTTTGCAAGAATACCGGCTAAATCCTTATTTTCGCTTCATGGCTTCAGCGAGTGCAGCGCCGAAAGCACCCTGGCCCTCCGCTTTCGGAGCTGCGGGCCGGCGCTCATTCTGCGGCCGGGCGCCCTGACTTGCGCGAGAATCACCCCGCGGCTGAGACGCAGAAGAACCATCGTCGCGGCGCATCGAAAGGCCGATGCGCTTGCGCTTGGCATCGACTTCCACCACCCGCACCTTCACGACATCGCCCGCCTTGACCACCTCATGCGGGTCCTTGACGAAGCGATCGGCGAGCTGCGACACATGCACTAGGCCATCCTGGTGCACGCCGATATCGACGAAGGCGCCGAAGGCCGCGACATTGGTGACCGTGCCTTCGAGCACCATGCCGGGCGTCAGGTCGGAAATCTCGTGGACGCCCTCTGCGAAGGTCGCGGTCTTGAAGCTGGGACGCGGGTCGCGCCCGGGCTTTTCCAGCTCGGCGATAATATCCTTCACCGTCGGCAGGCCGAATTTCTCGTCGATGAACTGACGCGGATCGATCGATTTCAAGACGGCGCTGTCGCCCATCAGCGTCCGCAGGTCGCGGCCGCAGGCGGCGACGATCTTCTTGGCGACGCCGTAGGCCTCGGGATGCACCGAGGAGGCGTCGAGCGGCTCCTTGCCGTTCGGGATACGCAGGAAGCCGGCGCATTGTTCGAAGGTGCGGCCGCCGAGGCGTGCGACCTTCAGCAGATCGCGCCGCGTCTCGAAGCGGCCCTCGCTGTCGCGGTGGCGGACGATGGCCTCGGCGATCGACGGGCCGAGGCCGGAGACACGGGCAAGCAATGGCGCCGAGGCGGTGTTCAGATCGACGCCGACGGCGTTCACCGCGTCCTCCACGACAGCATCGAGCGAACGCGACAGCTTCTGCTGATCGACATCGTGCTGATACTGGCCGACGCCGATCGATTTCGGCTCGATCTTGACGAGCTCGGCGAGCGGATCCTGCAGGCGGCGGGCGATGGAGACGGCGCCGCGCAGCGATACGTCGAGATCGGGAAACTCCGCCGCGCCGGTCGCCGAGGCGGAATAGACCGAGGCGCCGGCTTCCGAGACGATGACCTTGGTCGGCTTCGGGGCCGGCAGATTGGCCAGCATGTCGGCCACCAGCTTTTCCGTTTCGCGGCTGCCGGTGCCGTTGCCGATCGAGATCAGCTCGACATGGTGCTTGCGAATCAGCGAGGCGAGTTCGATCTGGGCGCCGCGCACGTCGTTGCGCGGCTGGAAGGGATAGACGGTCGAGGTCGCCACCACCTTGCCGGTGCCGTCGACGACGGCGACCTTGACGCCGGTGCGAATGCCGGGATCGAGCCCCATCGTTGCGCGCGAGCCAGCGGGTGCGGCCAGCAGCAGGTCCTTGAGATTGCGGGCGAAGACGTGAATCGCCTCCTCTTCGGCCCTTTCGCGCAGCTCGCGCATCAGATCGAGCGACAGCGACATGGAAAGCTTCACCCGCCAGGTCCAGCTGGCGACCTCCATCAGCCATCGGTCGCCGGGGCGACTCGTGCCGATCTCGTAGGCAGCGGCGATCATCCGTTCGACCGGCTTATTCGGCGAGGCGGTCTCGGCATCGGCCTCGATGGTCAGCGTCAAGACCTCCTCGTTCCACCCGCGCAGCATGGCAAGCGCCCGGTGGCCGGGTGCGGTCGCCCAGCGTTCGGAGTGGTCGAAATAATCGGAAAACTTCTCACCCGCCGCCTGCTTGCCGTCGACGACCTTGGCTTTCAGCAGCGAAGCCTGGCGCATATGGGCGCGCAACTTGCCGAGCAGGTCGGCATTTTCAGCAATGGCTTCGGCAATGATGTCGCGAGCGCCTTCGAGCGCCGTCTTCACGTCGGGCACATCAGCCGTGACGAAACCTTCAGCGAGCACCGCTGGCTCCCGGCCGCGATCGGCAAGGATCGCCTCGGCAAGCGGGCCGAGGCCGCGTTCCCGGGCGATTTCGGCGCGGGTACGCCGCTTCGGCTTATAGGGCAGATAGAGATCTTCGAGCTCCGCCTTGGTTGCCGCACCCGCGACCTTGGCCATCAGCTCCTCAGTCATCTTGCCCTGGCCGGTGATCGATTCGACGATCGTGTCGCGCCGGGCCTCGAGCTCGCGCAGGTACACCAGCCGCTCGGCGAGATCGCGCAGCTGCGTGTCATCGAGCCCGCCCGTCACTTCTTTGCGGTAGCGGGCGATAAAGGGCACGGTGGCTCCCTCGTCGAGCAGCTCGATGGCGGCCTTGGCCTGGTCGGGCCGGGCATTGATTTCGGAGGAGATGCGGGCTGCGAGAAAACGGAGGTCTGCGGCCATGGGATTCCCTATGTCGACGAAAGTTGCGGGACCATAGCGGCGAAAAGCGGCAAGGCAATGCCCGACTGTGGTTTCCACAGCTGAAGTTGACGGGTTGGGGCTACACCGCACAACGCCAACCGTTGCCCACTACCCCATTGCTCTCTTCCGTTTTTGCGGTTGTGCAGATGCGGCATTCTTTGATAGCAGAAGCAACGTTTTTGGATCGCCCTGCCCGCGGGCGCAAGGAAAAGAGTGACATGCCAAACCTTCTTCTCGAACTTCGCTCCGAAGAGATTCCGGCCCGCATGCAGCGCAAGGCTGCGGGCGACCTGAAGAAGCTCGTCACCGATGCGCTCGTCGAAGCCGGCCTGTCCTATGAAGGCGCGCGCGAATACTGGACGCCACGACGGCTGGCGCTCGACATTCACGGCCTGACGGCGCGCTCGGCCGATGTGCGCGAGGAGCGCAAGGGGCCGCGCACCGACGCCAACGAGAAGGCGATCGAGGGCTTTCTTCGCGGCGCCGGCCTTTCGTCCGTCTCCGAGGCCCAGGTGGTGAGCGACCCGAAGAAGGGCGATTTCTACGTCGCGGTGATTTCCAAACCCGGCCGCGCGACGGAAGAGATCGTTGCCGAAGTGATGCCCGGCATCATCCGCGATTTCCCCTGGCCGAAATCGATGCGCTGGGGCAAGGCTTCCTCCAAGCCCGGCGCAATGCGCTGGGTGCGGCCGCTGCAGTCGATCGTCTGCACCTTTGGCCCGGAGCATGAGGAAACCGTCGTCATCCCGTTTGAAATCGACGGCATCACCGCCTCCAACATTACCTACGGCCATCGTTTCCACGCGCCCGACGCGATCACCGTCCGGCGTTTCGACGATTACGTGGCGAGCCTGGAAAAGGCGAAAGTCATCCTCGACGCCGAGCGGCGCAAGGACATCATCCTGCATGACGCGCGCGACATCGCTTTTGCCAACGGGCTCGAACTGGTGGAAGACGAAGGCCTGCTGGAGGAAGTTTCCGGCCTCGTCGAATGGCCGCAGGTGCTGATGGGTTCCTTCGAGGAGGATTATCTCTCCATTCCCTCGGAGATCATCCGCCTGACGATCAAGACCAACCAGAAGTGTTTCGTAACCCGCAAGCAGGGTGAAGAGACGCTGTCCAACAGATTCATCCTGGTTTCGAACATCCAGGCGCATGACGGCGGCAAGGAAATCGTCCACGGCAACGGCAAGGTGGTGCGCGCCCGGCTTTCGGATGCCCTGCATTTCTGGAAGCGCGACCAGGGCGATATGCCCGATCTCGAAACGCTGAAAGCATCTGCGGCAAAATTCGGTCTCGACCTGATGAAGCCGCTCGACCAGCGCATGGCCAAGCTCGACGCGCTCGAGGTGACGTTCCATGCCAAGCTTGGCACACAAGGTGCGCGTGTCGCCCGCATTCGCGCGCGGGCATCGGAGCTCGCGAAAATTACCGGCGCCGACGCGGCTCTCGTCGATCGCGCCGCCGTGCTCGCCAAGGCGGATCTGCGCACCGAAGCCGTTGGCGAGTTTCCGGAACTGCAGGGCTTGATGGGCCGTAAATATGCGGTGCTGCAGGGCGAGAACGCCTCCGTCGCCGCGGCGATCGAGGACCATTACAAGCCGCAAGGCCCCTCGGACCGCGTGCCGGAGGACAAGGTGGCGATCACGCTGGCGCTGGCCGACAAGCTCGACACGCTGACCGGCTTCTGGGCGATCGACGAAAAGCCGACGGGCTCGAAGGATCCCTTCGCCCTGCGGCGAGCAGCCCTCGGCGTCGTCCGCATTCTGCTCGAGCGACGGATCCGCCTGCCGCTGTTGGCGACGACCAAGGACGGCGATCTGCTCTCCTTCTTTCATGATCGTCTCAAAGTCTATCTGCGCGATCAGGGCGCCCGGCACGATCTGATCGATGCCGTGCTGACTCCTGAAGCCGACGACCTGTTGATGGTGGCGCGCCGCGTCGAAGCGCTGACGGCTTTCATCACCTCGGAGGACGGCGAGAACCTGCTTGCCGGCACCAAGCGCGCCACGCAGCTGCTCGCCGCCGAGGAGAAGAAGGGCACCGTCATCGCCGACGGCGTTTCGCCGGCGCTCTTCAGGCTCGATGCCGAGAAGGAGCTGTTCGCCGCCATAACGAGTGCCTCGAAGGATGCGGCGAACGCCGTTGCCGGCGAGGATTTCCGCTCGGCGATGGAAGCACTCTCCAAGCTGCGCGGCCCCGTCGACCGCTTCTTCGAAGACGTGCTCGTCAACGACGAGGATGCCGCGATCCGCGCCAACCGTCTTGCCCTGCTGCGGTTGATCCGCGAGGCGACGGGAACGGTGGCGGATTTCTCGAAGATTTCGGGGTGAGCGGATTTTGAGCTGGGTGCTCTCGCCAGTGCTAACGCGAACGCTGTGCTTGCCGCATGGATCCTCGGGTCAAGCCCGAGGATGACGGAGTGGGGAGTGAGCACTGCGCCAAATGCGGCGCCGCAGACGCAATACGATCAGCGACTTCGAATTCAGTTTCCTAGAGCGCAGCCAGCTTTTCATGGGAAAGATGCAGACGTCCTTTCTTGCCAACAGTGCCGCCCATCTCTCCGTCATGCTCGGCCTTGACCTGCCTTGACCCGAGCATCCATGCCAAGCACTCTGCTTGTGCGGTTTGTTTTGGTCGGTCACCATACATCGATGATCCAACCCTAGCATCACCGCCCCAATGCGGTTACTCAAGCAGCCATGCAAAACAAGATTCTCGTCAGCGCCTGCCTCGTGGGGCACGCCGTCCGTTATGACGGGCGGGCGAAGCCGTTGCTTCACCCGGCGATCGAGAGATGGCGGGCCGAAGGGCGGCTCGTGACGATCTGTCCGGAGATGTCGGCGGGCATGCCGGTGCCGCGGCCGCCAGCGGAGATCGCGGATGGAGCGACCGGCGAAGAGGTTCTGGCCGGCACGGCTCGGGTTATAGAGCTGACGGGCGGCGATGTGACGGAAGAGTTCCAGAAGGCGGCCGGAAATGCCGTGGCGCTCGCACGCCAGACCGGTTGCCGCTTTGCGCTGCTCATCGACGGCAGCCCATCCTGCGGGTCTGGGTTCATCTATGACGGCACATTTTCCGGGCGCCGGCAGGCTGGCAATGGCGTGACGGCGGCGGCTCTGAAAGCGGCCGGTGTCGACGTGTTCTCCGATCGGGAAATCGAGCAATTGGTCGATCGTCTGGCACAATAAGCCCCAAACGGCACGGCCGCCGGAAAACCGACGGCCGCTAAGAATTTGGTGCTGAAAATCCTGTTTGTCGCCGCGCCACTTATGTTTTTACGCAATCCTGACGGAAAACCGCTTCACGCTTTTCCTGGAATTGCGTTAGGCCGCGCGGCGACCCTGATGTGCAACGGGAGCAGCGCCGGCATTGCCGACCCGGAAGCCGCGGATGAGATCGATCAATTCGTCGGTGTCGCTGGCGAGCGTCTCGGCCGATGCAGTGGTCTCTTCGGCCATGGCGGCGTTCTGCTGGGTGGCGGCGTCGAGCTGGTTCACCGACGAGGAGATCGAGCGCAGCGTCGTGTCCTGTTCGGAGGCGCTGTGGGCGATCTTGGCGACGATCTCGTTGGCGGCCTTGATCTGGTCGGAGATGCGCTTCAGCGCCTCGCCTGCCTCGCCGACCAGACGGACGCCGTGTTCGACCTGGCTGGAGGAGCGGGCGATCTGGTCCTTGATCTCCTTTGCCGCGGCGGCGGAGCGCTGGGCAAGTTCGCGCACTTCCTGGGCGACGACGGCAAAACCCTTGCCGGATTCGCCGGCACGGGCAGCCTCGACGCCGGCATTCAAAGCCAGGAGGTTGGTCTGGAAGGCGATCTCGTCGATGACGCCAATGATCTTTGTTATCTCCGAAGACGATTTCTCGATGCCGCTCATCGCCTCGATCGCCTGGCTGACGATCGCATCGCTGTGGGTGGTCTCGGCACTGACGGCATGCACGCGCTTGCTCGCCTCATGGGCGCCATCGGCCGTCTGGCGGACGGCGACGGTGAGTTCATCGAGGGCGGCGGATGTTTCCTCCAGGCTTGCGGCCTGGCGTTCGGTGCGCTGCGACAACTCGTTGGAGGCGCGGCGGATCTCTTCCTTGCTGGTGCCGATATCACTGCCCTTGGCGCTGACCTTAGCCATGGCGGCCTCGAGATGCGACAGCGCATCGTTGAAGTTATCGCGAAGGGCGGCGTATTTTTGGCCGAGATCGGCGCAGCGGACCGTAAGGTCGCCGCGAGCTATCAGCTCCAGCGCCTGGCCGATCGTCGCCACGACGCGGGCCTGGAGTGCCGCCTCGTCCTGCTGCTGGCGCAGGTTGTTTTCGCGCTCGCTTTCCAGCGCCAGCTGCTGGGCCGCCTCGCGATCGGACATCTGATGGCGTTCGCGGATCTTTTCCTGCAGCGACAGCGTCGCCTTCGCCATCATGCCGACCTCATTGTTCATGCCGGTATGCGGGATGGCGATGGAAACGTCCTCTTCGGAGACCGCCTTCAGGGCGGCATGGACATTGTTGAGAGGGCCGGAAATGCCGCGAATGACGACGTAGGCAGCCGCCATGGCAAGGACGAAGAGAACGATGCTGCCGGAGAGCGCGGTCAGGATCGTGCTGTTAATCTGGGCATCGAGATCATCCATATAGACGCCGGTGACAACGACGACCTTCCAGGGGTCGAAGGCCTGGCCGTAGGCCGTCTTGCGATAATCGCCGGCCGGCTGGCCCGGCTTGCTGGTGGAATAAAATTCAACGAGACCGCCACCCTGCTGGCCGAGCTTGACCAGCTCTTCACGATAGAGCTTGCCCTTGCTGTCCGGCTGACCCTTCAGGTTCTGTCCGACCTTCGAGGCATCGTAGTGAAACATCATCTGGACATCGTAGCTATAGCCGAAGAAATAGCCGTCGGGATCGTATTTCATGCCGTTGACGGTGGCGTAAGCCTGCTTCTGGGCATCCTCCAGCGTCATTTCGCCTGCGGTGACCTTGGCCTGGTAAAGCTTGAGAACCGAGATCGCCGACTGAACCTCGGCACGGAGCATGTCGTAACGCTCCGTGTAAATCGCATCGACCGAGGAGCGGATCTGCAGAGACGTGGCGATCGCAAAGGCCGCCATCAAGCCGACGATCAGCAATATGAGCTGCTTCGATATCTTTAGATTTTTCATGCTTCCTCGCAAAGGGAATGAGCGAATACATTCCGGTGCGGTCTTCTACCGCCTGTGCGAGCGCATCTGAGAAGGACGCGTCTACCGCTGCTAAACAACATGCTGCGACCGGCGCATAAGAATTGAAGGTGACTCAATAAGAAAGCTTTAATTTTATTCGAACTGACGCGAATTTCCCTAAAAATCAGGGGGCTGAGCTACTAAGACAAGCGGTGAGTTTCCCCTCACAGTCGAATATCGCTCGTTTTCGCTCTGCGGATCTGCCGGGGCCTCAAAGCAGGAATGCACCCCCGCTTCTCTTCGAGGGTGCATCCGCTCCACCGCAGTGGAACCCCAAGCGATCGAAACCTTGATCGGGCAGGGGCAGGGAACTGTCGCAGCGGCTCAAATTGGCTTAGGGGCACACAGCCCTCTAATGCCGTGGTTTTTTAGAAACGCAGCTTGAATTCGGAAACATCGGGAGCCGGCGGCTGCTCAACCATGCCGGCGGCAACCGGCCTGGCATCGCCGCCAATCACGGCTGCAGTCGTTGCGTTCATGTCGATGCCTGGCGCGGGCGAGATCGAAGGTTCGACGGCAGCCAAGGCTTCCGGCGTTGCCTTGCTGACGAAGACGACGGGCGAACCGCCCATCCAGGCTTCGGTGCGGAAGATCTTCGTTTCGCCGCCGACGTCGCGAACTTCGCTCGCCTGGAGGACGCCGGGTTTCAGTTCCGGCACCGTATAGTCCTTGCGGCTTTGCTCGGCCTGTAGCGGCGGGCAAGCAGTGCAGCGTTCAGTGACGATGCTGCCTTCGGCACGCCCTGCCGTTTTGCCGATCACCTCGATCGAGGAGGCCATCGCCGAGCCTGCCATCAGCAGGACTGCCGCACCGAGGAAAATCTGACGCATCAACGCACCTCCGTCTCACTATGACAGCGGTATAGCGCAGCTTCATTTCCATCCCGTCAGGGGAAAGGCTAAAAATTTAAGGAACGCGACGGTTTATGCGTCGTTCGAGGCTTTTTCGCGCTCGATCGCGCGCCAGCCGATGTCGCGCCGGCAGAAGCCGTTTTCCCACCGAACCCTATCCAGCAGGGCATAGGCGCGGCCCTTCGCCTCGGCAACCGTGCCGCCCGATGCCGTGACGTTCAGCACGCGGCCGCCGGTTGCGACCAGCACGCCGTCCTTCATGCCGGTGCCGGCATGAAACACCTTCTCGCCCTCGCCTGCCTCCGGCAGGAATTCGATCGGCGTGTTCTTCTCATAGGTGCCGGGATAGCCCTTCGAAGCCATGACCACCGTCAGCGCCGGATCGTCGCTCCATTCGGCGCTCACCTGATCGAGCGTACCATTGGCGGTGGCAAGCAGCAGCGGCAGCAGATCACTCTTCAGCCGCATCATCAGCACCTGACATTCCGGATCGCCGAAGCGGACATTGTATTCGATGAGCTCCGGCCCCTTCTTCGTGATCATCAGTCCGGCGAAAAACACGCCGGAGAAGGGATGACCGCTCTCGGCCATGCCGCAAATCGTCGGCTCGATGATCTCCTTCATGGTGCGCTCGACCATCTCGGCCGTCATCACAGGCGCCGGCGAATAGGCGCCCATGCCGCCGGTATTGACGCCGGTATCGCCCTCGCCCACCCGCTTGTGATCCTGGGCGGTCGCCAGCGGCAGCGCATGTTTTCCATCGCAGAGACAGAAGAAGCTCGCTTCCTCGCCATCGAGATAGGCTTCGACGACAACTTCGGTGCCAGCGGCGCCAAAAGCGCCCTCGAAGCAGTCGTCGACGGCATCGAGCGCTTCGTCGAGCGTCATCGCAACAGTCACGCCCTTACCGGCGGCCAGCCCGTCGGCCTTGACGACGATCGGAGCGCCCTGGCCGCGAATATAGGCTTTGGCTTTCGGCGCGTTGTTGAAGCGCTGGTAAGCGCCGGTGGGGATGCCGTAGCGGGCGCAAATATCCTTGGTGAAGCCCTTGGAGCCCTCGAGCTGGGCGGCACCGGCGGAGGGCCCGAAGACTGCCAGGCCGTCGGCGCGCAGCCGGTCGGCGAGGCCGGCGACGAGCGGCGCCTCGGGCCCGACGACGACGAAGTCGATCGCCTTGTCCTTGCAGAAAGAGGCGACCGCTTCGTGATCCTCGACATTCAAGGGCGCGAGGATCGCATGTTCGCCAATGCCGGGATTGCCGGGGGCGGCGTAGAATTCGCTCATCAACGGCGATTGCGCCAGCTTCCAGGCGAGCGCGTGCTCGCGTCCGCCCGATCCGATCAACAGAACCTTCATGCGCGATCCCTTTCCTGTTCCGTCAGGCGGTTAAGGGCCGAGGGCCGAAAGGTCAAGCGGGAAAGCTTACCAGCCCCCGCCTCCGCCGCCGCCTCCACCGCCGCCGGAGGAGCCGCCGCCGGAAAAACCGGAGGATGAACTCGATGGCGGCGGCGAGGGTATCGTCGACGCGATGGTGGAGGCCATAGACGAGGAGAAGCCGCCGACGCGATCGGAGAAGCTGCCGCTGTTGAAATCGCCGGAATACCAGGAGGGCGCATAGGCTGCGGCCGCGCCGGCGGCAGCGGCCGCAAGCCAGGTCTCGAAGGTGCGCGACCAGGGCTTTTCGACGCCGAGCGCCACCGCATAGGGCAGCAGCGTCTCGAAATGCTGCGGCGACATTTGTGGGGCGCCGGCCATATTCATGCGATCCTTCTCGGCCAGCGTCAGATATTGTCGCAGGCCGTCAATGCCGTCCATCATCCTGGCGCCGAGTGGGGTCGGCGCGCCCATGATGAAGAAATAGAGGACATTGAGCAGCACGATGCCGCCGACGGCAAAGAGCATCGGCGTCTCGTGCAATTCCACCAGCGACGAGGCAAGCGTCAGGACGATAATGGAAAGAATGCCGATGCCGACAAAAACGCCGACCGCTGCGGCGATGACGGCCATGACCTTGGCGAACAGCGATCTGCCCTGGTGCAGCGACTTGACCAAACCGGCGATGAAGACGGCAATAAAGACGGAGATGCCAATCGGGATCAGCATCAGCGCGATCGTATCCGGCTCCAGTGAGCCGAAGACGAACAGGGCCACCAGGGCGGCGGCGCTCAGCGCAACGCCGCCGGTGGTGTAGCCGATGTTGGAATTATAATATTTGCCGCGATGCTCCCTCTCGATCGCCGAACGGAAGGACTGGCCGATCGTTTTCACCCGCTCACCATTCGCCTCGTCGATCGTCAGCGTCCGGCCTTCGCCGCCGGCGACTTTCAGGAGCTCGGCCTCGCCGGCCTGGAATTTCTCCTTGCCGAGCGGCTTGCCGGTGCCGCGGATGACGATCGAATCCTTGAGGTCGTCGAGCTTGACATAGCCGCGCACCGCAAGATTGAGCGCGGTTGCGGCAAGCGCCGTCCAGCCGCCGCCCGAGAAGCCCTTATTGTCGATATAGTTGACCAGCGCCGGCGAGATGCCGTCCGGGGCATCCCAGCGCGGCACGACGACGCCTCGGGCGGGGTCGCGGCCGACCTTCAGCCAGGATCTGAGGTAGTAGGCAAAAACGAGGATCAGGCCGCCGAAGCCGATGAAATAATTGCGGTTGTCCTTCAGCCACCAGGTGCTTTCCATGTCCGCGCTCGGTGGATCGATCGAGCCCTTCGGCATGCGGATCGCAAAGGTCAGGCCCTCATTGGGGCCAAGAGGCGCGGTGGTGGAAAAGACGATGCCGGCGCCGCTTTCGCTCACACGGGCATCCTTTCCCCTGGCGCCCTGCGGGCCGGTAAAGAAGGTCGTCTCGGTCGCGCTGACATCAGGCGGCAGGTTCACGGTTGCGGTGACTGACCGGATCGGAAAGATCCAGCCATTGCCGGTGACGTTCCAGTAGAGTTCGTCGTGATCGTCGAAGTAGCGGATCTGTCGGTTGGTCCGGTAGGTGAAGACGTAGCGATGACGGCCCGGCGTCACCGTCACCTCGGGGGAGCCGGCATAAATGCGGATACCGCCGGATATCGATTCCGTGTGCCAGGGCTCGTTCGCGCCATCGCGCGTGACCGAGACCATGTCGAAATCGACGCTGCGGCGACGGCCGCCGGCGGCGGTGATATAGAGCGGGAAATCCCGGAAGATGCCGTGGTTGATCCGGTTACCCTCGGCATTGACGGTGATGGTTTCCGTCACCGTCAACACGCCGCTCTTTTCGAGCGCGATCTCGGAGGCGAAACTGTCGATCACCTCGGCTGCAAAGGCCGCCGGGGCGGCGACCATCAGGAGCAGCGCCAAGCAAAATCCGAAAAACCGACGCCCCATCCCTGTCTCCCCGCCGGCTGCCCCGGCTGCGCATTGCTTCAATCCTTATCCCGATAGGTCACGCCAAGCGCGGCAAGCGTCCGCCAATAGGCGGGGAAGGTCTTGCCGACGCAATAGGGGTCGAGAATGGTGATGCCGTCGATCTTGAGGCCCGCAAGTGCGAAGCTCATCGCGATGCGGTGGTCGGCAAAGGTGTCGATCTCGGCCGGCAACGTCTGACCGGCGAGAGCAGGATCGGAGTGGACGATCAGATCGTCCCCCTCCTCGACGGCCAGACCTTCGCGGATATTGTTGAGTCCGGTGGACAGGGCGCGGATGCGGTCGCATTCCTTGACGCGCAGATTGGCGATGCCGACGAAGCGGACCGGCGTCTCGTTGAAGGCGGCCAGCACGGCGATGGTCGGAACGGCATCCTGCATCTGCGAGCCGTCGATTTCAGCCGGCAGATGCGGAAATTTGGCGATCGTCTCGTAGGCCTTGGCATCCGGCTGGGTGAAGGCATCGTTCGGCACGCCAAGATCGATCTTGCCATCGCTCAGCACTTCGGCCGCCCAGAGATAGGTCGCGGCGGATGCATCCGGCTCGATGACGAAATCGGCGGCGCGATAGCCGGTCGGCTCGACGCGCCAGGTGACGGGGCTGGTCTTTTCGACATCGGCGCCGAAGGCCTTCATCGCCGCGGTGGTGAGATCGATATAGCCAAGCGCGCCGATATCCTCGCCGACAAGTTCGATGTCGACGGGACGGTCGCCGCCGGCCGCCATCATCAGCAGCGCCGAAACATACTGGCTGGACAGCCCGCCGTCGATCAGGATCCGGTCGGCCTCAAAGCGGCCGGTGCCTCTGACGGTGACCGGCGGGCAGCCGGTCTCAGCTGCGACGTCGATGCCGAGCGTGCGCATCGCTTGAACTAGCGGTCCGATCGGGCGCTTGCGCATGTGCTCATCGCCGTCGACGATGACGGTGCCCTCCACCAGAGCCGCAGCCGCCGTCAGGAAGCGTGTGGCCGTGCCAGCATTGCCGAGGAAGAGCGGCGCCTTCGGCGGCGTGAGCCTGCCGCTGCCGGTGACGACGAAGGTGGTGTCGTCGGGCTCGTCGATCACAACACCCATGGCGCGCAGTGCATCGGCCATATAACGCGTATCGTCGCTCTTCAGCGCGCCGGTCAGCCGGCTCGTGCCCTTGGCAAGGCCGGCGAGCAGCAGGGCGCGATTGGTGATCGACTTCGAACCCGGCGGCATGGCGCGGCCGAAAAGCGGCCGGCCCGGCGGGATGATCGTGAGTTTGGCTGTGCGTGTCATGCTATGTCTTCCGTCCATGAGCGAGGCTAAAGCGCGTCGCGATCTTTCAGATTCGCTTTCTACGCTTTAGATCTTTGGTTTTGCGCAGTCGTCATCGCAAAACCGCTTCACACTTTTGCGCGACATGCTCTTGCCGGCCGCGGTCTGCTCCTGCTCTTAATCGGTTTTTTGCAAAGGCAAAATGCCGGATCGTCAGAATTTGACGCTGGGAACGGCGCGATCGGCCTCGTTGGTGATTTCGAAGTATTCCCGCTTGGCAAAACCGAATTGGCTGGCGACGAGATTGGAGGGGAAGCTTTCAACCTTGACGTTCAGATCACGGGCTGCACCGTTGTAATAACGCCGTGCCATCTGCAGCTCGCCTTCCAGGGTTTCGAGCGAGGCCTGCAGTTCGGCGAAATTCTGGTTGGCCTTGAGATCGGGATAGGCTTCGGCAAGCGCGATCACCCGGCCGAGCGCCTGGCCGAGCAGCCCTTCGGCCTGCGCCCTGCCGGCGACATCGCCCGATGGCACGGCCTGCGCCTTGTTGCGCAGCGCAACCACCTCTTCGAGCGTCGACTTTTCATGGGTGGCATAGCCTTTGACCGTCTCGATCAGGTTCGGGATCAGATCGGCGCGGCGCTTGAGCTGGACGTCGATGCCTGACCAGGCTTCCTCAGCCATCTGCCGGGAACGAACCAGGCCGTTGTAGATGAAGACGATGTAAAGCGCGATGACAGCGATAAGAGCGAGTATCACATACATGCAGATGGGCTCCCCGATTTGATGATCGCACGTTAGTGATTCGGCATGACAAAGTCATCTTGGCGAAACAATTCTTCGAACGATTTCGACAAGACTTGGAGGAACCCGTTCATCTAGGAGACTATCCGCCAATCGGGAGCATAGGCATCCATCTTCTGGCTTTCTCGCCAGAGATTGAAGCGTTCAGTCCAGCAATGCTCGACATCAAGGGCAACGGCGAATGGCAGATAGCGTTCGTAACATTCTACCGACATTGCGGGACCATCGAGTTCGCCACGCAAGTAGCCGCCCAAGCTCAGGACGCTGTTGCGGATCTGTCGCTGCTTCGGGGTTGCCATGCGCGCCACCCTCGGAATAATGACAATGCCGGCGATATTCAGCAAAATCGCCAGGAGATACGGCTGCTGTTCGCTGATAACCTCAGTGGTGCAAATGTAGACAAGCGCAAAAATCATTAGTGCCGGAACACCGACATATAGACCGAACGACTGCCTGAAATCGATGGGCCAAGAAAGCCGCTCCGGGTGCAGGAACGCCATCACAATCACGGAGGAAATTAGTAATATGCCGCAGATAGCTGCGGAAAAGAGCAGCAGACCTGAAAAATAAGCGATGGCAACGCCAAGCAGCAGAATAGCAACAGCGGTCGCCAACGCGCCCCGATCCATGCCACCTCTGGCTTTCTGATACTCGTCAACGACTGTCTTGTGCAATTCAAGTTCGAAACCATACAAAGCATACAAGATCTTGCGCCGACCATCGGCGGGCCGTTCTTTTTCAATTTGCCCAAACACCAGGCGCGTCACGGCCGGAAGACCATACCATCTGGCGCGCGCCACCTTGCCCTTCTTGCGCACTTGCCTGGCAGACAAGTCCGAAGCTTCAGCATCCTCACCAAGGCTGGAAATGCGAAGCATTCTCTTCACTGCGAGATGGCAGGCAGACGCCATGAAGGCTGCTTTTGCCGCTTCCGACTTCCAGTTTGAAAACAAATAGGCCGCCAAAGCAGGCGAGATGCTCTCCATCATTTTGCTATCGACAGCAATTGAAGGTGCAGGCAATCGCCAGCCCTGCCCTGATCTAGTGATGACAAACAGACCGGTGAGAAACGGTCCCAAAATGCTGATGAATAGGAGCAAGTGATCGGAGAGCCACCACCGCACCCGGCTGCCGCTCGCTACGGTCACAAAGGTCTTGGTGGGATATTCGATTTCGATATCCGGCAGAACCCGATCCCGCTTGCCTGCCGCAACAGACACCACAAACTCATTCGGTGCTTTCTGCATGACCTCATAGGCCGCCGGATCCTGTTGCGAAGGGCGTAACGTTCCGCCGCGCGGCAGCTTCAGCGTCAGCGTTTTTTTCGCGCCCTGGCCATGGACGCGGCCCATATAAGCCGGCAGGGAGAGAACCTCGCGATCGCCTTCCTGACGAACCAGGCGGCCGAGCCAATAAACGATCTGGATCTTTGTAAAACCAATAGGCAGATCTGCAGGGCAATGTTTGCAGTGCTCCTTGCCGATATAAATCGAGTACCCTGGCACATTGTTTTCTTTAAAAAAATATTCTTCGAGTCCGTCACGTCTGGCTGCGACCAGTTCGAAATCTCGCCAGTGAACCCCGTTTGACGCATCTGTGAAACGTTGAGGGATATCAACGTAAACGCCGCCGTAATTCTCCGTCTTTTTGACTGCGATCTCGAAGAACTCCGACACAAAGGCAGTGCCGTCGGTATAGACTTCAACCGTACTGCTTGCCGACTGGACGGTGAACTCCCGGTCAAAATCACTGCACGAGGTCAGAACGACCAGCATGGCGCATAAGATTGGCCATGATAAAAGACGCAACATCCTGGCGGCGAAATTCTCATTTGAAAACTTAAAGTAAAGAATATCGTTCATTCAAAAGAGATACCGAAGCTTGCATTATCGCAATATGTGACAACGTAGTGATGGTTTGCGCAATACAAAAGAAGGCTGGCCTTGGAGCGACGGAAATTTTCGAGGCTGCTTACGCCGCCTCGCTCGTCAGTTGACGCCGCCGCATCAGCAGGAAGGTTTCGCCGCACTTTGGGCAACAACGACACCGGATTCTCGGCTGTCGTCAAACACTGATATGCGCGAGAATTCGAGCCGCCGTCTGCTCGGGCGAAAGGTCCGTCGTATCAATTTCGACCGTGTGTTCAGCCAGTCCGCGCAACAGTTTGTAGTTTGCCCGGAGCTGTTGCAGCCTCGCCGTATCGGTCAGCTTGAGCGCCTCGGATCGGCCGGGAGAGATGAGGCGCCTGGCATTCTCCTCCGGCGCGCAATCGAGGAGGATCGCGACCAGATCCGCGCCTCTGGCGGCAGCCAGATCGCGATACCAGGAGAACATCGCACTATCATGCTCGTCATCGGCAAGAGCATCGGTAAAGACGAAACTTTCAGCCGGGTCGGCGCGCAGGGCGTGGTCGAAAAAAACTCGCCGAATCTGCTCACGCAGTGATGCATGCAGAGCGTTGCTGCGGGCGAAGAGAGCTTCGGCCGGATTGAGCAGCATGTGATTGTCGATGAGCCGCGCGCCGATTCTTTTCGCCAGCAAGCGGCCGATGGTCAGCTTCCCGGTGCCTGGCCAGCCGTTGATATGGACGATACGGCCGGCAGGCTCTTGCGTCATGCCGCCTCTTTCGACAGGTTGACGCCGCCGGCGTCGGTCAGCAGGAAGGCTTCGCCGCAGGCCTTGGCGAGCGTGCGCACCCGCAGGATGTAGCTCTGGCGCTCGGTGACCGAGATGACGCCGCGTGCGTCGAGCAGGTTGAAGACGTGGCTGGCCTTGATGCACTGGTCATAGGCCGGGAAGACGCATTTGTGCAGGCGCTGATTGTCGCTTTGACCCGGCGCGCCGGCATCGAGCAGCGCCCGGCATTCCTTTTCGGCATCGACGAAATGGCGATGCAGCATTTCGGTATTGGCGAATTCGAAATTGTGACGCGAATATTCCTGCTCGGCCTGCAGGAAGACGTCGCCATAGCTGATCTTCTCGTCGCCTTCGCGGCCATTGAAATTGAGGTCGTAGACATTGTCGACGCCCTGGACATACATGGCAAGGCGCTCGAGGCCGTAGGTCAGTTCGCCCGCGACCGGCGCGCATTCGATGCCGCAGACCTGCTGGAAATAGGTGAATTGCGAGACTTCCATGCCGTCGCACCAGCATTCCCAGCCGAGGCCCCAGGCGCCGAGCGTCGGGCTTTCCCAATCGTCCTCGACGAAACGGATGTCGTGCAGCAGCGGATCGAGGCCGATCGCCGCGAGCGAACCGAGATAGAGCTCCTGCAGATTGGGCGGATTCGGCTTCAGGATGACCTGATACTGGTAATAATGCTGCAGCCGGTTCGGGTTTTCGCCATAGCGGCCATCCGACGGGCGTCGGGAGGGCTGGACGTAAGCCGCTTTCCACGGCTTGGGGCCGAGGGCGCGCAAGGTCGTTGCCGGGTGGAAGGTGCCGGCGCCGACCTCCATGTCGTAGGGCTGCAGCACCGCGCAACCCTTGTCCGCCCAGTAGCTATGCAGGGTCAGGATCAGCGCCTGAAAGGAGCGCTTCGGGTTCATATGGTCTGGGAGAGCTGACATGGGATGGCACCGCTGGCTTGGGAATTATCGGCGCGACAGGTGCCATGGAGGGCGGCAGGGGTCAAGGAGTTTTGCGGCGGTGGAGGGACGTGGAATGCCGACATGGAAGAGGAATTCGGCTGCTTCACCCACTCAGTTTTCGCCAGCGGCGCCACATATT
>NZ_JBXSOL010000056.1:0-18734 GCF_057784555.1 Rhizobium sp. CNPSo 3670
TCGGCGCGTTGAGGCAATTTCGCCGGGACGTGGTGGTCTCCTCTGTGCTCAGATGTTTACTTTATTCCCAAGCAGAAGTGGAGGCGGTTTAATTTCCCACCATCATGCATTAGATCAGCTTCCTGAATTTCCCGTTTGAAAGATCCTGCCTTGGTCACCTCAACCTTCGACACGCTTCTGCAGAAGATCGAAACCCGCGCGGCGCGTGCCGGCATTATCGGGCTCGGTTATGTCGGCCTGCCGCTGGCGATTGCGGTAGCGCGCAGCGGTTTTGGGGTTACCGGCTTCGACATCGATCCCTCAAAGATGGTGGCGCTCGATGCCCGCCGCTCCTACATCGACGCCGTCAGCAACGAGGCGCTCGCAGCCGAGATCGAGGCGGGGCGGTTCCAGGCGACCACGGATTTCGCAGGCCTTGGCGAATGCGATGTCATCATCATCTGCGTGCCGACGCCGCTGACCAAACATCGCGACCCCGATCTTTCCTTCGTCGAGGCGACCTCGCGCTCGATCGCTGGGCACCTGCGTCCCGGCCAGCTCGTCGCGCTGGAATCGACCACCTATCCCGGCACGACGGACGATATCGTCAAGGTCATTCTCGAAGGCACCGGGCTGAAATCCGGCGCGGACTTCTTCGTCGGCTTCTCGCCGGAGCGCGAGGACCCCGGCAACCAGCATTATCACACCGCGACCATCCCGAAGGTCGTCGCCGGCGACGGGCCCGAGGCGTTGGCTCTGATGAAGGCCTTCTACGGCGCTGCGGTTTCGACCGTCGTCCCGGTTTCCTCGAATGCGACGGCCGAAGCGGTCAAGCTCACCGAAAACATCTTCCGTTCGGTCAACATCGCCCTCGTCAACGAGCTGAAGACCGTCTATGCGGCCATGGGCATCGACGTCTGGGAAGTGATCGAGGCGGCCAAGACCAAGCCCTTCGGCTATATGCCCTTCTATCCCGGCCCCGGCCTCGGCGGTCATTGCATCCCAATCGATCCCTTCTACCTCACCTGGAAATCGCGCGAATACGAGTTGCCGACCCGCTTCATCGAGCTTGCCGGCGAGATCAATTCGGCGATGCCGCGCTATGTCGTCGGCAAACTAGCCGAAGCGCTCGACATGCGCGCCGGCAAGGCGCTGAGCCGCAGCCGTGTGCTGGTGCTGGGCCTCGCCTACAAGAAGAACGTCGCCGATATCAGAGAGAGCCCGTCGCTGCGGCTGATTGAAATCATCGAGGAGCGCGGCGGCCGCGCCGATTACCACGATCCCTTCGTCGCCGAGATCCCGTCGACGCGTGAATACCTGGCCCTGAAAGGCCGCAAGTCGGTGGCGCTGATGCCGCAGGCCTTGAGCGGCTATGACGCAGTGCTGGTCGCGACCGATCATGACAGTGTGGATTATGCGGCGCTCGCCAAAACTGCTGCGCTGATCGTCGATACCCGCAATGTCTTCGACCGGCTCGGCCTCTCGGCCGATCACGTCATCAAGGCGTGACGGAAACGGCCGAAAGCGATTTGCCGGTCATCCGGCTGGCGGCCACCGCATAGCCGCCTGACGCCCCGTCGATGAAATGCATGTGGTCGCGCGAGATCGGCGTCGGCACGAAGCAGGTCATCAGCGCCGAGGACTGGCGATGCAGGCCGTAGCGGGCGATGCCCTTGGCCCGCGCGTCTTCCAGCAGCGTCTCGATCCGTTTCAAGCGGCCGGCGTCGACGTCGACCGTCATCTTCAGCCCGTCGTCGAACTTGCGGAAATCGGAATTGCCGGCGACGTCGCGCTTGTAGCGGCGGGCATCAAAGCGTCCGAGTGGAAGGCCGAGCCTGTAGCACGCGAGGATGATGGCGAGCTGCAGGAAGATGATCAGCTTCTGCCACAGCCGTCTTCCCGCGGGCGCGGTGGCCTTGGCCTCGCGATTGATGCCCTTCAGCGAGAAGGCGAATTTCGGGCCGTCGGCCGGCACCGGATGGCTGCCGCGGTTCTGCTCGGCGGTGATGGCGACGATGCCGTTGACGAGATCGCGGAATTCTTCGCCCGGCCGGCCTTCGCCGGGCACGGCGATGATCGAGACGATCTCGCCATTCTCCGCCGCAATCGGGCTCCAGCGGCAGGACAGGCCAGTTAGATCCGGCCGCGTGCCCGGCGCGGCGCGCTCGACGCCGAAACGGCCGAGCTTCATCTGTCGTTCCGCCCAGCTTGTGCCGCCGCCCCAAAACATCGCATAGGTGACATGCGGGCTTGCGGAATAGCGCGCGACGCGCACGTCGAGGCCCTCCGCGCGGGTATCGGCGACCGGCACGATGGCGATGCGCAGCATCAGGCCGAGATCCTCCTCGACCCAGACCTGCACGGCGGCGAGCGCATCCCGCGCCGTCTTCTCCAGCGAACCCGGCAGCGCGATCAGCGCGCCATCGCCGCCGAAGACGAAGGGATAGTCGCCCTTGCCGACTGCATTCAGCACCGCCGAAATGACGCTGGCGCCGGCCATATTGACGTCCTTGTAGCGACCGCCGGCAATCGCCTGCGTCGAACCGACGATATCGGCAAGCGCCAGCACCCATCCCTCCGGCAACGGCCGGTAATTGCCGGCATCGGTCACGCCCTCGAAGGCGCTGAAGCGCGGCACGCTCGCAAAGAATTCTTCGTCGGTCCCGGTTGTCATGTCATTGACCTTAGCACAGACCCATATCGCTGCTGCAACGCCAATTCACATCTATGGCAATCGACTTGGCAAGGCTTCATGTGTTAGCACGCGCTCACGATTTTCATCACGGATTCGGATTGCCATGAGCCGCCTCGACAGCTTCATTCGCCGGTTGACGGCCCAACGCGACATTCTGAACGCAATCACCGATCTGGTCGAGGACATCGAAGGCCCGGTGCTGGAGTTCGGCCTCGGCAACGGCCGCACCTTTGATCACCTGCGCGAAAAATTCCCCGACCGCCGCATCATCGCCTTCGACTGGGAAGTCCGCTCCTATTCGGCCTCGACCCCAGAGCCGCAAGATATGGTGACTGGCAACATCCGCGATTCCGGTCAGGCCTTCCTCGGCATCGGCGCAGCCCTCGCCCACGCCGATATCGGCACCGGCCATGACGAGATCGATGCGGTGACGCTGACCTGGCTGCCACAGCTGATAGCCGGCGTGCTCGCCCCGAACGGCATCGCCGTCAGCGGCCTGCCGCTGGAGCATCCGGAGCTCACGGAGCTGCCGCTGCCGGAGGGAATCAAGGAAGGGCGGTATTTTCTGTATCGGCGCATGTGAGGGGAGAGGAAGCCCCACCCGCCCTTGAAGGAGGAGAAAAATGGAACGCATCGAGATGGAAGTCAGCGGCGGCTGTCAGTGCGGCGCCGTGCGCTACCACGCAACCGCCATGTTCGACAATTCGCATCTTTGCCATTGCCGCATGTGCCAGAAGGCTTCCGGCAACATCTTTGCCGCGCTCGTCGCCGCGCCCGATGATGCGCTCACCTGGACTCGTGGCAAGCCGAGCGTCTGGAAGAGCTCGGAGCTAGTCGAGCGCGGCTTCTGCGCCAATTGCGGCACGCCATTGTTCTTCCATCACCTGGAAAACGGTCGCACCAACCTGATGATCGGTTCGCTCGACCATCCGAACGCCTTCCCGCCGCATGCCAATACCTGCACCGAAAACATGGTGGCATGGTTCGACACGATCACGGACATAGAAAATACCGGCCCGACCGAAACCAACGGCGCTGACTGGGCTGCGGCGATCAGGGAAAGCAACAACCAGCACCCCGATCGCGATACCGGCTCGTGGACGGTGAGGGGGCGTGACGGCTGAGCCCTAGGAGCTTCCGCTCACGAGGCACAGGAATAAGCCGCGGCCGAGCGCGCCTTCAGTTTTGTCTCGAAGTCAGCCGCGATTTCCTCCAGCGTCACGCTGCCCAGCCGCCTCAGAAGCAGCGCTTCCGCCTCCTTCATCGCATCGGCCAGCGCACTATTCACCGCCTGCTCGACCAGACATTTGGGCTGATCATCGGCGGGGCCGATGGCGAAGAGGTGGGGGTCGCCAAGCGCGTTGTAGACGTCGAGCAGGGTGATCTCGGACAATTGCCGCACCAGCGTCCAGCCGCCGCCATGACCTTTTTCCGAACGCACATAGCCCTGGTCGCGAAGGCCGGCCATGGTGCGGCGCACGACGACGGGATTGGTGTTGAGCATCTTTGCAATCACCTCGGAGGTTGCCGCATGTTCATGCCGATCCATGTGGATCAGCACGTGCAGCATGCGGGAAAGGCGGCTGTCGTTGCGCATGGTTCTATCCTGTCGATCGAGCGCGGCATTATCGCAAGCAATTTGTAACAAGACAAGTAACATGAGCCTTGACGGCGGTGTTTCATGTAACTTATGTTGATTCATGAGAGGTAATGTCCAAGGAGTGATCGCATGTTCTACGAAGTCATCGTCATCGGCGGCAATTTTGCCGGTCTGTCCGCGGCCATGCAACTCACGCGGGCGCGGCGGCGGGTTCTGCTCGTCGACGCAGGCGCGCCGCGAAACCGGTTTTCGCTGGCCTCGCACGGCTTCCTCGGCCAGGACGGCCAGCCGCCGGAGGCGATCATGGCCGAGGGGAAGAGGCAGCTTTCGCTCTATCCAAACATCACGCTGCGCGACGGCAAGGTCACGCGCACGCAGAAGGAGGGTGAGGAATTCGTCGTCACCATCGAAGGCGGCAGTGAAGAACGCGCTCGTCGCCTCATTCTCGCAACCGGCGTCAGCGACACGCTGCCCGATATCCCCGGGCTCAGGGATCGCTGGGGCCGCTCGGTGCTGCACTGCCCCTATTGCCACGGCTATGAGGTGAGCGGCGGCGACCTCGGCGTCCTGGCAAACCATCCGCATTCCGCCCATTCGGCGATGATGATCCCGGACTGGGGCGCGACCACCTTTTTCACCCAGCGGCTGTTCGAGCCCGATGAAGAGCAACTGAGACGGCTCACCGCCCGTGGCGTGCGCATCGAACGCAGCCCTGTCGTGGAATTATTGGGCGATAGTCCGAAACTCCAGGCGGTGCGTCTCGGCGATGACCGCATAGTGCCGCTCGACGCCATATTCGTCGCGCCGAAAACGGCGATGGCAAGCCCGATTGCCGAACAACTTGGCTGCGCCTTCGACGACGGTGCCTTCGGGCCGGTCATCCGTACCGGCGAAAACAAGGAGACCAGCGTCAAGGGCGTCTTCGCCGCCGGCGATGCCGCAAGCTCCATGCACAGCGGCACGCTCGCCTCCGCCTCCGGCGTGCTCGCCGGCGTGCATTGCCATCAGTCGCTGGTGATGCCGCCCGCCGGATAGGTGCTTGCGACGTCGGGAGATGGGAGAGGCGCGCCAACACCTAGCACCTGAGATCCCCAACCAGCTCCCATAGATCGACCTTTTCAGCCCGCCCCTTCACCTGCACCAGACCCAGCGGCCGAAACTGGAAGCGATCGCCGACGGCGTTATGGATAGCGGCGCTCACCAGGATCGAGGTGCCGTATTCCTTGTTTAATCCTTCCAGCCGGGAGGCGACGTTGATCGTATCGCCCATGGCCGTGTATTGCTGGCGCGAGATCGCTCCGAAACTGCCGACGACGGCGGGGCCAGTATGGAGACCGAATCGCGTGAAGAGTTCGGGGCGGCCGTGCCTCCGGTTTTTCCCATTGAGTTCGTCGACGGCGGCTTTCATGGCAAGCGCGCATCGGCAGCCGTGGTCGGTATGCCTGGCATCCGGGACAGGGGCATTCCACATGACGAAAATGGAGTCGCCGAGATATTGGACGACTGTGCCGTCATGGCTCTCGGCAATGGTGTTCAGCAGCTCGAAATAGGCCGATAGCGTATCGACCACGTCCTCGGGCGAATTCTGCTCCGATATGGTCGTGAAGTCCCTGATATCGGTAAACAGCACGGTCACGTCCTGCCGCTTCGCCTTGACGACCGTTCGCCCGTCAGGGCTGACGATGCGGCGGACCACTTCACGCGGAACATAGAGGGCAAACTGGCCAATGGCGTGACGGCTTGCCGAGAGCGCGCTCGCCAATGTGTTGATTTCCGTTATCCAGGAGTGCGACAGGGCCTTCTCGCTGACCTCGAGATCGCCAATCATGCGCGCCTCGTCGGCGAGGCGGTACAGAGAGCGGCTGACCATGCGCGACAGGACCACCGATGCCGCAACACCCGCGATCAACAGGATGCCGGCAATCAGGAGATTGCGCACGAGCAGCCGGTTGGCCTCGGCAACGAGGTCGTCCAGCGGCACGACGATTGCGGCCGTGCTTCCCCGGAACAGGCCGGACACGCTGACCGGGGCGATCTGGACAAGATGGCTTGCACCATCAAGTTCGATCCGCGCCAGGCCGCCGTTTGCGAAGGCAGGATCCTGCCGCAGCCGGACAATCGTTTCGAGACTGGTATCGAAGGCGTTCGCCGTTATGGCGAAGGCGCCTGAGGTTCTCGACCATATTGCGATGATCCTGCTCATGATAACAGGGTCGGAATGAGCAACGAGATTGCCGCTACCGTCGATGACATAGGCTCGGGCATGCGGCGAAATACTCTGTGCATCCAGTAGGCGGCCGATGGTCTGCAGGTGAACGTTGATGCCGACGACCACTCGCCCATCGTCCTTCATCGGTGCCGCGATCGTCAGCGTCGGCACCTTGAGCGTTCCGGTCACATAGGGGCCGACGGAGACCGGGGCGCCGTCCTGAACGACCGATTGATACCACGGGCGTTGCCGCGGATCGAAAGACGCGTCGTCGACATCCCGTTCGCCGATCAGTCTTGCCTTGCCGTCGAGAAAGCCAAGCGTCGATATGACGTTCGCGCTTTGTCGCCCGGCGATCGTTCTGATCGCGAAAGCCGCTTCGTCAGGCGCCGCGAGGGTCTGGCGGACATCCCTCCTTCCAGCGTTGATGACCTGCAAGTACGAGCCGTCAGGGTATCCGGTATAGATGCTCGTTGCCTCGGGGACATTTCGCAGAACTTCGAGAAAGAGGTCCTGTTTCGCCTTGATATCCTGAGGCGGCGGCGAAACGAGCTGCGGCAGGGTGGATGCCAGCGCCACCGCCTCGTAGCCTCCCTCCAGCGTGTGGCGATATCCCTCGATCAGCCGCAGGCTCATCTCGCGCATCTGCTGCGCGCCGGCACTCACGGCTGCATTGCTTCCCTGCCTGAACGCCAGCCAGATAATCGGCATCGACGTGCAAAGCAGCGATGCGACGACCAGGACACCGAGATGCACTCTGAGCGGTTTGGACCAGCGCACGAGACTTCCCTCGAATGCGGACACCTCTCAGCGCATCTAACGCCCGAAGCTCGTCTGACTGTGCTTGAAAAGTGCCCTCAACTGTGCAGCTAACCGCTTTTTTCGGGTTTGCACAAGACGGTCCTGGGCTCACGCCCCCGGGGGGCAACACGGACGTCCGCGGCACGGCGCCAGTAATCGTGTCCGGCAGAGCCTAGGGCAAAAACAATATGTTGTACTGATCGATATCGCTCGGCAGATCCCGAACCTTGATTTCTTCCTCGCGGTCCTCGAAGAGCACGAGACAGTCCTCGTAGAATCCTGAGAGCATCGCTATGAAGGCCTTCGTGCCCTCCGCACCGTAGAACAGCGGTGTGAATTCCATATGAAGCGGCACGCGGCGGGCAAGCAGCGGCTGCATCGAGCGGCAGGCGACCGGCTCGTAGCCTTCGATATCCATCCAGACGAGGCCGATTGCGGCTGGGTCGATCGAGAGGCGGGCGAGGATTTCGGAGACCGGCATCACCGGCACGCTGATCTTCTGGTCGGTCGGGCTCTGGCGGACGGCGCTGCTCTTGCCGTGATTGTTGAGGTTAAGAAAAAAATCGATCTCGCCTGCGTGCTCGCCGGCGGCGCAGTTGACGAGACGGACCTTCTCTTCCAGCCGGTTTTGGCGGATGTTGAGTTCAAGCAGCGGGAAATTGCGCGGATCGGGCTCGACGCTGACGATCTTGGCATAGGTGCCGCTCAAGGCGAAATAAACCGTCTGGGTGCCAATATTGCCGCCGATCTCGAGCAGCGTCGCATCCTTCCTGAGCAGGCCTCGCTCGCGCAGGATGGCGATCAACCGGTCGACGGCGTCGCGCTCGAAATGGCCCTTCCGGAAGACCTTGCGGCCGATATAGTCGGAAGGCGAGAAGGTCATCAGATGATCACCGGCATCGACCGTCATCGAGACGACGCGCGGGCCGATATTCTCGATCAGCAGCCGGCGGCCGAGGCGGGTGTCGAAGAAGCGCGAGGCGACTCTATTGCGCGCCTTGCGCAACCGGCGGCTCCAATATTTGGCGGTGAGCCAGGGCTTGCCGTGCATCAGGCTTTTCCTTTGAGCGGTTCTGCCGCTTTCTCTCTCGGAACGACATAGACTTTCAAGGGCAGGGCGCGGCCGCGCACGCTGATTTCACGGCTTTGGATGTCGTCAAGATCGGCGCCGGCAAGCCTGGCCACCGGCTCGGAGAAGACGATCGCCGCGTCGAATTCCTTGGCCGCACTTTCCAGTCGGCTCGCGACGTTCACCGTATCTCCAATCGCCGTCACGCTGCGCACCCTGCCATAGCCCATCGTGCCGATGACGGCCGGGCCGGTGTGGATGCCGATGGCGATCCGCAGCGGCAGCGTCAACTCTTCGGCCAGTTCGGCGGCGAGTTTCTCGATCCCGATGTTGATTGCCGCCGCCGCGTCGAGCGCTTGGCGGCAGGCCTCCTCCGGCGCGGCGTTGAGGCCGAAGAGCGCCATGGCGCCGTCGCCGATGAATTTGTCGAGCCGGCCGCCCGCCTGCTCCACCGCCTTGCCGATGATGGCGAAATAGCGGTTCAGCAGGAAGACGACGTCGAAGGGCAGGCGCGTTTCCGTCAGCGCGGTGAAATGACGGATATCGACGAAGAGCACGACGATTTCACGCTCACGGCCGGGGCTCGTCTCCTGGCTGTTGGCGGGAAGAGCCGCCTCGACGGCCGGCACGAGAAGGGGCGCGACCGAGACATCGGTATTCGGCCGAAGCTGGCAGGCGAGGCGGACATCAGGGCCGGCATTGATGCGTTTCAGTGTCGTCTGTTCAAGCTTGTCGGGCGGCGGCAGCGTCTGGTAATCACCAAGAATCTGTACCCGGCAGGTGGAGCACTGGCCCTTGCCGCCGCAGACCGAATAATGCGGCAGACCGCCGAGCCGGCTCGCCTCCAGCACCGTGAACCCACGCGGCACGCGGATCACTTCGCCGCCCGGATAGTGCACCGCGACCTGATCGAGACGCTCCTTCAGCCTGCGCTGTGTGCGGGCGGCAACGACGATGATCAGCGAAGCCGAGAAGGCGCCATAGAGCCCGGCGCGAACCATGGCGATCTGGCTGCGGATCTCGGGGTCGGAGACATAGTGGGAATTCACGGTCGTTGCGTAAGGCTCGATGGAGGTCAGTTGATAGGTGGGGTCGGCAAGCGTGCGGCCCATTTCGACGAAACCGAGCAGCGACAGCACCGGCGCAAGGATCGCCAGCGCCAGCAGCAGCGGTGCGAAACCGCCGTACCAGGGGCGGTAACGCAGCCAGTAATGGATGCCGATGCAGCCGTGGATCCACACCGCGATCAGGCCGAATGCCTGGCGCACGCCCGTCGCCGGCGTCCGCAGCCATAACATGCCGACGATAGTCTCGTAATTGTCGATATAGCCATAGAGTTCATGGGCAATGCGGGTGCCGATGACGTGATCGATCAGAAGCAGCGGGATCAGCAGGCCGAGCACCATCTGGGCTGCTTCCCCCTTCGGCATGACCAGGCTGCGCCTGATGTAGATGGCGCGCAGCACCAGTGTCATATGGACGAGGACTGATCCGTAAAACAGGACGGTGCCGGCGGGATTGCGCCAGATTGCCAGGAAAAGATGGCGGGCCTTATCGGCCGCGGCGATCGAAACGAGTCCGAGTGCATGGTTCGACAAATGCAAGAGAACGAAGACGAAAATAACCAGCCCCGAACCGAGCCTTGCCCTTCTGATCGAGCGCTCCGAAAAAATCCCTGTGACCGAGGCCGTCGTCATTCATTCCCGTTCTTGTCGATGCAATCGCAGGCCCATAGAGATGGGGAAAGAGGCGGAATTGCTTCCACTGCGATCACATTGCATATGCTTATGCGCAAGTTTTCGGGAAGGCGGCAATAAGGGATTTTTTCGCCGCCGGTCACGATGCCGCACGCCATGGGAGGGTTCAACGCGACCGCGTGCTGCATGTGCCTGATTTGGTTATGAAGTCGCTTGTGAATGCCGATTGGAAACAGTGTGTCTATGCGAGGGATGCGCATGCGGGTCGCCTTCTATGCGCCCATGAAATCGCCGAACCACCCGGTGCCTTCGGGCGACCGGCTGATGGCGCGGCTGTTGATCCGGGCATTGGAGCTTGCCGGGCATCAAGTCGAGATCGTTTCCGAATTCCGCACTTATGCCCCGACACCGGAGGCGGCGGCAGCGCTCGAACCCGCCATCTCCGCCGAAATGGCGCGTTTGCGGGAGAAATGGCAAGAAGAGGCGCGGCCCGAACTCTGGTTCTGCTATCATCCCTATTATAAATCGCCCGATCCCTTCGGGCCGGCGATCGCAGCCGAATTCGCTATCCCCTATGTCACCGCCGAGGCTTCCTATGCGGCAAAACGCGACCGGAGCGATTGGGCCGACCGGCAGAAGCGCGTGGGGGAGGCGGTCATGCAGGCGGCGGTCAATATCGGCTTCACCGAGCGTGACCGGGCCGGGCTATCAGCCGCCTTTCCGCAGGCGCGGCTTGCGGCTCTCAAGCCGTTCATCGATCTGGCGCTGTTCGAGGCGGTGCGGCCGGCGCCCGATCCCGGCCGGCTGATGACCGTGGCGATGATGCGGGCCGGCGACAAGATGGAAAGCTACGCGATGCTCGCAAAAGCATTGCGGCTGATTGAAAACAAGCCATGGACCCTTGCGGTCATCGGCGACGGGCCGATGCGCCGGGAGGTGGAGGGGCTGTTTGCCGGCTTTCCCGGCCGCATCGAATGGCTGGGCGAGCGGAGCGAAACCGAGATCGCCGGCCTGCTCGCGCGTGGCGGCATTTATGTCTGGCCCGGCTGCGGCGAGGCCTATGGCCTTGCCTATCTCGAAGCCCAGGCCGCCGGCCTACCTGTCGTGGCGCAGCAAACGGCGGGCGTGCCCGCCGTGGTCGAGGCCAGCGTCACCGGCCTGCTGACGCCGGAGGGCGATGTCGCCGCCTATGCCGGGGCCATCGCGGCCCTGCTCGGCGACGGGCGGAAACGCGACGCGATGGCGCAGGCAGCGCGGCGCTTAGTGCTCGAGGAGCGCTCGCTCGCGGTGGCTGCCCGCGTTCTGGACGAGATTTTGCGCAAGGCGCAGGAACAGGAGTGAGATGATGAGCCAAGGGATGAGCTGGGAACCGCTGCGCCGGGAGCTCGACCGCTGGCGAGCCGCCGGCCGCGTGGCGCGATTCTGGCTGCGCGACGACGACGCCGTCGAGCCGACGCCCGATCTGCAGCGGCTGCTGGCGCTGGCCGCCGAGAACGGGATTCCGTTGATCCTTGCCGTTATTCCTGCCCTGACCGGCGAGGACTTGGCTGCGCGGCTGGCGACGGAAGCGGGCGTCGCTGTCGCTGTGCATGGCTGGTCGCACACCAACCACGTCGCCCCTGAGCGCAAGAAGCAGGAACTCGGCGGCGAACGGCCGCCCGAGGTGGTGCTCAGCGAGTTGCGTGAAGGATTGCAGCGCCTGAAGCGGCTCCATCCCGTCCGCTTCCTGCCGGTGCTGGTGCCGCCGTGGAACCGGATCGACGCCGCGCTCATCCCGGCATTGCCCGAAGTCGGCTTTGCGGCGCTCTCGGTTTACGGGCGGGCAAAAGAGGGCGGGCCGATCCCGCTTCTCAACACCCATGTCGATATCATCGACTGGCACGGCACGCGCGGCGGCCGCAGCGCCGAGGAACTGGTGGCCGAACTGGTTGCCGAACTCCGCGACCGGTTTGCCGGCAATGACGAGCCGATTGGCGTGCTCAGCCACCATCTGGTTCATGATGCGGCCGCCTGGGATTTCCTGTCGGACTTGTTTGCGGTGACGGCCCACCACCCTGCCGTCTCTTGGTCGTCGGCGCCAGAACTCCTGCAAGATCAGGCTATCGATCAGACTGCGTGAACGCGCCCGAGGAAGTCCCGCACCAGTTCTGTGACCTCATTCAGATGCGTCTCGAGCAGCCAATGCCCGCCGTCGAGCAGATGCAGTTCGGCCTCCGGCAGATCGCGGAGATAGGCCCGTGCCGACTTTTCCGGCATATAGTGGTCGTTTGGCCCCCAGACGATCAGGGTCGGCGGCCGGTACTCTCTGAGATATTTCCGGTGCTCTGGGAACCAGGCGCGGTTCTCCTTCAATCCGGCGATCAGGTCGATAGGGATTTCCTTGCGCCGCGGCGTGACCAGCGACCAGTGCAGCCGCCAGAGATCCGGCGGGATTGTGTCGGCCAGGGGCGGCGGCAGGTCGTTGAGAAATTCCTCCCGGAAGGTCTCCTCGCTGATCGCTTGCGCCAGCGCTTTCCTCATCTCCGCGCGCGGCAGCGCCCACGTCGCCTCGATATCGGCATATTTCGGGCCAAGCGCATCCTCATAGGGGATATCGCCATTCTGGATGATCAGCGCCGCGATGCGGCTGGGATTTCTGATTGCCAGCCGCGCTCCGATCGGTGAGCCGAAATCGTGAAGATAGAGCGCGAAACGGTCGACCTCGAGCGCCCCGACAAAAGCTTCCAGCCAGGCGGCATAACCATCGAAGCTGTAGTCGAAATCGTCGGGTGTGCCGCTGTAGCCCGCGCCGGGGAAATCCGGGGCGATCAGCCGCCAGCGGTCGGCAAGGCGCGGCATGAGATTACGAAACTCGTAAGACGAGCAGGGATAGCCGTGCGGCAGCAGCAGTACCGGCGCCTCCTTCGGGCCCGCGTCACGGTAAAAAATCTCGATACCTGCAACGGTGGTGATGTGATGTCGGACGAGCGTGGCCAGATTCACGTTCGGTCCTCCTGGTACTGCTCGGCGCCCTCCACGGGCCGCAGCCATGCCTCGCGGCGTTTGATCCAGAGTTCGTAGCGCGGCGCCAGCGGCGTCGGCGCCTGCGAGAGGATACCGAGCTTGATTTCCGCCTCCTGGTCATCGGCGGAAAACAGCCGCGAACCGCATCCGGTGCAGAAGCGCCGGCCGTGGAATTCGCCGGTTTCGCCGGAATGTTCAAATTGGCCGGCGGGCCAGACGCCGTAAAAGGTAAAGGCCGAACCGCTTTCCTTTCGGCAGTCGGTACAGTGACAAATGCCGACGCGCAACGGTTCGCCACGAACAGAAAGTTTCACCTGCCCGCAAAGGCATTGTCCGGAGAGCACGGTCATGGCTGGTACCCCGTTTCATCGATCTTGCGCTGCCGGGGAAACGGTCGGACCCGGCATCTGTTCCGTCAGCAAGTTGCGAACGGGCCGGCGCCAGCGTGCGCCGGCACCCCTAAATCACCACGGTCTGATTGTCGCGGGCGGCGAAGGCGCCGGGGAAGGCGGCCTCAGCCTGCGCTTCCATTTCGGCCAGTTGTTCGTCCGTGCGGGAGGGGGCGTGGTGGAACAGGGCGAAGCGCTTGGCGCCCGCCATTTTGGCCAGCTCGGTGCCGTGCTCCCAGGTCGAATGGCCGAAGCCCTTGAAGCGCTGCATCTCATCTTCATTGTAGGTGCAATCGTAGACGACGAGATCGGCGCCGTGCATCATCTCCAGGGAGACCGGATCATAACTGCCGGGAATATGCTCGATATCGTAGATCAGAGCGATCGAACGACCCCGCCATTCGATGCGGTAGCCGATGGCGCCGCCCGGATGGTTCAACGTGAACGTCTTGATCTCGATGCCCTCATGCGGGGTCAGAACCTGGCCGGAGTGGAAATCGCGGAAGTTCATCGTCGCCTGACAGATGTCGGTCTTGACCGGAAACCAGGGCGGGCTGATGAACTGCTCGACCATTTCCCGCGTGCTCATCTTGCCGTCGAGGTGCCCGGACCAGATGTTGACGTTGATTGAGGGATAATAGATCGCCTTGAAGAAGGGCAGGCCGATGATGTGGTCGTAATGGCAGTGGCTGAAGAACAGGTCCACGTCGCTGACGCCGTCGGCAAGCAGCGACAGCCCCGCCTCGCGCAGGCCCGAACCTGCGTCGAAAAGCAACCGATGTTTTCCGCAGCGAATCTCGATGCAGGAAGTGTTACCGCCGTAGCGATCGAACTCGGGGCCCGACACGGGAATACTGCCGCGGACGCCCCAAAATTTTATCTGAAACAGTTCTGTCGTCATCGTTTTTCAAACCGGCCTTCCCGCATCGCCATCGTAATCATAGTTTATCCCGATGCGAAGCAGCAGAATTCCACGAGTTTGCCTGCGCCCCCTTTCATTCTCCTAACCGGTAGCGGAAGAAGAAGTATATTCTCCTAAGCAATCGGCTTTCGCTTCGGAAAGCAACCCAGTATGGTTGGTTTTCGGTAAATGGGCTGCGCGGGCAGGGCGTTTTCCGCAAGTCATGCCTATTAGATGGTTGCGCGCGATCGAAAAAGCAAATGCCCGCTCTCGCGCTGGAACCCTTGCCGCGCGGCTAGCCATAGCGCTGGCCGCAGCTGTGATCTCAAGCCGTCCCGAGCCGCTTGATATTTCCTATCAGTCCTCCGGCAAGCCGCAGGCTGGCGGCGGTTGCCATGGTCATCTGCGGCAGGAGCAGCCACTCGAGCGTCCAGGCCGCCCCGGAGCGCTCCTGTTCATGGACAAGAGACTGGTGGATACCCGAGAGCGCCGTGGCGTTGAAGCGGGCGAGCGAGACCAGGACTTCCGCGGCAACCGGGTTCTGCTTGTGCGCCATGGCCGAGGAGGTGCCGCCGCCTGAAATTTCGATCTCGCCGCCCATCTCGGCAAGCAGCGCGATATCCTGTCCCATCTTGCCGAGGCTGCCCGAAATCGAAGCGACCAGGCCGGCGATATCGGCGATCGGCAGACGCGCGCTCTGCCATTGCCTGATGTCGGTGAGGCCGAGCTCCTGGGCGAGCGAAGCGCGGACGGCGGCGGCCTGTGGCCCAAGCTTGTCGAGCGTGCCGGCAGCACCGCCGAACTGGACGGGGAAGCTCTGCTCGGTCAGGCGGTCGCGATAGGTCGCGAGCGGCGTGCGCCAGGCATTGAGACGGTCCGAGACGCTGATGGCGATCGCCGCCTGCATGCGGGTATGGCCCATCAGGCGGTTGCGGCCGAACTGCCGGTCGAGCCCGTCAAGCGCTGCGAGGATGGCGGAAAGTCGGCCGGCAAACAGGAAGACCACCGCCTTCAGGCGGATCATCAGGCTGGTGTCGATGACGTCCTGGCTGGTGGCGCCGAGATGCAGGTTTCTGCCCGCTTCCTCGCCGACCTTGGCGCGCAGCTGCTTGACGAGGTCGGGGACGACGACCCCGTCTTTCGCCGTTGCCGCGCGAAGGCTGGCAAGATCTGGAGAAAAATCGGCGCAGGCTTCGGCAATCTTCCTTGCTGCCTCGCCGGGAATGAGGCCGTGCGCGGCTTCGGCCCTGGCGAGTGCCGCCTCGAAGGAGAGCATGGCCCGAATATCGGCTTCGGCGGAAAAATAGGGCGCGATTTCGTCGTCACCGACAAGGCCGGAGAGGAAGGGGTGGTCGAAGGGCGATGCGGTCATGGTTTGCTCGTTTGTGGTGGTGGCCCCCTCATCCGGCTGCCGCCACCCCGGGGTCGAGCCACTGGTCTCGACCCGTCCTTCGGACCCCCGAGGGGAGAAGGGAAATGAGGCGGCGTCGGCGCCTTATGGGCAGGTTCTCTCGCGTGGCACTGTTCCCCTCTCCCCTCGGGGAGAGGGCAGGGTGAGGGGGCTGCTTGCGCGGAATTCTCCGACAAGCAGCCGGCACACCCTCAAATATCCAGAAACACCGTCTCCTTCGGCCCCTGCAGATGGATGTCGAAACGGCAGGTTGCGCCATCGCGGGTGGCGACCATGGTGGCAACGCGTTCGCGATGTTCGATGCGGGCAAGCAGCGGGTCGCTGGCGTTGGCTTCGGCCTCTTCCGGGAAATACATCCGTGTATGCAGGCCGATATTGATGCCGCGGGCGACGATCCAGAAGGTGATGTGCGGCGCCTGTCTGCGGCCGTCCTTGAAGGGGACCCACCCGGGCTTGATGGTTTCGAAGCTGTAGACGCCGTCGTCGGCCCGGGTCGGGCAGCGGCCCCAGCCGGCGAAGTTCGGGTCGGCGGCGCCGCGCATTTCCGAGGGACTGTTGTAAAGGCCGGCGCTGTCGGCCTGCCAGATCTCGACGACGGCATCGCGCACCAGCGCGTCCGCGCCGTCGAAGATGCGGCCGGTGACGGTGATGCGTTCGCCGAGCGTCTTGTCGTTGAGCATCACGCTGCCGAGATCGCTGTCGTAGACGCCTGTGATGTCGCAGAAATTCGGCGTCAGGCCGATATGCACATAGGGACCGGCGGTCTGCGACGGGGTTTCCTTGAGATAACCGAGCTGCTGCATGGTCAGTTGCCCTCCAGCTTGTTTTCGAACATCGTCGAGCGGCGTCCGCGCAGCACGATATCGAATTTATAGGCGCGTGAATCCATCGGAATCGTGTTGCCCCAGTCCAGCGGGGCGATCAGTTGCTCGATCGCCGCCTTGTCGGGGATCGTGCCGACGATCGGGCATTTCCAGATCATCGGATCGCCCTCGAAATACATCTGGGTGATCAGGCGCTGTGCGAAGCCGTGGCCGAAGACCGAGAAGTGAATATGGGCGGGGCGCCAGTCGTTGACGCCGTTCGGCCAGGGATAGGCGCCGGGCCGGACGGTGCGGAAATGGTAGCGGCCCTCCTCGTCGGTGATGGCACGGCCGCAGCCGCCGAAATTCGGGTCGATTGCCGCGAGATAGGTTTCCTTCTTGTGGCGATAGCGGCCGCCGGCATTGGCCTGCCAGAATTCGACCAGGGCGCCGGCCACCGGCTTGGCCCGTTCGTCGAGCACGCGGCCATGGACGATGATGCGTTCGCCGATGGCGCTTTCGCCCGGCCGCGCATAGTTCAGTATCAGGTCGTTGTCGAGCTCGCCGATGATTGAATGGCCAAAGACCGGGCCTGTCGTTTCGGAGATCGTGCCGTCGAGTGACAGCAGCGCGCGCTGCGGCGCGCGCAGCACCGAGGTTTTGTAGCCGGGGGTCAGCGCCGGCGCGTGCCAGGCGCGGTCGCGGGCGAAGAAGGCGCCGGTCTCCGGCTTGCTGTTTGCTCGTTCGGACATTTCTCCCCCTCAGGCCGCTTTCTCGGCGTCCATCTGTGCAAAGGCCTGCTTGGCAATCTTGATCGCGTGGTTGGCGGCGGGAACGCCGGCATAGATCGCCACATGCAACAGCGCCTCGCAGATATCCTCCCGGGTCGCACCCGTATTGGCGGTGGCACGCACATGCATGGCGACCTCATCGTCCTGTCCGAGTGCGGCCAGCAGCGCGATGGTGACGATCGAACGCTCGCGCCTCGTCAGCGCCGGGCGCGACCAGACATGGCCCCAGGCGGCTTCGGTGATCAGCTCCTGGAAGGGGCGGTCGAACTCCGTCGTTGCCGCTATGGCGCGCTCGACATGGGCGTCGCCGAGCACGGCGCGACGGGTCGCTATGCCTTGCCGATAGCGTTCGGAGGGAGAGGCTGTTTCGTTCATGGGCTGCTTTCTCCAGGCGATATCGATGTGAGGAAGGCGCGGATGATCGCCGTCAGCGCTTCCGGCTGCTCGACACAGGGAATATGGGCGCAATGGCGGATGATTTCGTAACGGGCGCCGGGGATCAGCCGCGCTGTGGAGAGTACCAGATCGGGCGGGGTCGAGCCGTCCTGGTCGCCGACTATGCAGATTGTCGGCACAGCGATCGACTTCGCGGCCTCGGTGAAATCCGAGTCGCGGATCGCCTCACAGGCGGCGAGGTAACCCTCCACGGGCTGGCGCGTCAGCATGTTGCAATAGCCGGAATAGGCGGTGTTTTCGGGCCGTCGGAAGGCCGGCGTGAACCAGCGCTCCATGATGGCGTCGACGATGCTGCCGAGGCCATCTTTCTTGACGGCGGCAATGCGGGCGTTCCAGCTCTCTGCCGTGCCGATCTTGTGGGCGGTGTCGCAAAGGATGAGGGCGCCGACGAGATCCGGCCGGTGCTGAACGAGCGACTGAGCGATGAGGCCGCCAACCGAGAGGCCACAGATGACGGCATCCTTGACCGAGAGCAGGTCGAGCAGGCCGGCAAGATCGGTCGCATGATCCTCGATCGATGAGGGGAGCTGGCCGACATCGGAAAGGCCGTGGCCGCGCTTGTCGTACAGCACGACCGCATAGTCGCCGGCAAGCCGTACGACGACATCGCGCCAGATGCGAAAATCCGTTCCGAGCGAATTGACGAAGACGATCACCGGCCGGTCGGCGGGAGCGCCGATAAGCTGATAGTGGATCGTCACGTCGTTTATGCGGGCGAACTGCACGTCGCTTCCTCCGTCATCATGAGCTCAGCCGGGTAGCCCCTCATCCGGCTGCCGCCACCTCTGCCTGGGTCGAGCCACGCGTCTCGTCCCGTCCTTCGGACCCCCGCGTGCGGGGAGAAGGGATCTGCCGCACCGTCTCCCTCAACCTCAATGCCGCGTTTGGCACGTCCCCTCGCCCCGCCTGGGAGAGGGTTAGGGTGAGGGG
>NZ_JBXSOL010000057.1:0-17993 GCF_057784555.1 Rhizobium sp. CNPSo 3670
TCGGCTCTCCGTTTTGCTAGTCCCCGAGGGGGTCTAATTCTTGTTATCGGTCAATTGGTATTCCGGTCACTTCTGACCGGAATACTTTGCCTGGATTTCGGTTGCGACGTTCGACGGGACCGGCGCGTAGTGATCGAAGGTCATCGTGTACTGAGCACGGCCCTGCGACATGGAGCGCAGGTTGTCGACGTACTTGAACATGTTGGCCAGCGGAACGTTGGCGCTGATGACAACCGCAATACCACGGCTTTCCTGACCCTGGATCTGGCCACGGCGGGAGTTGAGGTCGCCGATAACATCACCGACATAATCTTCCGGGGTGACGACCTCGACCTTCATCATCGGCTCGAGGAGCTGAGCGCCGGCCTTCTTGGCTGCTTCACGGAAGCAAGCGCGAGCAGCGATTTCGAACGCCAGGACCGAGGAGTCGACGTCGTGGAAGGCGCCGTCGATAAGCGTCGCCTTGACACCCAGCATCGGGAAGCCAGCCAGCGGACCGGAAGACAGAACGCTTTCGATGCCCTTCTGAACGCCCGGGATGTATTCCTTCGGAACGGCACCGCCGACGATCTTGGATTCGAACTTGAAGTCTTCGCCTTCCGGGTTCGGTTCGAAGATGATCTTGACGCGTGCGAACTGGCCGGTACCACCGGTCTGTTTCTTGTGCGTGTAGTCTTCTTCGGTCTGGCGCGTGATGGTTTCGCGGTAAGCAACCTGCGGCGCACCGACGTTTGCTTCGACCTTGAACTCGCGGCGCATGCGGTCGACGATGATGTCGAGATGCAATTCGCCCATGCCGGCGATAATCGTCTGGCCGGATTCCTGGTCCGTCTTTACGCGGAAGGACGGGTCTTCAGCTGCCAGGCGGTTGAGCGCGAGGCCCATCTTTTCCTGGTCGCCCTTGGACTTCGGCTCGATGGCGATCTGGATGACCGGCTCGGGGAATTCCATGCGCTCGAGGATAACCGGCTTCAGCGGATCGCAGAGCGTATCGCCAGTGGTGGTTTCCTTGAGGCCGGCGAGAGCAACGATGTCGCCTGCGAAGGCTTCTTCGATGTCTTCACGCGAGTTGGAGTGCATCTGCAGCATGCGGCCGACGCGCTCGCGCTTGTCCTTGACCGTGTTCAGAACCGAAGAGCCCTTTTCGAGCTTGCCGGAATAGATGCGTGCGAAGGTGAGCGAACCGACGAAGGGGTCGTTCATGATCTTGAACGCCAGCATCGAAAGCGGCTCGGCGTCGTCTGCGTGACGCTCGATATCAGCTTCGGTCTTGAAGTCGATGCCCTTGATCGCCGGGATATCGAGCGGCGACGGCAGGTAGTCGACGACGGCGTCGAGCAGCGGCTGAACGCCCTTGTTCTTGAAGGCGGTGCCGCAGAACATCGGATGGAACTTGACGTCGATGGTGCCGCGGCGAACGAGTTCGCGGATCTTGTCGTTGTCGGGCATGTTGCCTTCAAGGTAGGCTTCCATCGCAGCTTCGTCGATCTCGACAACCGTCTCGATCAGCTTTTCGCGATATTCTTCAGCCTTGGCCTTCAGGTCATCCGGGATTTCGACGACGTCCCACTGGGCGCCGAGCGATTCGTCGCGCCAGATCAGGGCGTTCATCTCGACCAGGTCGACAACGCCCTTGAAGTCGCTTTCAGCGCCGATCGGCAGCTGCATGACGACGGCGGTGGCGCCGAGGCGGGTTTTGATCATCTCAACCGAGCGGTAGAAGTCAGCGCCGGTCTTGTCCATCTTGTTGCAGAAGATCATCCGCGGAACATGATACTTCTCAGCCTGGCGCCAGACGGTTTCCGTCTGTGGCTCAACGCCGGCGTTGGCGTCGAGCAGCGCGATGGCACCGTCGAGAACGCGCAGCGAACGCTCGACTTCGATGGTGAAGTCGACGTGGCCGGGAGTGTCGATGATGTTGAAGCGGCGCATCTTGCCGTCACGGCCCTTCCAGAAGGTCGTGGTGGCAGCAGAGGTGATCGTGATGCCACGCTCCTGCTCCTGCTCCATCCAGTCCATGGTAGCTGCGCCGTCGTGGACTTCGCCGATCTTGTGCGACTTGCCGGTGTAGTAAAGGATACGCTCGGTAGTCGTGGTCTTGCCGGCGTCGATATGCGCCATGATACCGAAATTGCGGTAGTCTTCGATCTTATATTCGCGAGCCATTGTGGACTGCCTTTCGATACCGTTCGGAATTACCAGCGATAGTGCGAGAACGCGCGGTTGGCGTCAGCCATCTTGTGCGTGTCTTCGCGCTTCTTGACGGCGGAGCCGCGGTTGTTGGACGCATCGAGCAGTTCGCCGGACAGACGGTCGATCATGGTGGTTTCGTTGCGCTTGCGGGCAGCGGCAATCAGCCAGCGAATGGCGAGAGCCTGGCGGCGCTCCGGACGGACGTCGACCGGAACCTGGTAGGTCGCACCACCGACGCGGCGCGAGCGGACTTCAACGTGCGGGGCAATGTTGTCGAGCGCAGAATGGAAAACCGAAAGCGGCTCCTGCTTGGACTTGCCCTGGACGGCGTCGAACGCACCGTAGACGATGTTTTCAGCAACGGACTTCTTACCATCGAGCATGATGGCATTCATGAACTTGGTCACGACGAGGTCACCGAACTTCGGATCCGGATTGATCTCGCGCTTTTCTGCTTTATGACGTCTGGACATACTTTTCGTCTCTTCAACCGTTAAGGCGCTTTATCACGCGGAGGACCTCGCGCAGCGCCGGATTATTCAAAATCCGAATTACTTCGGACGCTTCGCACCGTACTTGGAGCGACGCTGCTTGCGGTTCTTGACACCCTGGGTATCGAGAACGCCGCGGATGATGTGATAACGGACACCCGGAAGGTCCTTTACGCGGCCGCCACGGATCATGACGACGGAGTGTTCCTGAAGGTTGTGACCTTCGCCGGGGATGTAACCAATGACTTCGAAGCCGTTGGTCAGGCGGATCTTTGCGACCTTACGCAGAGCCGAGTTCGGCTTCTTCGGCGTGGTCGTGTAGACGCGCGTGCAAACGCCGCGCTTCTGAGGGTTCTCCTGGAGAGCGGGAACCTTATTACGCTTTACGTTCGCCTGGCGAGGCTTGCGGATCAGCTGGTTTACGGTAGGCATTCAACCATCCCTTACGTTTATCTCAGTACCCTTGCGGGCTTGAACTCACGCCGTCTCCGGCAATGTCGCATGCTTTCCGTCAATGCGCAAAATATGGCCCGATCCGCTTCCGCAGATGGACCACAAGGAGCAGAGGACGCATAAAAACCTGCGTCATGCGTGCAGCATCATGACTTCAACGTGCGTTTAGAACCTTGTTTGAGGTGAATTTCAGGGCGCGTCGCCCCGAACAGCCAAGCCTCACATGGGATCTGATGGGCGGGGTACTACTGGTTTCCACCCGTTCCGTCAAGGCCAGTTAAGAAATAAACTTGGCCGCATCACCTTGATATGCGGGCCGAACGCCCTGTTTTCATCCTTCTAGACGCATTCAGGGACGTGCGCCAAGATAAAAACTTGGGCCTTGCAGCAAAAGCGGTTAAGGAATCAGCGATTGCGGCGTTAGGTCCTCTCAGCGGATTCGACAATGCGAATCTCCAGGAACCGAGGACAGGCGATGATCACGACACCTGATAACGACAATAATTTCGACGGGCCGATGATCTTCATCATCATCGGCAAAGGCTATGAGTCCGAGGCCAGCGAAGGCATCGACCTGCACATCCTGCTGAAGGCGCCCGATGACGACACCGCCGTGCGCGAAGCCTTGAACGCTCTTGCCGAGGAGGGTTTCATCGAGGCCGATCTCGACCAGATCGGCATGCTGACCGAAATTCCGGCGGAAGAGCCGCACGCCTCGGCGTATCAGGGTGCGGTTGATGGCGAGGTCGCGATCATCCGGTTCAACTGACGGGAACGCCCTCCCTCCCCCGATCAATTAGAGGCTAGCACAAACGAAAACCGCCCAGATCGCTCCGGGCGGTTTTCAATTCGTGGACCTCAGCTGCGGATTATTCCGCAGCCGGGGCGTTCTCGGCCATGTCCTGCAGCATCGGAGTGGCGACCGCTGCCCCAGTGCCCTTGCGGCGCTCTTCGAGGATGAGCTCGTCGCGCGACGTGGCGATGCGGCGGATCTGGGTCATGGTGCCGCCGGTGCCGGCCGGGATGAGGCGGCCGACGATGACATTTTCCTTCAGCCCCTGCAGGCCGTCGGTTTTGCCGGCGATAGCAGCTTCCGTCAGCACCTTGGTCGTTTCCTGGAAGGACGCGGCCGAGATGAAGGACGGGGTCTGCAGCGACGCCTTGGTGATGCCGAGAAGGACCGGCTCGCCGCTGGCGGGCTTCTTGCCCTGCTCGATCAGGTGGTCGTTGACGTCCTCCAGCTCGATCCGGTCGACGTTGTCGCCGACGATGTAGGTCGAGTCGCCTGCATCGGTGATCTCCACCTTCTGCAGCATCTGACGGACGATCACTTCGATGTGCTTGTCGTTGATGACGACGCCCTGCAGACGATAGACTTCCTGGATTTCGTTGACCAGGTAGGAAGCGAGAGCCTCCACGCCCTTGATCGCCAGGATGTCGTGCGGAGCCGGGTTACCGTCGAGGATGTAGTCACCCTTTTCGATATAGTCGCCGTCCTGAAGGTGGAAGGGCTTGCCCTTCGGGATCAGGTATTCGACAGGCTCGACACCGTCTTCCGCCGGTTCGATGATGACGCGACGCTTGTTCTTGTAGTCGCGGCCGAGGCGGATCGTACCATCGATCTCTGCGATGATGGCGTGGTCCTTCGGACGGCGCGCTTCGAACAGTTCGGCAACACGCGGCAGACCACCGGTGATGTCCTTGGTCTTGGCGCTTTCGAGCGGCGAACGGGCGAGAACGTCACCCTGCGAGACTTTCGTGCCCGGCTCGACCGACAGAATGGCGTCGACCGAGAGCAGGAAGCGGGCGTCACCACCGCGGGACAGCTTCGCGACATTGCCGCTGGCGTCCTTGATGACGATCGCCGGCTTGAGGTCCGAACCGCGCGGGGTCGAACGCCAGTCAATGACCTGACGCTTGGTGATGCCGGTGGATTCGTCGGTCGCTTCCAGAACCGAGAGACCATCGACGAGGTCTTCGAACTGAACGGTACCGGCAACTTCCGTCATCATCGGACGGGTGTAAGGATCCCACTCCGCCAGGCGCTGCCCGCGCTTGACCTTGTCACCTTCGTCAACGTGCAGCTTCGAACCGTAGGCGACACGTTGCGAAGAGCGCTCGACGCCACGCTCGTCCAGGATCTGGACGGTCATGTTGCGGCCCATGGCAACGAGGCTGCCTTCGGAGTTGCGCAGCACGTTGCGGTTCTTGATCTGCACCGTACCTTCGTACGAGGCTTCCAGGAACGACTGGTCGACCACGGTTGCCGTACCGCCAAGGTGGAAAGTACGCATGGTGAGCTGGGTTCCCGGCTCGCCGATCGACTGAGCGGCGATGACGCCGACGGCTTCGCCCATATTGACCGGCGTACCGCGCGCGAGGTCGCGGCCATAGCAGACCGAGCAGACGCCCGTCTGGATTTCGCAGGTCAGCGCCGAGCGGATGCGGATCGACTGGATACCAGCCTTCTCGATCTCGATGACATCGGGCTCGAGGATCATCTTGCCGGCATCGACGATGCGCTCGCCCGTCACCGGATGATCGATGTCGTCAAGCGCCGTGCGGCCGAGGATACGGGCGCCGAGCGAAGCGACGACCTGGCCGGCATCGACGATGGCGGTCATGGTCAGGCCGGTTTCGGTGCCGCAATCGACGTGCGTGACGATGCAATCCTGCGCGACGTCGACAAGACGGCGGGTCAGGTAACCGGAGTTCGCGGTCTTCAAGGCGGTGTCTGCCAGACCCTTACGGGCGCCGTGCGTCGAGTTGAAGTACTCGTTGACGGTCAGGCCTTCCTTGAAGTTGGAGATGATCGGCGTCTCGATGATTTCACCCGACGGCTTGGCCATCAGGCCGCGCATGCCGCCCAGCTGGCGCATCTGGTTCGGAGAACCGCGGGCGCCGGAGTGGCTCATCATGTAGATCGAGTTCATCGGCTTCTGACGGCCGGTGTTCTCGTCGAATTCGACCGCCTTGATGCGCGCCATCATTTCTTCGGCGACCTTTTCGGTCGCCTTGCCCCAGGCGTCGACAACCTTGTTGTACTTTTCGCCCTGGGTGATGAGGCCGTCATTGTACTGCTGCTCGTATTCCTTCACCAGGTTTTCGGTGTCGGCAACGATCTTCGCCTTGGTGGCCGGGATGACCATGTCGTCCTTGCCGAACGAAATGCCGGCGCGGCAGGCATGGGCGAAGCCGAGCTGCATGATGCGGTCGCAGAAGATGACCGTGTCCTTCTGGCCGCAATGGCGATAGACCGTGTCGATCATCTTGGAGATGTTCTTCTTGGTCATTTCCTGGTTGCAGATGTCGAAGGGCACCTTGCCGTTCTTCGGCAGCAGTTCGCCGATAAGCAGACGGCCGGGCGTCGTCTCATAGATCTTGGAGTAGGGCTTGCCATCCTCGCCGATCGACTTGAAGCGGCCGCGGATCTTGGTGTGCAGCGTGACGACCTTGTTTTCCAGCGCGTGATGCAGCTCGCCGAGATCGGAGAAAGCCATGCCTTCGCCCGGTTCGTTCTGGTTCAGGATCGACAGATAGTAGAGGCCGAGAACCATGTCCTGCGAGGGAACGATGATCGGCGCGCCGTTTGCCGGGTGCAGGATGTTGTTGGTCGACATCATCAGCACGCGGGCTTCGAGCTGGGCTTCGAGCGACAGCGGCACGTGAACAGCCATCTGGTCACCGTCGAAGTCGGCGTTGAAGGCCGTGCAGACGAGCGGGTGCAGCTGGATTGCCTTGCCTTCGACCAGGGTGGGTTCGAAGGCCTGGATGCCCAGGCGGTGCAGCGTCGGTGCGCGGTTCAGGAGAACCGGATGTTCGCGGATGACCTCGTCGAGGATATCCCAAACTTCCGGCTTTTCCTTTTCAACCAGCTTCTTGGCCTGCTTGACGGTCGAGGAGTAACCCTTGGCGTCCAGGCGGGCATAGATGAACGGCTTGAAGAGCTCGAGCGCCATCTTCTTCGGAAGACCGCACTGATGCAGCTTCAGTTCCGGGCCGGTGACGATGACCGAACGGCCGGAATAGTCGACGCGCTTACCGAGCAGGTTCTGACGGAAGCGGCCCTGCTTACCCTTCAGCATGTCGGACAGCGACTTCAGCGGGCGCTTGTTGGCGCCGGTGATGACGCGGCCGCGGCGGCCGTTATCGAAGAGCGCGTCGACAGATTCCTGCAGCATGCGCTTTTCGTTGCGGATGATGATGCCCGGAGCGCGCAGTTCGATCAGGCGCTTCAGACGGTTGTTACGGTTGATGACGCGGCGATAGAGATCGTTCAGATCCGACGTCGCGAAACGGCCGCCGTCGAGCGGAACGAGCGGGCGCAGATCCGGCGGGATGACCGGAACGACCTTCATGATCATCCATTCCGGACGATTGCCTGACTCCATGAAGTTCTCGACGATCTTCAGGCGCTTCATCAGCTTCTTCTGCTTGAGATCCGATGTCGTGTCGGCAAGCTCGGAGCGCAGATCGCCGGCGATCTTTTCGAGGTTCATCGAGGCCAGCATCTCGTAGATCGCCTCAGCGCCGATCATCGCGGTAAACTGGTCTTCGCCGTATTCGTCGACGGCGAGCATGTACTCTTCTTCCGTCAGGAGCTGGTGCTCCTTGAGCGCGGTCAGGCCGGGCTCGGTGACGATGTAGTTTTCGAAATAGAGGACGCGCTCGACATCCTTCAGCGTCATGTCGAGCAGGGTCGAGATGCGCGACGGCAGCGACTTCAGAAACCAGATGTGGGCAACGGGAGCGGCGAGCTCGATATGGCCCATGCGCTCACGGCGAACACGCGACAGCGTGACTTCGACGCCGCACTTTTCGCAGATGATGCCCTTGTACTTCATGCGCTTGTACTTGCCGCACAAGCATTCGTAATCCTTGATCGGGCCAAAGATGCGTGCGCAGAACAGACCGTCTCGTTCCGGCTTGAACGTACGGTAGTTGATGGTTTCCGGCTTCTTGATCTCACCGTAGGACCAGGAGAGGATCTTCTCCGGAGACGCGATCGAAATCCGAATGGAATCGAAATTCTGTGCAGGCACCTGCGGATTGAAAAGATTCATGACCTCTTGGTTCATGCCTGTCTCCTTCATGGGCTAAAGCGCCCTCAAAATGCGATGGCCGGCGGCAATTCCCGGGAGCCGCCTCCCTCGCTTAAACGAGAATAACCGCAAGATGCGGCGAAACTTCCCTTCCGGGCCGACAGATGCGGCTCCCGGCGGGACCGGCGTGCGCCGCATTGGCAGCGCACGCCCTATCAATGTTTACTCGGCCGCGTCCGGCAGCTGGGTTGCCTGCGCTTCGTCGAGCTTGGTGTTCTCGAGCTCGACGCTGAGGCCCAGCGAGCGCATTTCCTTGACGAGAACGTTGAAGCTTTCCGGAATACCGGCTTCGAACGTGTCGTCTCCGCGGACAATGGCTTCGTAGACCTTGGTGCGGCCGGCGACGTCGTCCGACTTCACCGTCAGCATTTCCTGCAGCGTATAGGCGGCGCCATAGGCTTCGAGCGCCCAGACTTCCATTTCGCCGAAGCGCTGACCGCCGAACTGCGCCTTGCCGCCCAGCGGCTGCTGGGTCACGAGCGAGTAAGGGCCGATCGAACGGGCATGGATTTTGTCGTCGACCAGGTGGTTGAGCTTCAGCATGTAGATGTAGCCCACGGTCACCTGGCGGTCGAACTGCTCGCCGGTACGGCCGTCATAAAGTGTCGACTGGCCGGTGTCCTTGAGACCCGCCAGACGCAGCATGTCGTTGACGTCACCTTCGTTGGCGCCGTCAAAGACCGGCGTTGCGATCGAAACGCCGCGCTTCCACTGGTCGGCGAGACGCAGAACGGACTCATCGTCGAAGTCCTGGACCTGTTCGGCCTTGGGACCGTCGCCCACGACATCGCCAATGGTCTTGCGCAGTGGCTCGATGTTGCCATTGGCTTTATACGCTTCGATCAGTTCGCCGATCTGGCGACCCATGCCGGCGCAAGCCCAGCCCAGGTGCGTTTCCAGGATCTGGCCGACGTTCATGCGCGAAGGCACGCCGAGCGGGTTCAGAACGACGTCGACATGCGTACCGTCTTCGAGGAACGGCATGTCCTCGACAGGCACAATGCGCGACACCACGCCCTTGTTCCCGTGACGGCCGGCCATCTTGTCGCCCGGCTGGATCTTGCGCTTCACGGCGACGAAGACCTTGACCATCTTCATGACGCCCGGAGGCATTTCATCGCCGCGCTGGACCTTCTCGACCTTATCCATGAAGCGCTGTTCGAGGCGCGACTTGGACTCGTCGTACTGGCCGCGGAGCGCTTCGAGTTCGCTCTGCACCTTCTCGTCCTCGACGGCGAACATCCACCACTGCGAGCGGGGATATTCGGAGACGACGGCGTTCGAAAGCTCGGTGCCCTTCTTGAAGCCCTTCGGACCGGCAATCGAGACCTGGCCGCGCAGCATGTCGATCAGACGACCATAGACGTTACGGTCGAGGATAGCCTGCTCGTCGTCACGGTCCTTGGCGAGACGCTCGATCTCTTCGCGTTCGATCGCCATCGCGCGCTCGTCCTTCTCGACGCCATGGCGGTTGAAGACGCGAACTTCGACGATCGTGCCATAGGTGCCGGGCGGCATGCGCATGGAGGTGTCGCGCACATCGGAGGCTTTTTCGCCGAAGATGGCGCGCAGAAGCTTTTCTTCCGGCGTCATCGGGCTTTCGCCCTTCGGCGTGATCTTGCCGACGAGGATATCGCCCGGCTGAACCTCGGCGCCGATATAGACGATGCCGGCTTCGTCGAGGTTCTTCAGCGCTTCTTCCGAGACGTTCGGAATATCGCGGGTGATTTCCTCGGGGCCGAGCTTGGTGTCGCGCGCCATCACTTCGAATTCCTCGATGTGGATGGAGGTGAACACGTCGTCGGCAACGATGCGCTCAGAGAGCAGGATCGAGTCTTCGTAGTTGTAGCCGTTCCAGGGCATGAACGCGACGAGCGCGTTGCGGCCGAGCGCCAGGTCGCCGAGATCGGTCGACGGACCGTCGGCGAGAATATCGCCACGGTTGACGACGTCACCAACGGTGACCAGCGGACGCTGGTTGACGCAGGTGTTCTGGTTCGAACGCTGGAACTTCTGCAGGCGGTAGATATCGACGCCGGACTTGCCGGCTTCGAGGTCCTCCGTGGCGCGGATAACGATACGCGTCGCGTCGACCTGGTCGACGACGCCGCCACGGCGGGCGCCGATGGCGGCACCGGAGTCACGCGCGACGACCGGCTCCATGCCGGTGCCGACGAACGGCGCTTCGGCACGCAACAGCGGCACGGCCTGACGCTGCATGTTCGAGCCCATGAGGGCGCGGTTGGCGTCGTCGTTTTCCAGGAACGGGATGAGTGCCGCAGCAACCGAAACGACCTGCTTCGGCGAAACGTCCATCAGGTTCATGCTGTCGCGGGGCGCGAGCATAACTTCACCCGCGTGACGGCAGACGACGAATTCGTCGACGAAGGAACCGTCAGCGTTCAGTTCGGCGTTGGCCTGCGCGACGTAGTACTTCGCCTCTTCCATGGCGGAGAGGTAGAGCACGTCGTTCGTCACCTTGCCGTCGACGATGCGCCGGTACGGGCTCTCGATAAAGCCGTATTTGTTGACGCGGGCAAAGGTCGCAAGCGAGTTGATCAGACCGATGTTCGGGCCTTCCGGCGTTTCGATCGGGCAGATGCGGCCATAGTGGGTCGGATGCACGTCGCGGACTTCGAAGCCCGCGCGCTCGCGGGTCAGACCGCCCGGACCAAGGGCCGAAAGGCGGCGCTTGTGGGTGATTTCCGACAGCGGGTTGACCTGGTCCATGAACTGCGAGAGCTGCGAGGAGCCGAAGAATTCGCGGACGGCTGCGGCAGCCGGCTTGGCGTTGATCAGGTCCTGCGGCATGACCGTGTCGATTTCGATCGAGGACATGCGTTCCTTGATCGCACGCTCCATGCGGAGCAGGCCGAGACGGTACTGGTTCTCCATCAGCTCGCCGACCGAGCGGACGCGACGGTTGCCGAGGTTGTCGATGTCGTCGATCTCGCCCTTGCCGTCGCGCAGTTCGACCAGCATCTTGACCACGGCCAGGATGTCGTCCTTGCGCAGGATGCGAACGGTGTCCTCGACGGAGAGGTCCAGGCGCATGTTCATCTTGACACGGCCGACGGCAGAGAGGTCGTAACGCTCCGCATCGAAGAACAGCGAGTTGAACATGGCTTCGGCCGATTCCATGGTCGGCGGTTCACCCGGGCGCATGACGCGATAGATGTCGAACAGAGCGTCCTGACGGTTCTCGTTCTTGTCAGCCGATAGCGTGTTGCGGATATAGGCGCCGACATTAATGTGGTCGATGCCGAGAACCGGGATCTCGTCAAAACCGTTTGCGAGGATGACGGCAAGCGTCTTCTCGTCGATCTCGTCGCCGGCCTCGAGATAGATCTCACCCGTCGAGTAGTTGACGATATCCTCGGCAAGGTAGTTACCGTAGAGATCGTCGTCGCCGGCCTTCAGCGCCTTCAGGCCCTTATCGGAAAGCTGGCGCAGCAGGCGCGGCGTCAGCTTCTTGCCGGCTTCCACGACGACTTCGCCGGTATCGGCGTCAACCATCTCGGTAATTGCCTTGGCGCCCTTCAGCGTTTCCGGCTTGAAGGGAATGCGCCAGCCTTCGCCGTCGCGCTTGTAGAGCGCCTTCGTGTAGAAGGTGTCGAGGATTTCCTCGCCGTCCATGCCGAGCGCCATCAACAGCGACGTGACGGGGATCTTGCGGCGGCGGTCGATGCGGGCGTAGACGATGTCCTTGGCATCGAATTCGATATCGAGCCAGGAGCCGCGATAAGGAATGACGCGGGCGGCGAAGAGCAGCTTGCCGGAAGAATGGCTCTTGCCCTTGTCGTGGTCGAAGAAGACGCCCGGCGAACGGTGCATCTGCGAGACGATGACGCGCTCGGTGCCGTTGACGATGAACGTGCCGTTGTTCGTCATGAGCGGCATGTCGCCCATGTAAACGGACTGTTCCTTGATGTCCTTGATCGACTTTGCGCCGGTATCCTCGTCGATATCGAACACGATGAGACGGAGAGTGACCTTCAGCGGCGCGGCATAGGTCAGGTCGCGCTGGCGGCACTCGTCAACGTCGAACTTCGGTGGTTCGAATTCGTAAGATACGAACTCCAGCATCGAGGCGCCGGAGAAGTCGGTGATCGGGAAAACAGACTTGAAGACGGCCTGAAGGCCTTCGTCAGGGCGACCGCCCTTCGGCTCTTCAACCATCAGAAACTGGTCGTAGGACGCCTTCTGAACCTCGATGAGGTTCGGCATTTCTGCGACTTCGGGGATCTTACCAAAAAACTTGCGTACGCGCCTGCGACCATTGAACGAAAGGGTCTGAGCCATCGTCGCTCCTTCAAAAATTGCATCCGGGCCTGCAACGGACGGGAACCGATGGCCAGTCGACCCCGCCGATCAATGAGTAGTTCAACCTCGTCCCACCTCCCGAAACAGCCAGGCCGGATTGCCTTGGCGCTTCGGTTCGAGACCATGCTCTTGAAGAACCCATTACCCAAAAGCCGTTTTCACGCGGCTTTTGGGTAATTCGTTCAGGAAAACGGCAAATGGGAGGCAGTAAATGCCGCCTCCCACGTGCAGTTCAAGATTACTTGACGTCGGCCTTTGCGCCTGCGTCTTCAAGCTTCTTCTTGATGTCGGCGGCTTCAGCCTTGGAAACGCCTTCCTTGACAGCCTTCGGAGCGCCTTCGACGAGGTCCTTGGCTTCCTTGAGGCCGAGGCCGGTGATGGCGCGGACTTCCTTGATGACGTTGATCTTGTTGGCGCCGGCATCCGTGAGGATGACGTCGAACTCGGTCTTTTCTTCTTCAGCCGGAGCAGCTGCGCCGCCTGCAGCGCCGCCAACGGCAGCAACAGCTACCGGAGCAGCGGCGGAAACGCCCCACTTTTCTTCAAGAAGCTTCGACAGTTCTGCAGCTTCCAGAACGGTCAGCGAGGAGAGGTCTTCAACGATCTTTGCGAGATCAGCCATTTTCTAGTTCCTTTTGTTCGGTTCGAACTGTTGAGTATGTACAGCGAAAAACCGCCTTAAGCGGCTTCGTCCTTCTTGGCGTAGGCCGAGAACACGCGAGCAAGCTGGCTTGCCGGTGCTGCAACAACGCCTGCAATGCGGGTAGCCGGGGTCTGGATCATGCCCAGCAGCTTCGCACGCAGTTCGTCCAGCGAAGGCAGGGTCGCAAGCGACTTGACACCTTCGGCGTTCAGCGTTGTCGTACCCATGGCGCCGCCGAGAACCACGATCTTGTCGTTGGTCTTGGCGAAATCCATGACGACCTTCGGAGCGATGATCGGATCATTGCTGTAAGCAATGAGGGTCTGACCCTTGAAGAGATTGGAAATCCCTTCCGCTTCCGTACCCTGAAGGGCAATTTTGGCCAGGCGGTTCTTCGCGACTTTGACGGTGCCGCCAGCAGCGCGCATCTTCGAACGAAAATCGTTCATCTGTGCGACTGTAGCACCAGCATAGTGGGCCACGACAACCGAGCCCGAAGCCTTGAAGACTTCGTTCAGTTCCGTGACGAATTCGCGTTTTTCCGCTCTTTCCACTGCCTATCTCCAGTTGGCGGGACCGTTGGAAACGGACCCACCGGGTTGCCTTTTGCCCCCTGGGATCAAAAGAGATCCCAAGCGACGCTTGAGGATCCTGTCCCCTCGCGCTCCGCGCCAATCAAGGCTGAAGAGGCACAAGGCATCCAAGGCTCGAACCGAGTTCCAAGAAGCGAACTTCATGCAATTCGGGTCTTACCCGTCTCATGCAGGCCAAGTGATTAAGGGAAAACCACCTGCAATCTCGGACAGGATTCCGGATTTCTCCGGAATATTCCGGCCCCTTGCGAGGCCGGAAATTCAGCGACCGGGCCGAAGCCCGGCCATAAATTTATGCAGTCGGAGCCGCGGTGACCGAGCCGACTTCGATCTTGACGCCCGGCCCCATGGTCGAGGAAATCGCCACGCGCTTGACGTAATTGCCCTTGGCGCCAGCCGGCTTCGCCTTGATGACGGCGTCGGCAAAGGCGCGGATGTTTTCTTCCAGAGCCTTGGCGTCGAAAGAGGCCTTGCCAATGCCGGCATGGACGATACCAGCCTTCTCGACGCGGAACTCGACGGCGCCGCCCTTGGAAGCCTTGACGGCTCCGGCGACGTCCATGGTGACGGTTCCGACCTTCGGGTTCGGCATCATGCCGCGCGGGCCAAGAACCTTACCGAGACGGCCGACGAGCGGCATCATGTCGGGGGTGGCGATGCAGCGATCGAATTCGATCTTGCCGCCCTGGACGATTTCGACGAGGTCTTCGGCGCCAACGACATCGGCACCGGCAGCCTTGGCTTCGTCAGCCTTGGCGCCACGAGCGAAGACGGCGACGCGAACCGTGCGGCCCGTGCCGTTCGGCAGGTTGACGACGCCGCGAACCATCTGGTCCGCATGACGCGGGTCAACGCCAAGGTTCATCGAGACTTCGATGGTTTCGTCGAACTTTGCGACAGCCCGTTCCTTGACCATGCCGATGGCGGTCGTCAGAGCGTAGAGCTTGGTGGGATCAACACCTTCGTTGATCTTGCGTGTGCGCTTGCCTGCCATGGTCTTAACCCACCACTTCCAGGCCCATGGCGCGGGCAGAGCCCTCGATCATCGCCATTGCGCCTTCGATATCCGCTGCGTTCAGGTCCTTCATCTTAGCTTCCGCGATCGTCTTGATCTGAGCCTTGGTGAGGGTACCTGCCTTTGCGCCCTTGCCCGGGGTCTTGGAACCGGAGGTGATCTTCGCTTCCTTCTTCAGCCAGTAGCTGACCGGAGGCTGCTTCATCGCGAAGGTGAAGGACTTGTCCTGGTAATAGGTGATGACGACCGGAATCGGCATACCCTTTTCCATTTCCTGCGTGGCGGCGTTGAACGCCTTGCAGAATTCCATGATGTTAATGCCACGCTGACCAAGCGCCGGGCCGATCGGCGGGGACGGGTTCGCCGATCCTGCCTTGACCTGAAGCTTGAGCTGGCCTGCAACTTTCTTAGCCATATCTCTCTGCCTTTCATGAACGGCCGGTTGCCCGGCCCGTGATGCCGGATCGCTCCGGCGGCTGCGGTTGCGTGGTGCGGATCAATAGGGTCCGGCTAAGACCCCTCACCTTCCACGCGGATGCGGACTAGGTCCGCCGGAAACAGACCTAAAAAGGCCAGCCTCCAAATCTGCAATCAGACCTTCTCGACCTGAGCGTATTCCAGCTCGACCGGTGTTGCGCGGCCGAAAATCGACACTTCCACCTTCAGGCGCGAACGCTCTTCGTCCACATCCTGAACCGTGCCGTTGAACGAGGCGAAGGGACCATCGGAAACGCGGACCTGCTCGCCGATCTCGAAGGTAACGGATGCCTTCGGCCGCTCGACACCTTCCTGAACCTGGCCGAGAATACGCTCGGCTTCATAATCCGGAATCGGAACGGGCTTATTGTCGGAGCCGAGGAAACCCGTGACCTTCGGCGTATTCTTGATCAGGTGGTAGGCCTCGTCCGTCAGATTGGCGCGAACCAGGACATAACCCGGGAAGAACTTGCGCTCGCTATCGACCTTGCGGCCGCGACGCACTTCCACAACCTTTTCGGTCGGCACGAGGATCTTCTCGAACAGGTGCTCAAGCCCCTTCTGGCGAGCCTTGTTCTCGATGTCTTCAGCTACCTTCTTTTCAAAATTCGAGTACGCGTGGACGATGTACCAACGTGCCGCCATTTTCATCTCCACCCGTATCAGTTGCCGGTATTGAGCACGAAGCTCAGGACCCAGCCGATCAGCTGGTCAGCGGCAAAGAAAAACAGCGCGGCAAATACCACCATCACCAGCACCATGACCGTCGAGATCATCGTCTCGCGGCGCGACGGCCATGTGACCTTGGACGTCTCGGAGCGAACCTGCTGCAGAAACGCTAACGGATTGGATTTGGATGCCATCGACTGCCCACGCAATTACGGCGCGTAAAGCTGAAACTATCAGCCCCACGCACCGCGTGTCTGTTGAACCCTAAATAAACACCGATTCCCGAATGCACAAGAGGGAAACCGAAGTTTAACGAAATTAGTTGCCACCAATTGATCCCCAGTCCGGTATGCCGCGAGCAGCGCCGCGCTGTCCGTATCAGGGAAAATGGCAGGGGCAGAGGGGCTCGAACCCCCGACCTGCGGTTTTGGAGACCGCCGCTCTACCAACTGAGCTATACCCCTTCATGCCCATCCTTCAGCGCCGGGCCAAGACCCGCAAATCGCTGCCGAAATGCATGGCGCTCCCTTTAAGACGGCGACAGCGGATTGGCAAGCACGATTTTCGATTTTCAAAGCCTTCTGCTCATTTGCGAGCGTCCGCTTTTCGAGCGCGTAACCCGAAAGCATTCAGACCTTCACATATTTCCGCCAGTCGTGTTCTTCCTTGAAGCCAAGCACCTCGCGAATCTTGCGGTTGGAAAGCAGCCCCTCATATTCACCGATCTCGCGGGTGAACGGTACGTTGGGGAAGAATCGCTTCGCCAACTCCTTCGACGGCGTATTGGCCGAAACCGTGTCGTTAGCGGCATTGAAGACCTGGTAGCCAAGCCCGTCCTTGTCGATGCAGAGATGGCAGATCTTTCCCAGGTCGCGAGCGTCGATGTAGCTCCAGGTGATGCGCTTGCGCATCTCAGGATGGGCGAAATAGGTCGGAAACCTTTCATATTCGTGCGGCTCGATAACGTTGCCGATGCGCAGCGCATAGATGTCGAAGCCCGATCGTTCGGCAAAGGCGCGTGCCGTCTTTTCGTTGACGACCTTGGAGAGGCCGTAGGAATCCATCGGATTGACGTCGTAGTCTTCCTCTAGCGGAAACTGGTGGAAGTCGCGATGACCTTCGGCGAAACAGACGCCGTAGGTCGTCTCACTCGACGCGACGATGATCTTCCGGATCCCTAGCTTCACCGCCGCTTCTATGACATTGTAAGTGCCCATCACGTTGATGCGGAAGGTCTCGTTGTCCGGCTTGATCAGGATGCGCGGAATGGCGGCAAAATGCACGACGGCATCGAAAGGCTTGACACCCCTGCCCTCGTCGAGATCGGGAAAATCGCGATGCATCGACAGCGCGTTGAAGACCTGGCCGCTATCCGTGATGTCGGCGATGAGATTGGTGACGCCGGGGCTGTCCAGAGGCACGAGATCGAGGTTGTGAACCTCGTAGCCTGCATTGACGAGCCATGGCACGGCATGGCGACCTGCCTTGCCGGAACCGCCTGTGAATAGAATCCGCTTTTTCATGGAAATGTCCTCCGCATCATGAAACCGGAGGCATAGTTAGACGCTTCCGCGCGAAGAGCAAGCGAGCGTTCTGCGAGGTATATCACCCCGCCGCGCCAGGAGCACCCTATCCGGGAGCACCTGGCCAATTATTGCCTATCACCGCAGCCCCGTGCGATGAACTGGAAAGGTCGTCACTTGACGACGCTTACCTCATTGATCTGCACTCCGGCCGATTGAACAACCTCTTGCGGAATCGCAGCGATGAAAAACATCGTAAAAACATACATTGCGAATATCGTCGCAACGAATGTGGCCTTTGGAATCATCCCGACTCTCCTCTTTACAGGGAGGAGTCTGGACTAAAATGAGCCAATCACAACTGCTTTCTGAACGTGAGATGAACAAAATACTGTGACGAGCATCTTTAACGATATTTTTACAACACCTGTTAAACAGCATCGGATGCATCAAAAACGAAAAACCCCGCTGTTTCCAGCGGGGCCTTCCTGATTGTGGATAACCTGAAAGG
>NZ_JBXSOL010000058.1:0-16544 GCF_057784555.1 Rhizobium sp. CNPSo 3670
TTTCCTCCAATGGACAAACAATAACGATGTTGTTCCCCTGGCCGGACCGGATGACCAGTCCGGGCGGGTGCAAACCTCTGTCGAGCGTTTTGCGCGCATTGATCTGGTTTTGCGATTTTTCGATTTCAAGAGGGCGCAGAGAAAAAATTAGCACTCACCCGAAGTGGCTGCTAACACCCTGAGAAGGAACAACAAAAGCCGCCGTTGCGTTGAGAATCCCGTTGATGGACGCCAAGATATCCGCCACCTTCTCGTTGTCTGAAACGGAGATGAAGCATGCAATTTTCATCGGATCTAGAGCGCCAGCTCAGCTGTTACGGCCTTACCACTGCCCACATTCTCTACCGCCTTCCGGATTTCGAATCCGTTCTGCAGACTTACGTCTGGCAGGATTACGATCTCGCCCCGGGCTTTCCGGAAATGCACAAGTTCCTCGATTTCTGGCAGTCCAACCTTGACGGACCGCTGCATTCCGTCCGCTATAGCCATCAGCGGCTGATCGGACCGAATGAATGGCGTCGGGTCATTGGCGAGTTAAGGCTGCACTAGTTCGAACCTGACACATTCCACGTCGGCCAGGCATTGCTGCCATAGCTTTCGTCAACCTGCACGGAATCTATGCAAAAGCCCGAGTTCACTCGTGCTCGGCAGGGCATGGCCAATTTGAAGGCGCAGAGAGGCCTGCCGGCAATTTGGTCGAGGCATCGCCGCAGGCCAGGTCGATCTGCGCCTGCTCGAGGCCGGCGGCAGCCGAGAGGTCAAGGCCTTCGATGCGGGTCAGGAACATGAAGGCGCGCTCGAACGTCGCCGGGCCTTCGAAGACGGCGCTGGAGAGATCGGCGCGGGAGAGATTGGCGAAGGAGAATTTCACCCCCGTCAGTACCGCCTTATCGAAATCGGCGCGGCCGAGTTCGGCCTTTTCAAAGCTCGCGCCGGAAAGCCGGGCTCCCGCGAAATTGGCGCGCTGCAGCTCGGCCCCGGCAAAGGACGCGGCGTCCGCGACAATATTGGCGAAGCTGGCGCGATAGGCCTCGATCTTGGCGAAGTTGGCCCCTTCGGCATGTGACCCCTCAAGCGAGGCGCGCACCAAGCTCGCCTTTTCCAGATTGGCGGATTTGAAATTCGAACCGCTGAGATCGGTCAGCGAGAAATCGGTGCTGAAGAGATTGGCGCCTTGGAGATCACTGCCCTGCAGCATCAGGTTCTTCTTCGTGCATTCCTGCCAGTCGAGCTTCGGCGAGGCCGTGCTGCCGCAATCGGCAGCACGCGAGGAAATCGGAGCAGCGGCGAGAAGAAGGAAGGCAAGGAGGCCGAGCGGCGATCTATGCATTACCATTGAATTGTTGATCTCCATGACGCTTATCACGCCGCCTCTCGCGAAGCAGGCGGCCTCTCTTTTCTACACAGCTCAGAATACAATAAAAAGATGGTGACCGCTCCGGCAATGATTTGCCGGTTCACTCCGTCCAGCGAGCGCTCGTCCCTCCGTCGGCCTTGGGCAGGCAGCTCAATCGGCCTCGCCGGGCAGGCGAAGCTCCATGCAGGTGAGGTCCAGCCAGCGGCCGAACTTGGTGCCGACCTCGGAAAATCTGCCGGCAATGCGGAAGCCGAGCTTTTCGTGCAGCCGGATCGAGGCTGTGTTATCAGCCTCGATGCCGGCGATCATCACATGGATATTGGCGGCCGCCGCACGCGCGATCAATTCGCGCATCAGGGCCTCGCCGATGCCGGCGCCGCGATGATCCTTTTCGACATAGACGGAATGTTCGACGGTGTGGCGATAGCCTTCGAAGGCGCGCCAGTCGCCATAGGAGGCGTAGCCCGCGACCTTGCCCGCCATCTCGGCGACGATGACCGGAAAGCCGCGGCCCTTGCGCGCGCTCAGCCATTCCCGTCGGTTTTCGAGATCGACGAACGTTTCGTTCCAGATCGCCGTCGTGTGCTCGACGGCATGATTGTAGATATCCCGGATGGCTGGAAGATCGGCTTCGGTGGCGTCGCGGAGAAGGACGGCGTCTGTCATGATCACCCGGTTCGGATTGACTGCCGGATTGGCATACGCTGCCGATCAAAAGATGTAAACGGCTGACACGCCAGAGAAAGGCTCGCGGGACGCGCTCGGCAGGCCGCAGCTCAGAAGGCTGGCATCGGTAGACTGAAACAGGTGAAGACGGCTGAATAATGCACAGCCGCGGCGATGACGACGAAACCGTGCCAGATGGCGTTCTGGAAACGTAGTTTCTCCCAGACGTGGAAGATGACGCCGAGCGAGTAGATAACGCCGCCGATAACGATCAACAGCATCGAAGCGGAGGGAATGCGCGCGGCGACAGGCCCCGCCACCAGCACGCCGCTCCAACCCATGGCTAGGTAAAGCAGGATGGCGAGGCGGTCATAGCGCCCTGGAAACACGCATTTCAGGACGATGCCGACAGCTGCGAATAGCCATATCGCCATCAGCATGAAGAAGAGCAGCGGATCGTCGGCGCCGCGTTCGAGAAAGGGCGTATAGGTGGCGGCGATCAGGATGAAGACCGCCGAATGATCGAAGCGGCGCAGGAACCATTTGGTGCGCGAGACCGGCCAGAGATTGTAGGAAAAGGAGATGGCAAGCGTCAGCACCAGTCCGACGCCATAGATCCAGGCGGCGGCGAGCGCGCCGTGGGAGCTCCAGACCGTGGCGTAGAAGATCAGAGCGGTGGCGCCGATCAGCGCCAGCACGAGACCGACGCCATGGACGATGCCGTCGGCGATCAGCTCATATTTGTCGTAAGCCCAGCGAATGCCGTTAAACTCGGCCATGCACGCCAACCCGTTTCGTACCCATGGCGATGGTCGCACCGAACGGGCGGGGGCGCAACTACGGCGCATCGTGCGCGTGGTAAATCTTCGTGACAGACCACACAGGCGACCTCGATGGCGGCGCAGATTCAGATCTTCTGCCGCTCGACCAGCACGGAGCACTTGGCGTGCCGCACGACACGGTCGGCCGTGGCGCCGATAAAGTAGTTGGAAAAGTCCGGAATATGCGAGGCGAGGATGATGAGGTCGGCGCCGTGGCTTTCGGCGGCTGCGATGATGGCTTTGGCCGGCGGACCGTTGCGGATGTCGATCGTCGCCGTGACCCCGGTTGCGGCGACCAGCGCCTCCAGCTTGTCGCGGCCATCCTTCATGGCGTCCTCGAGCATGTTGGCCGGCAGTTCGATCGCGACATAGGTCGGCACATCCTCGACGACGTTGAGCGCGACAATCTGGCCGCCCGCGTCGAGCAGCGAGGCGGCCTTGCGGAGAATGTTCTCTCCCCTGTCGAGGCTGCCGAGCGCGATCGCCACGATGATTTTCCTGTACATGGCTCCCTCCATGACTGAGATGCATAAGCTTGCTCAGATGAAGATATGGGCGCATTGACTCCGATCAAGCCGGTGAAGGTCATCGTCAACATCTGCTCAACGCTTCATCCTCAAAAACAAGCCTTCTGTGAACAATCGGGATAGGCCATATAGAGATCAACGGCAACCGAAGAGACCAGGCGCATGAACCGGCGAGACTTCCTCGGATTTGCCACGGGCGACATGGTTGCCGCCACCGCCGGTACACCTTCAACTGCAGAGGCAGGAGACCCATTGATGACGACAGAAACATCCTATGCGCTGACGCGGCCTGCCTATATCGACCAGTCGCATCTCGTCGTCACCGACCTCGGCCTCGTTTCCGGCTTCTATCAGTCGATGCTCGGCCTGAAGGTCATCGAGAAGACGACGAGCGGCGAAGTGCTGGGTGTCGGGGGCCATCCGCTGCTGACGCTGACCACGGCAAAGGACGCGGCAGTCGCGCCACGGAATGCCGCAGGCCTTTTCCACACAGCCTTCCTGATGCCCGACCGCATCGAACTGGCGCGCTGGCTGCGCCACGCCGCCCAAAACAACGTTGTGCTCGACGGCGCCTCGGACCATCTCGTCAGCGAGGCGATCTACCTTTCCGATCCCGAAGGCAACGGCATCGAAATTTATGCCGATCGGCCACACGAGGGATGGAAATTCCTTGAGGATGGTATGGTCGAAATGGCGACGCGGCGGCTAGACCTGCAGGCTCTTTATAACAGCGCACCGGAGGATCGCTGGGGCGGCATGGCTGAGGGAACGGCAATCGGTCATCTGCACCTGCAGGTCGGCAATATCCCGCAGGCCGACGCCTTCTACCGCGACGTGCTCGGTCTCAAGCTGATGGCCCGTTATCCCGGCGCGAGCTTCTTTGCGACCGGCGGCTATCACCACCATCTCGCCGCCAACATCTGGAACAGCCAGGGCGCCACCGCCCGCGCCGACAATATGACCGGGCTTTCGGACTACCGGATCCGTTTCAACGACAAGAGGACGCTCGACGCGGCGGTTTCCAGGCTCGACGCGCTGGAGCTCAACAGCGAGAAGCGCGACGGCGGCGTCTTCCTCAAAGATCCCTGGGGCATCGGCCTGACACTTTCGGCCTGAATCTGAAAACCCTATTGAATCTTCTCGGTTCCTGATGGCGTCGTCACCTGCGTCGGTCCGCCGCCGTTTCCGCTCGGCGTCGGCGACCGGTCTGTCGCTTCGGGTGGCCGTGCAGGGCCGGAGGCCGGGTCGTTGTTGTAGGCGCCGGGACCGGAGGGCTGCGTATTGATCGCATCCGGCTTGGTCGAAGCCGTTGCAGTCGGATCATTGTTGCTGGGATCGGGCCAGATTGCAACGCTCACGCCGGCAATGATGAGAACTGCCGCGCCCGCCGCAAGAACGGCCCAAACCCACCAACGCTGCTGATCGGCGGCTTTCAGCCTAGCCTCGTCCGCATAAGGGGGATCGCGCGAATAGGTCTCGGTGCTTTTCTTCTGGTCAGGATCTGCAATCATGAGCACTCTCCTTCCGAGGTCGAACGCCAGCGACGGCGAGGTTGTTCCGGCCGCAGGATCAAATCGGCGCGCGAGCCGATAAAAGGGCGGACGCTTCAGCGCCCTTACAACAGCGCCATGGGCCGGCGGAACCGGAACCGCATCAGCGCGTTTTTGTGGCGAAGCAATCTGGCTTCGGGGACCTCAACGCATGGGCATCGCCAACGGCATCCGCAAACACGCAAAGAAGATCGCCATCGGCGAACGCCAAACCAGCGCCTGGGCTAAGTCGTTGCAGGAGACGGCGGAGGAATTGCCGTCCCCGCCGGTGCATCGGCTTGAGAAGGACGGGCTCGACATCAGCATGGCCTGGGCGATCATCGGCATCTTCGGCATCCTCGGCCTTGCCGCCGTCTATACGATGTCGCTGATCCTGATTCCGGTCACCCTTGCCGTCGTCGTCGGTATGATCCTCGGCCTTGCCGCGGAAAATCTCAGCAAAATGGGTGTACCAAGGCTTGCCAACGCTTTCCTCCTGTCAAGCGGTGTGGCTCTGGTCATCGTCCTGGTGGTTAGTTCGCTTGCCGACCCGCTGGCGACGCTTGCCAACGAAGCTCCGGCTTTCATCGAACGGACGATCAGCCGCGTCCTGCCTTATCTGGAGCGCATCGAATGGCTGCACATCACGCCTGCGACGTTTGAAAGCGGGCCGATGTCGATCGGCGCGCTGCTGGAAAACACCGGTAACGTGCTGCATGTGGTGACAACAAGCCTGACGCCGGCACTGGTACAGGGGCTGATCTTCTTCGCCGCGCTGCTCCTCTTCCTTGCCAGCCGGGTCAATCTGCGCAAGACGATCATCATGACCTTCCGCACCCGCCCGCAACGGCTGGCTGCGATCCGCGTCATCAATGGCGTCGAGCAGGTGCTCGGCTTCTATTTCGCCACCGCCTCGCTGATCTATGTCGGGCTTGGCATTGTCATGACGATCATCGCCTATGCGAGCGGGTTGTCGGCGCCGGTGCTCTGGGGGTTCTTCGCCTTTCTGTCGAGCTTCATTCCCTATCTCGGCATCACACTGATGACGCTTTCTGTCGCCATCGCCGGCATCATCACCTATGACGGCTTTATCGTCGGACTGATGCCGGCGGCCGCCTTCTTCACCGTGCATCTCATCATGGAGAACCTGATCTTTCCAGCGGTGATGGGGCGGCGGCTGGAAATCAATCCGTTTATCGTCTTCCTCGCCATCCTGTTCTGGACCTGGATGTGGGGCGCCGTTGGCGCAATGCTGGCGCTGCCGCTGTCGCTGATCGTCATGACCATCATCGACGAATTGCTGATCGAGGAAAAACCGCAGCCGCAATTGCCGAAGTGATCAGGCGAGGAGACATAAGTGGTGCCCGATCTCGATCTCGACGAATCCGATCATGACCAGATGGTCAGCGGCTGCTCGCTCTGGGGAAAGAATGCCATACGTCCCGAATGGCGGCCGATGGCGCGGAGCCTTTCCACCGATGTTGCGGTGATCGGCGGCGGCATCACCGGCGCGCTGATCGCAGATCATCTGACGGCGCGCGGCTTTTCGGTTGTTAGCATCGACCGGGAAGAGCCGGGCTTCGGCAGCACCGCCGCCAGCACCGCGATGCTGCAATGGGAAATCGACAGCACGCTCATGGAACTCGAGGCCTATTACGGCTTCGAACGAGCTGCCGGAATCTATCGCCGCAGCGCCGCTGCCGTCGCCGGTCTTTCCAAGCTGATCGCAACGAATGGAATCGCCTGCGGCTTCCGTCCGCGCAACACGCTTTTTCTCGCCTGCAATCTGGAAGGCGCCCGCGACCTCAGGGAAGAGCGCCAGCTTCGCCGGCGGGCGGGGCTGCCCGGGGTCTATCTCGAACATCCTGATCTCTTTACGCAATTCGAGCTCGATCGCGATGGCGGAATCTATTCGCCGGGTTCGGCGGAGGCCGATCCGCTGCTGCTCACCTGGGCGCTGATCGCAATCGCCGTCCGGCGCGGCGCCCAGCTGGTCAGCGCTTCCGTGACCGCGCTGCACAGCGAAGGCGATTGCGTCACGGCGGAGACGGACGGCGCCTATGTCATCGAGGCGCGGCACGTCGTGCTGGCGACGGGTTATTCAATGCCGTGCCTTGACATGCCGAAGCTGCATCGGACGCGTTCGAGCTGGGCCTTCGCCACCGTGCCGCAGTATCCCGCCACCTTCTGGCGCGACCGGGCTTTGATCTGGGAGGACAGCCATCCCTACCTCTACATGCGCACCACCGCGGACAATCACATCGTGGTCGGCGGCGAGGATGACGATACGACGGATGCCGGGGTGCGCGAACGTAAACTGCCGGCGAAGATCATGGCGATCCGGGAGAAGATGAAGCGGTTATGGCCGGGAGCGGATACCCGCATCGCCCATGCCTGGGGCGGAACCTTCGGCGAAACGGCCGACGGCCTGCCGCTGATCGGCCCGTTACCCGGCATGCCGCATGTCTTCGCCGCCCTCGGTTATGGCGGCAACGGCATCACCTTCTCCTATCTCGCCGCCCAGATGATCGGGGCGATGATTGCTGGGATCTACCGCGACTGGTTCGAGGATTTCGCGCTCGACAGGGAAGAGCCAGGGATACGGCGGTTTGGAGAGGATATGGTGCGGGCCGGGAGTGAGTTGAGGTAAGGACTTCACATTGGCGGGCGTGCCTTATGGCACACCTTCGGGGATCTAGTCCGTCGTCTTATCGTCGCCCGTATCCTGGACGTCCTCCAGACGAACGAACTCGGTGCCCTTGGCCTTGAGGTCGACCAGCGCCTTCGCCACTCCTTCGCCCGCCGCATGAGTCGGCTGATTTATGTGGGAGATGACGACATCGCCGTCCTTGGCGGAGGCGATGCGTTTTTCGGTGATTGCTGCGCCGAGCAGCGAACCACCGTCGCCGTTCACCGAGTAGCCGGCGATGCGATAGCCCATGGCGCGGATCTCGCCGATGGCGGAAAGATCGTATTTGGCCGTGGAGCCGCGGAACCAGTGCGGCGCGGGGATGCCGGCCGCGACCATGGCGGCGGCGCCGCCTTCGACTTCCTGCTTCACCGCCTGCGGCGAGCCGGCCGAGGCGATGCCATAGACGAGCGTCGGCGCGTCGACGGCCGGAATATGGTTCTCGCCGTGGTTTTCGAGCTCGAAGAGATCCGGATTCTGCAGGAAGACGGCAAGGGCTTGCGGGTTGCGCTTCAGCCAGCGGGCGGTGACGAAGATCGTTGCCGGAATGCGCTCGCGCACGAGGGTCGAAAGGATGCGCTCGTCCGCCTGCCCCATGCAGGCGTCGAAGGTGAGCGCGACGCGGGCATGGCCCGGTATGTTGGAACGGGCGATATGCAGACGCGGCTCGACGACCTTGACCGACGGCGCCTTGGCCGGACCAATTGCGGTCGGGGCCGAAGCGATTGGCGGCGGCATTCCGTCCGCCAATGCAGCGGAGACGGAGGCGAGAAGCAAGGCCGATGTGAGCAGGATGCGGTTCATGTCATGGACTTTACGATTTGAGCGCCGCGACACTAGCCGCTCGCCTTGCCAGACGCCATGTGGCCGGATGTCACCGCAGCCGCCGGCGGGAGACCGCATCAATCGTAGAGATAGTACTTGTCCCACTTCTCACGCGGCACCTTCTCACCGATCTGGTAGTCGAGCTGGCGCACGTTGATATGCTGCGGGCCGGTGATGCAATTGTAGGAAAGATGATACCAGTCGCCCTTGCTGCGGAAGACCGCGCCCGGCGCCTGCAGCGAATTGTCGCCGGCGATCGGGTCCTTGAAGGTATAGGCGATCACCTTGTCGGGCTTGAAGCCGGTGCTGTCCTTGTTGATGCGGCTCATCGCTTCCGTGTCGCAGCTCTGTTCGAGGCGGGTGGAGGGATCGAGTTTTTCCAGCTGCTTCTTGATTGCCGGGTCGACGGCAAAGGCGGGGGCAGCCAAGCCGGCCAGGGATACAAACAGGAGCAGACGTTTCGGCATTGCGGAGGAAATCCCTTACTGTTGTACAGTCTTCGTCCTGCCGCCGGCGGCTTGCCGGGGGCTGGGCACGTGCAAAATTCGCTCTGCGATAGCGGACCTCCTTAAACATTGTGGTGACATCAAGGCACGGCGGGCGGTGCCGTCTCCTCGACTGTGGACGGTCACCTGCACCCTTGGCGCTTGATCCGGCGGCGGCGCGCCTCTATCTCTTGCCAACCCGACATTCCCACCGGAGCCAATTCCTTGTCCGTCTTCAAGAGCCTGCCGACACCGCCCGCCGCACCGAAAAAGCCCGTCTCCGATACGCGCCACGGCATTACCCGCACGGACGATTACGCCTGGCTGCGCGCCGACAACTGGCAGGCGATGTTCAAGGACCCGTCGATCCTCGACCCCGAGATCCGCCGGCATCTGGAAGCCGAAAACGCCTATATGAATGCGGCGATGGAGGATACCAAACTGCTGCAGAAGACGCTGTTTGCCGAAATGCGCGGCCGCATCAAGGAAGATGACAGTTCGGTACCGATGAAGGACGGCGCCTATGCCTATGGCACGTTCTATGTGACCGGCGGCGAACAGCCGCGTTATTTCCGTATTCCCCGTGACGGCGACGTTGCCGACGAGACGATCCGTACCGTGCTGCTCGACGGCGACAAAGAAGCCGCCGGCAAAGCCTATTTCCGCCTCGCCGGCCTCGACCATTCGAGCGACCACAGCCGCGGCATTTGGGGCTATGACGACAAGGGCTCGGAATTCTTCACCCTTAAAGTGCGCGACCTAGCGACCGGTGAAGATCTCGAGGACCGGATCGAGAATACCGGCGGCGGCGGCGTCTGGGCGCCCGACGGCAAGAGCTTCTTCTATTCGGCTCTCGATGAGAACCACCGGCCCTCGAAGGTGTTCCACCACATTGTCGGCCAGCCGCAATCGGAAGACCGGCTGGTCTATGAGGAGGCCGATGCCGGCTTCTTCATGGGTGTCGGCGGCTCGCTGCTCGACGACTTCATCTATATCGATATTCACGACCACGAGACCAGCGAATACCGGCTGCTGTCGACCAAGGATCTGACAGCTCAGCCGAAGCTGGTGGCGGCGCGCGAGGAAGGCATCGAATATTCGCTGACCGAGGGCGGCAACGTCTTCTACATCCTGACCAATGACGGCGGGGCCAAGGATTTCAAGATCATGGAAGCGCCGGTGGACAATCCGGGCAAGGAAAACTGGCGCGAAGTCGTCGCTCACAAGCCCGGCACGCTCATCATCAGCCACATGGCCTATGCCCGCCATCTTCTGTGGCTGGAGCGCAAGGACGGGCTGCCGCGGATCATGATCCGCGACCGGGCGACCGGCGAGGAACATGCGATCGCCTTTGCCGAGGAGGCCTATTCGCTCGGGCTTTCGGGCGCGGCGGAATACGATACCGACGTCATCCGCTTCTCCTATTCCTCGATGACGACGCCGTCGCAGCTTTACGACTACAATATGGTGACGCGCGAGCGCACATTGCTGAAGACTCAGGAAGTACCCTCCGGCCACAATCCTGAGGACTATGTCACCCGCCGCGTTTTCGCCCCGGCATGGGACGGTGAGACGGTGCCGATCACTCTACTCTATCGCAAGGATACGGCGCTCGACGGCTCAGCACCCTGCCTGCTTTACGGCTACGGCGCCTACGGCATCACCATTCCGGCCGGCTTCAACACCAATTGCCTGTCGCTTGCCGACCGCGGCTTCGTCTATGCCATCGCCCATATCCGCGGCGGCAAGGACAAGGGCTTTGCCTGGTACGAAGACGGAAAGATGGGCAAGAAGACGAATAGCTTCAAGGACTTCGTCGCCGCGGCGGATTATCTGAATCAACAGAAGTTCACCTCTTACGCGAAGATCATCGCCGAAGGCGGATCGGCCGGCGGCATGCTGATGGGCGCCGTCGCCAACATGGCGCCGGAGAAGTTCGCCGGTATCATCGCCGCCGTTCCCTTCGTCGACGTGCTCAACACCATGCTTGATGACACGCTGCCGCTCACCCCGCCGGAATGGCCGGAATGGGGCAACCCGATCGACAGCAAGGAGGAATACGAGCAGATCGCCGCCTATTCGCCCTATGACAATGTCGAGGCAAAGGCCTACCCGCCGATCCTGGCGCTCGGCGGCCTTACCGATCCGCGCGTCACCTATTGGGAGCCGGCCAAGTGGGTGGCGAAACTGCGCGACAAGACAACCGGCGAGGCGCCGATCCTGCTCAAGACCAACATGGACGCCGGCCATGGCGGGGCGTCGGGACGGTTCCAGCGGCTGGAGGAGATTGCGTTCGAGTATGCATTTGCGATCAAGGTGGCTGGCAAGATGTGAGGTGGCGGCGACGGCACAAGATCGAGCGAGAGAGAAATGCCAGTCTACATCGCCCTCCTCCGCGCGATAAACGTCGGCGGCACCGGCTCGCTGCCGATGGCTGAACTCAAGGTGATCTGCGAAGGCCTCGGCTTTACCGACGTGAAAACCTACATCCAGAGCGGCAATGTGCTTTTCCGCTCTGACGAAACTGAGAAGGCGGTCGCGGAAAAACTCGACGCCGCGCTCGGACAAAAGATGGGCAAGCGGCCGGGCGTGATGGTGCGCAGCCGGAAAGAGCTCGAGGCGATTGCCGCCAACGCGCCCTTTGTCGATGCCAAGCCGAATTTCCTGCTCGTCACCTTCCTGCCCGAAAGGGCGTCCGGCGATGCGCTCGATAAAATGGTGGCGCCCGATGGCGAGGAGGCGAAGCTCGCCGGCCGGGAGATCTACGTGTACTACCCCAACGGGTCCGGCCGCTCGAAGCTGAAGCTGCCTGCGCTTAAATCAGGCACCTCGCGCAATCTCAATACCGTGCGCAAGCTTGCGGAAATGGCCGCTGACATGGAGGACAAGATCTGAGAACAAGGATTAAGAACGGCTGCGTCGCGCAGAATTTAATTCAGGCGAAGCGCCTCAAGTGCTTGTTTTCATGGCGCCGCTTTTCTCAAGAAGCATCTTTGGCCCGCTTGGCCTTATAGCCGCTGATCTCCTCGCCAGCGGTCGGCGAAAAACGCAGGTTCCAGACGGTCGCGGTGATCGAGATGATGGTGACGACGATGAAGGCGGTCGAGAAATCGCCGAGATCAGGCGTTTCGCTGCCTGAGAAAGCCATGGAGCCGTGCAGCGCCAAGGCCCCGATGCAGATGCCGAGCGACAGCATCAGCTGCTGAAAAGTGGTGTAAAAACTGGTGGCCGAGCTCATCCGCTCCTTTTCGATCTCGTCATAGGCAATGGTGTTGTAGGCGGTGAACTGGAAGGACAGGAAGAAGGCGCTGAGCACCAGGACGACGAAGATGAGCGGCATCGGCCAGTCCGGCCGAAAGGCGGCGCAGAGGGCATAACCGGCCGTGCCGAGGATGCCGTTGAGAACGAGGCTTCGGCGGAAACCAAGCCGGCTGAAGACGAACCGCGCCATCGGCTTCATGGCGAGCGCGCCGAGCGCGGTTGATATGACGATCTGACCGGCCGCGGCGGCGGAAAGGCCGAAGCCTATCTGGAACAGCAGCGGCAGCAGGAAAGGCTGGGCGCCCTGGGTGATGCGCGTCAGCGAACCGGCAATGACCGAGGTGCCGAAGCTCGGCACCTTCATCAGCGAAAAATCCATGATCGGCGACGGATGCCTGCGGGCATGCCTCAAATAGCCGATGCCGAAGAGCAGGCCGACTGATATCAGGAAGATCGAAAAGGCGCCCTCGCCTTCATGACTCGACATTTCGAAGCCGAAGAGCAACGAGCCGAGAGAAATCCCCGAGAGGACGAAGCCGATCGTATCGAAGGGACCGGCCGCCTTGCCCTTCACCTCATCGATGTAGATCGAGACGAAGATCATGCCGATGATGCCGATCGGCACGTTGATGTAGAAGATCCAGCGCCAGTCGAGATAGGTGACGATGAAGCCGCCGAGCGGCGGGCCGACGATCGGGCCGATCAGCGCCGGCACCAGCAGCCAGGACATAGCGCTGACCATATCCTTGCGGGCGACGCTGCGCATCAGCACCAGACGGCCGACCGGCATCATCATGGCGCCACCCATTCCCTGCAGCAGCCGCGCCAGCACCAGGAAGGGCAGCGTCGGGGCCAGCGCGCAGAGGACGGAGCCGATGACGAAGACGGCGATCGCCGCCCTGAACACTGTGCGCGAACCGAAGCTGTCGGCCATGCGGCCGCTCGCCGGAATGAAGATCGCCAGGCTGAGGAGATAGGAGGTCAGTGAGATCGACATGGCCGGCGCGCTGACGGCGAAATCGCGCGCCATGGTGGGCAGCGCGGTCGCCAGCACGGTCGCGTCGATATTTTCCATCAGCATCGCACTTGCGACGATCATCGCGATCACCCGAAAATTGGGCGCGGCGCGCCGAACCATCGGCGCCTGATAAATCTGATCCGACATCGTCCGGAATCACTCACGGTGGCGCGGCGGAGCAGAGGAAGCAGCAAGGCCGCGGGGATGACATGGCACAAGGCCAAGGGGAGACGATCTGCTATACGCCCGAGATCATGGCGGGGCTATGGCCTTTCTGGCAAAGCAGCTTTGACGAGAGGTAAAAGCAGATCACGATTCCTTGCATCGGCATGATCTGCGTGACGGCCGACCGACCGGGCGCGCAAGACCGGCTTGCGCGCGGGCCACCCCGGCCCTACCTATGAACAATGACCTCGACCCCGCAGAAAATCCGGTCCGGTGCGGCCTTTCCGTTCGACAACAGCTATGTCGGCTTGCCCGAGCGCTTCTTTGCGCCGCAAACGCCGACGCCGGTGGCCGAGCCCCGGCTGATCAAGCTGAACGAACCGTTGGCCGCCGAGCTCGGCCTTGACGTCGAGACGCTACGCCGCGACGGCGCGGCGATCTTTTCCGGCAATCTCGTTCCCGAAGGGGCCGAACCGCTGGCGATGGCCTATGCCGGGCATCAGTTCGGCGGCTTCTCGCCGCAGCTCGGCGACGGCCGGGCGATCCTGCTCGGTGAGGTGGTCGACCGCAGCTGCAAGCGTTTCGATATCCAGCTGAAGGGCGCCGGGCCGACACCTTTTTCGCGCCGCGGCGACGGCCGGGCGGCAATCGGGCCGGTGCTCAGAGAATATATCATCAGCGAGGCGATGTTCGCGCTCGGCATTCCCGCCACCCGGGCGCTGGCGGCCGTGACAACGGGCGAACCGGTCTATCGCGAAGAGGTGCTGCCGGGCGCGGTCTTCACCCGGGTGGCGGCGAGCCATATCCGTGTCGGCACTTTCCAGTATTTCGCCGCAAGGGGCGACACAGACGGCGTGCGGGCGCTCGCCGATTATGTAGTCGACCGCCACTATCCCGAACTGAAGGCTGCCGAAGAACCCCATCTCGCGCTGTTTTCGGCAATCGCGGAGCGCCAGGCGGCGCTGATCGCCCGCTGGCTGCATGTCGGCTTCATCCATGGCGTGATGAATACGGATAACATGACGATATCTGGCGAGACGATCGACTTCGGCCCTTGCGCCTTCATGGATGTCTATAACCCGGCGACCGTCTTCTCGTCGATCGACCAGCATGGCCGTTATGCCTATGCCAATCAGCCCGCCATCGGCCAGTGGAACCTCGCGCGGCTCGGCGAAACGCTGTTGCCGCTGATCGATGCCGAGCCGGACGGCGCGGTCGACAAGGCCAATGCCATCATCCGCGCCTATGGCGAGCGGTTCCAAGCCGAGTGGCTTGCCGGCATGCGAAGAAAAATCGGCCTTGCCGGCGAAGAAGATGGCGATCTCGAGCTTGTCCAGGCGCTGCTGTCGCTGATGCAGGCACAGGGCGCCGATTTCACCGTGACCTTCCGGCGGCTCGCCGATCTGGCTGGCAACGACGGCGCGGAGCCCGCCTTTGCCCGGAGCTTCCGGGAACCGGAAGCCTGCACCCCCTGGCTGACGCAGTGGCGCGAGAGATTATCGCGCGATCCGCAGACAGCGGCCCAACGCGCCAGCGCCATGCGCCGCGTCAACCCAGCCTTCATCCCCCGCAACCACCGGGTCGAACAGGCGATCGAGGTTGCGGTCGAACACGGCGATTTCTCGCTGTTCGAGGCGCTGCTCACCGTGCTGTCGAAGCCGTACGAAGACCAGCCGGAATTTGCCGCTTATATGGAACCGCCGAAGCCGGAGGAACGAGTGCTGCAGACTTTCTGCGGGACCTAAGCGGCTTCAATACAACCGTACCGTGACATCCACCTGCGGCAAATGCGGCCGTTGAAAGGCATCTCCCTCGCTCTATCTGCCTGACCGGCGGACCTTTTCCGCTGATCCCCCACCGGCTAACCCACGCGGGAGACAGCCTTATGGCGCTCGTCATCACCTCCATTCTCTTCATCATCATCGGGGTTGCGCTCGGCGGCGGCGGGCTCTGGCTCATCTCGCTCGGCGGCAGCATTTTCTATCTGTTTGCCGGCCTGATGTTCGTCATCACCGCAGCGCTGCTGCTGATGCGCAAGGCGGTTGCGCTCTGGGTCTATGCGGTGCTCGTGGTCGCCGCACTCGCCTGGGCGATCTGGGAGGTGGGATTCGACTGGTGGCAGCTCGGCCCGCGCGGCGGCGTCATCATCCTGCTCGGTCTCTGGCTGCTGACGCCCTGGATCCGCCGGCCGCTCGGCTTTCGCAGCCCGACCGGCATCGTCTACGGCGCCAATCCCTGGCCGCTCGCCGTGCCGGTCATTCTCGCCATCCTCGTCGCCGTTTATTCGATGACGACGGATCCGCATGATCTTGCCGGCGATCTGCCGAAGGATGCGGTCGCCGCCAATCCCACCTTCGGCGGCAGCGTGCCTGATGGAGAATGGCACCAATATGGCCGCACGCCGTTCGGCCAGCGCTATTCGCCGCTCGACCAGATCAATGTCGAGAATGTCTCCACCCTGAAGGAAGCCTGGCGGTACCAGACCGGCGACGTCAAACGGCCGGAGGATATCAGCGAGACCACCTATCAGGTGACGCCGCTCAAGGTGAAGGACACGCTTTATCTCTGCACGCCGCATAACTGGGCGATCGCGCTCGATGCCAAGACCGGCACGGAGAAATGGAAATACGACGCCAATTCCGGCATGAACCCCAATCGGCAGCACCAGACCTGCCGCGGCGTCACCTATTATGCCGATCCCGATGTCGCCGCCGGCGAGCCCTGCGCCGAGCGCGTCTATCTGCCGACGTCGGACGCCCGGCTGATCGCCCTCGACGCGGCCGACGGCAAGGTCTGCACCGGCTTTGCCGATCAGGGCGTGCTGCATCTGGAAACCGGCATGCGCTTCAATCCGGCCGGCTATTATTATTCCACCTCGCCGCCGGTCGCGGTGGCCGGCAAGATCATCATCGGCGGGGCGGTGAACGACAATTATTCAACCGAGGAACAATCCGGGGTCATCCGCGCCTTCGACATCAAGACCGGCGCACTGATCTGGAACTGGGATTCCGGCAATCCCGACGTGACGACGCCGATCGCCAGCGGCCAGACCTACACGACCAACTCGCCGAACAGCTGGTCGGTCTTCAGCGTCGATGAGGCGCTCGGCATGGTCTACATCCCGCTCGGTAACCAGGTGCCCGATCAGATCGGCATCGGCCGCAGCGACAATGTCGAGAAATTCTCTTCTTCGATCGTCGC
>NZ_JBXSOL010000059.1:0-15966 GCF_057784555.1 Rhizobium sp. CNPSo 3670
TTCTGGTCGGAAGTGATGAAAAATGGCTGTCGCAGCGAGGCGTCCCGAGGATAGTTTCGCGCTTCAGATGCCGGGTTCAAAATTGACGATGGAATTCAAAAATCAGGCGACGGTGACCCTTGCAGAGGTCGCGCAAGCAGCCGGCGTCGGCGAGAGCACGGTGTCGCGCGTGCTGCGCAATCACGGATCGTTTTCTGGCAGAACGCGGGAGCGGGTAATGGCTGCCGTCGAGCGGCTGGGCTATGTCCCGAACCGGATCGCCGGAACGCTTGCCTCCACCGGTTCGCGCCTTGTCGCCTTCGTCATTCCCTCGCTGTCTAACATCGTATTTTCCGACGTGCTGCGCGGAGCGGGTGCCGTTCTCGAAGAAAATCGCTATCAGGCGGTCTTTTCGGTCACGGACTATGATCCGGGCAAGGAGGAGGCTCTCGCAACCGCCATGCTTGCCTGGCGCCCGGCGGCAGTGATGCTGGCGGGCTACGAGCACACCGACGGTACGGCGAAGATGCTGCGCGCCAGCGGATGCCGGGTCGTCGAACTGCTCGATCTGGATGGCGATGCCCTCGATATCGCGGTCGGCTTCTCGAACCGCGCGGCCGGGCGGGAGAGCGCTGCCTTCCTGCTCAGGCGGGGCTACCGGCGGATCGGTTATGTCGGTCACGACCTGGACCGCGACACCCGCGCCGGCAAACGGTTCTTGAGCTTTTGTGAAACTCTTGAAGCCAACGGCACCCCCCTCATCGCCCAGGAAATCCTCGCGGACGCTTCCTCGGTCGAAAACGGCAAGCAGGGACTGGAGCGACTGCTCGCACGAGCGACCGGCCTCGATGCGGTCTACTTTTCCAACGATGACATGGCGCTCGGTGGTTATTTTCATTGTCTCGCTCAAGGGATCGCCATCCCCTCGCAGCTCGCTATATTCGGCTATAACGGCCTCGATATCGGCCGGGCAATACCGCAACCCTTATCGACCATCCGCACGCCGCGTGTGGCGACGGGGCAGATCGCCGCTGAGCTGGTCATCGCCAACGCGCCGCCGCAGGCCATCGATCTCGGTTTTGAACTGATCGAAGGGGCAACTGCGTAACCTGGAGGAACCGCCATGTCCGACGCGCGCCTGCGTGAGGAAATCTGCCTATACGCTCGCTCGCTGTTCGAGCGCGGGCTGACGCCCGGTTCGTCCGGCAATATATCGTTGCGGCTGGAGGACGGCGGCTGGCTGGTGACGCCGACCAACGCCTCGCTCGGTTTTCTCGACCCGGCCCGGCTCTCCAGGCTCGATGCGCAAGGCCGTTTGCTGTCCGGCGACAAGCCGACCAAGGAAATCCCGCTTCACACTGCCCTCTACGATACACGCGGCAGTGCCCGCGCCATTGTCCATCTTCACTCCACCCATGCGGTGGCGCTGACCATGCTGCCGGAGATCGATCCGCGTGCCGCCCTGCCGCCGATGACGCCATATTATCTCATGCGCGCCGGTCAAACGGCCTTGGTGCCGTATTATCGTCCTGGGGATCCGGCGGTGGCTGACGCAATCCGGGGACTGGCAGGCAGATATTCGTCGGTGCTTCTCGCCAATCATGGACCTGTTGTCGCCGGTGACAGCCTGGAGGCGGCGGTCTTCGCGACCGAGGAACTGGAGGAAACGGCGAAGCTCTATCTGCTGTTGCGCAACCTCAATCCCCGTTTCCTCAGCCCGGCCGAGGTGGCCGATCTCGTCCATACCTTCGGCCTCGATCTTCCGTCGCATCATGACCACGATCACGACTGAACCCGAGCGGCGCGCAACCTTCTGCCAAACGCCGCTTTCGATACGATAGATTCTGCTTCGGATGCCGCCAATTCGGATAAGCCACGGATAAAGCGGTGCCTATGATTGTGAAACATCCCGGTTCCAATCATTCAAGGATACGCAGATGACGACGTTCCGCCCGAAATACATCACCTTCGATTGCTACGGCACGCTGACCAACTTCCAGATGGCGGAAGCGGCGCGCGACCTCTACGGCGATCAACTGGAGGAGCCGCGCATGGCGGAGTTCGTCAGGAATTTCGCCGCCTATCGTCTGGACGAGATCATGGGCGCCTGGAAGCCCTACGCCGAGGTGGTGCACAACTCGCTCGAGCGGACATGCAAGCGCAACGGCGTCACGTTTCGCGACGAAGCAGCGCAAATGGTTTACGAGCGTGTTCCCACCTGGGGGCCGCATCGGGACGTACCCGAGGGCCTTGCCAGAGTTGCCAAGGAAATTCCTTTGGTGATCCTGTCCAACGCCATGAACTCCCAGATCATGTCGAATGTCGAAAAGCTCGGCGCGCCCTTCCACGCGGTTTATACCGCTCAGCAGGCCAATGCTTATAAGCCGCGCTTCCAGGCTTTCGAATACATGTTCGACATGCTCGGCTGCGGACCAGAGGACGTGCTGCATTGCTCGTCCTCCTTCCGCTATGATCTGATGTCGGCCCACGATCTCGGCATCAAGAACAAGGTCTGGGTCAATCGCGGTCACGAGCCGGCAAATCCCTATTACGGCTATGTCGAGATTCCCGACATCTCCGGCTTGCCTGGCGTTGTCGGCCTCTGACGAGATAAGAGGATGCAGTTCCAGTCCTACTGGCACGACACAGCGCGTGCTTTTGCCGATGCGGCTCAAGGTCCTGTCGAAGGACATTATGATGTCGCCGTGATCGGCGCAGGCTTTACCGGGCTTGCAGCGGCGCGCCAGCTTGCTAAAGCCGGCGTCAAGGTCGTCGTGCTCGAGGCCGAGCGGATGGGCTGGGGGGCATCAGGGCGCAATGGCGGCCACCTCAACAACGGACTGGCTCACAGCTTCCTGTCCGCGAAGTCAGCGCTCGGCGCGGAGAAGGCTATGGCGCTCTATCGGGCGTTCGATGAGTCCATCGATACGATCGAGGCGATCGTCACCGAGGAGGGCATCGATTGCAATTTCCGTCGCGCGGGAAAGCTCAAGCTTGCCTCCAAGCCTCAGCATTTCGATGCCATTGCCCGCAACTTCGAGGCTGTGCATAGAGAGGTCGATCCGGAGACGGCGCTTCTTTCGGCGAATGACTTGAAGAGTGAGGTTGGCTCGCCCTTCCATGGCGCCATGCTCTCGAAAAAGAGCGCGATGATGCATATGGGCCGCTATGTCGCCGGACTCGCCGCCGCGGCCGTCCGCCACGGCGCCGTCATCTTCGAAAAGGCTGCCGTGACCGAACACAAACAGGGCAATGGGCGCCACAGCCTTGAGACGGGGCGGGGCACCGTCACGGCCGACCACGTGTTGGTCGCTACAGGCGCCTACACGCCGTCGCTCTTCGGCTATTTCCGCCGCCGGATCATTTCCGTCGGCAGCTTCCTGCTCGCTACCCGTCCGTTGAGCGACGCCGAAATCGCAGCGACGATGCCGGGAAACCGGACCTGCGTCACCTCGATGAACATCGGCAACTATTTCCGGCTATCGCCGGACAAGCGGCTGATCTTCGGCGGCCGCGCACGCTTTTCCGCCACGTCTGATCAGCGGTCGGATGCAAAGAGTGGCGATATCCTGCGCGCCGGCCTGGCTGAAATCTTCCCGCAACTTGCCGGCGTCGAGATCGATTATTGCTGGGGCGGGCTCGTCGACATGACGAAGGACCGCTATCCGCGCGCCGGTTACGTCGATGGCGTGTGGTACGCGATGGGCTATTCCGGCCACGGCGCCCAGCTCTCCACCCACCTCGGCATGATCATCGCCGACGCCATCATGGGCAAGGCGGACCGCAATCCGGTAAAGGGGCTCGATTGGCCTGCCGTTCCCGGCCATTTCGGCAAGCCGTGGTTCCTGCCGGTCGTCGGGCTCTACTACAAGACACTTGATCGCTTCATGTAAGCGCGGCGTGGCGAGAGCGGCTCAGTCATTCTCGCACCTGTGTCGCAAAATCTTGCAGCAGGGGGTGACAGGCAGAATCCAAAGATCCGTGGCTTGCGATAGCGTTTAGGAAGGGCGCCGGAATGAACTCCCGGCGCCCCTTTGTTTTTGCTGTCGGTCAGGAGAGACCGCCGATGTGGAAGCTCTTCATTTCCAGATATTCCTCAATGCCGCATTGTGCGCCCTCGCGCCCGAGGCCGGATTGCTTGACGCCGCCGAACGGAGCGACTTCGGTCGAGATGGCGCCCGTGTTCAGCCCGATCATGCCGAACTCGAGCGCTTCGCCCACCCGCCAGGATCGTTTCAGGCTCTCGGTGTAGAAATAGGCGGCAAGGCCGTAGGGGGTGGAATTTGCAATGCGGATCGCCTCTTCCTCGGTGTCGAACCGAAACAGCGGGGCAACCGGTCCGAATGTCTCTTCGCTGGCAAGCTGCATGTCGGTCGTCGCGCCGCCAAGCACCATCGGCGCCGCATATTGATCGCCGCCCGGCATAGAGCCGGCGGTGGCGAGGATCTTGGCTCCCTTTGCTACCGCATCGTCCACGTGACGCTTGATCTTCTCGATCGCTGCCTTGTTGATCATTGGCCCGATATCCGTTCCGGCCTCCGTGCCTGCCCCGACCTTCATAGCAGACACGCGCGCGCCGAGCTTGGCGGCAAAGGCATCGTAGACGCCGGACTGGACGAGAAGACGATTGGCGCAGACGCAGGTCTGACCGCCATTTCGGAATTTGGACGCGATGGCGCCCTCTACGGCAAGGTCGAGATCGGCATCGTCGAACACGATGAAAGGCGCGTTGCCGCCGAGTTCGAGACTGAGCCGCTTGATGCTGTCAGCGGCACCCCGCATCAACAGCGAACCGACGCGGGTCGAGCCGGTGAAAGAGATCTTGCGGACGGTCTGGTTCGTCATCAGTTCGTCGCCGATTGCGGCCGGCATGCCGGTAACGATGTTGATCACCCCCTTGGGGATGCCGGCGCGCTCCGCCAGTACGGCCAGCGCCAGTGCCGAGAAGGGGGTCAGCTCCGATGGCTTGATGACCACCGTGCAACCGGCCGCAAGCGCAGGCCCCACCTTGCGGGTGATCATCGCATTGGGAAAATTCCACGGCGTGATGATCGCCGATACGCCGACGGGCTCCTTGAGAACAACGATCCGCCGGTCCGCGATAGGCGAGGGGATGGTCGTTCCGCCAATGCGGCGCGCTTCCTCGGAAAACCATTTGATGAATGAGGCGCCGTAGCGGATTTCGCCCCGCGCTTCCGTCAGCGGCTTGCCCTGTTCCGTCGTCAGGATCAGTGCCAGGTCCTCGATATTGTCGAGCATCAGGTCGTGCCAGGCTTCGAGCAGGGCGGCGCGCTCGGCATGGGTCTTTGCCCGCCATGGACCAAACGCTTTTTCCGCCGCCACGATAGCGGCCCGTGTGTCGGCTCCGTCCATGTCGGGCACGCTGCCCAGCACATGCTGCGTCGCCGGATCGATCACCTCGATCGTGCGCCCGGCTGCGCCCCCGCACCATTCTCCGTCGATGAGCCCCTGCTGACGCAGCAGGCTTGCATCCCTCAATCCGTTCATCTTGTCCTCTTTCATAAATACCTCCACAAATTCGGGCGCAAAGCCGCGGCGTGTTTTTTGCGACGTGCTCTAGCCGAGTGCCGAAAGCACCGATGCCGTGATCGCCTCCGTCTTGTCAGTGCCGGGAACGGCGCCGATGCCGCGCGCCGTCGTCGCCTCGATGGCGGCCATTACCCTGCCGGCGGCGGTCGCCTCTCCGAGGTGTTCCAGCATCATTGCGCCCGACCAGATGGCTGCGATCGGATTGGCGATTCCGAGATGAGCGATGTCGGGCGCGGAGCCGTGGACGGGTTCGAACATGGACGGCGCCTGGCGATCAGGATTGATGTTGGCGGATGCCGCAAAGCCGAGCCCGCCTTGGATGGCGGCGCCAAGATCGGTCAGAATGTCGCCGAACAGATTAGATGCGACCACGACATCGAGACTATCAGGCGCCATGACCATGCGGGCGGCCATGGCGTCGATATGGTAGCTCGTGACTTCGACATCCGGATATTCCGCCGAGAGCCTGTGGGTGATCTCGTCCCAGAAGACCATCGAATATTTCTGCGCGTTGGACTTGGTCACCGACGCGAGTTTGCCGCGCCGCACACGCGCCTGCTCGAAGCCGAAACGCAGGATTCGTTCGACCCCCTTTCGGGTAAAGATCGAGGTTTCCACCGCCACCTCGCTGTCGGTGCCCTGATGGATGCGGCCGCCGGCGCCGGAATATTCGCCCTCGGTGTTTTCACGGATGCACAGGATATCGAAGTCTTGCGACCGCAGCGGTCCCTGCACGCCGGGCAGCAGCTTGTGCGGGCGGATGTTGGCATATTGTACAAAAGCCTTGCGGATGGGCAGCAGCAGCCCATGCAGGGACACGGAATCCGGCACCTTGCTGGGCCAGCCGACGGCGCCGAGCAGGATGGCGTCGAAGGACCTCAGCGTCTCGATACCGTCGGCCGGCATCATGCTACCGTTTTCGAGATAATAGTCGCAGGACCAGGGGTAGCGGGTCGCTTCAAGAGAAACACCGCTCGCTCCGGCTGCCTTTTCGAGCACGGCCCAGGCAGCATCGGTCACGTCGCGGCCGACGCCGTCTCCCGGCAGAAGGGCAATCCTGTAAGTCTTCATGTGAGCTCCTTAAAGGCTGATGAGCACGCTCTTGCTCTTGCGGTTGGCGTGATAGGCTTCGCGGCCGAGGTCCTTGCCGATGCCGGACTGCTTGTAACCGCCGGTCGGCAGGATATGGTCGCGCGACCTGCCGTAACGGTTGACCCAGACGGTGCCGGCCTGCAGGCGCCGGGTGAGGCGGATCGCCCGCGAGAGATCACGGGTAAAGAGGCCCGCCGCCAGCCCATAGGATGGGTGGTCGGCCAGCCGCAGCGCCTCCTCTTCATCCTCGAAGGTCTGGATCGTCAGGACAGGTCCAAAGATTTCCTCGAGAACCGCGGGCGATGTTGCCGTCACTCCCGAAATCAGCGTTGGCGCGTAGAAATATCCCTCACGATCGAGCCGGCGGCCGCCGGTGAGGCATTCGGCGCCGCCATCGATGGCGGCGCGGATGATGCCGTCCATACGGGCGATCTGGCGTTCGGAGATAACGGGTGAATAATCGGTCGTTTCCTCCCAGGTCGGCCCTGGTCGGATTGCCGCCAGTCTGGAAAGCAGTGCCGCTGCGAGCGCGTCCGCCACCTTCGCGTCGACGATGAGACGAGATCCGCATATGCAGGCCTGGCCGGCATTGGACAAGATGCTGGCGGCGATGGCGCCTGCCGCAAGATCAAGATCGGCATCCGCGAAGACCAGCTGCGGGCTCTTGCCGCCGAGCTCCAGCGTCATCGGCTTCACGCCCGTCCTGGCAATATTGGCCATGATCGCCGCGCCAGCCGCGGTCGAACCGGTGAAGCTGACCTTGGAAATTCCCGGATGTCCGGTGATGGCGGTTCCGGTGATCGGCCCGTCACCCAGCACGACGTTGACGAGGCCGGCGGGCAGGCCGGCGCGCACCGAAAGCTCGGCAAGATAGAGTGTCGAAAATGGCGTCATCTCCGAAGGTTTCAGCACCACCGCATTGCCCGCCGCCAGCGCCGGGCCAAGCTTCCAGCCCGCCATTGACAAGGGGAAATTCCAGGGTGTGATGGCGCCGACGACGCCATAGGGTTCCGTCACGATCATGCCGAAATTCGTGTCGTCGGTCGGGACGAGATCGCCGCCTTCCTTGTCGGCGAATTCGGCAAAGAAGCGGATCTGCTCGGCGGTGACGGCGATATCGCCGGCGACGAGATGGCCGACCGGTCGGGTCGAGGAGAGGGCCTCAAGCCTGGCAAGTGTCTCCGCCTCGGCTTCGATCAGATCTGCCCAGCGCTGCAGCGCCTTGGTGCGCTCGCGCGGCCGCACACCACCCCAATTGCTTCTATCTAACGCCCCCCTTGCCGTCTCCACGGCTTGGTCGACGAGGGCTGCGTCGGCAAGCGGACAGCCGGCATAGGCCTTGCCGTCGGACGGCCGGTGCATATCGATGACGGCTTCGGCCGGAACCAGCCGGCCGCCGATGAAATGCCCCATGGGCAGGGAAATCGAGTTCGGATCGAAGCTGAGTGTCATTGCGTATCCTCGGCATGAGCTGAGGTAAGCCTAGCTGGGGAAAGCGAGCAGCATGCATCGACCGGCGGTGCCGGGGCGGCGAAAAATTGCGTTTTCGCCGCCACCATCAGTTAATTCTACGGCGTCACGTCACGGTCACGTAAATCTTGCGCACCGTCTCGAGCGTCTTCCAGACGCCGACGAAACCCGGCTTCATGACAAAACTGTCGCCAGCCTTATAGACCACCGGTTCTCCGCCTTCCGGCGTGAGTTCGACCAGGCCGGAAAGGATATGGCAGAACTCGAAGGTCTCGCCCTTGATCGAACGGGTCTCGCCGGGCGTTGCCTCCCATACGCCGGTATGAACGGTGTCTGCGCGAGCAACATCCTGCGCCCAGGTCTTGAAGGTGGGGTTGCCCGCGATCAGACGCTCTGGTAGGGGGCCGGACTCACGCGGCGCATGGGACGGGTTGGTGTCGATTGTCTTAAGCAGGGACATGACTTTCCTTTCGAGGTGTGGATGGTTGGTGAGATGATCAGTAGCCGCGGCTGCGATCGATCAGCCCGATCGGGTCGAGGCCCGCCCGGTGCCGTTTGATGTTGCCGATCACGGCGGCCGCAGCGGTTTCGGCTTGGGTGACGCTGGCAATATGCGGCGTCAGTAAAATCTTGGGATGGCTCCAGAAGGCGTGGCCGGATGGCAGCGGCTCCGGATCGGTAACATCGACGACGGCGCCGGAGAGATGTCCGGCGTCAAGGGCTGCGACGAGCGCCTGGTGATCGAGCTGGGCGCCGCGACCGACATGAACGAGTGCGGCCCCCATCGGAAGCCTGGCGAAGAGCTCGGCATCCAGCAAGCCGCGCGTCTCCTCGGTCAGCGGCAGCATGCAGACGAGAATATCGGTGGTGGCAAGCAGGGTCTCGAGCCCCTCGCCGCCGCTGAGGCACCGAACGCCGTCGATCGCGCGCGGGGTGCGGCTCCAGCCGGACATCGGAAAGCCGAAAGGACGCAAACTCTCAAGCACTGCGCTTCCGAGCATGCCGAGCCCGAGCACGCCGATGCGGCGTTGCGCCGCCTGAACGGCTGCGATCGGTTGCCAGATCCCGCGGCGCTGCTGGTCGAGATAGGCCGGCAGATCGCGATGGAGCGCGAGGACGGCCAGCGTCACATATTCCTGCATCATTCTGACGATGCCGTCCTCTACCATCCGCACCACCTTGACCTGCGCAGGCACGGCGTCGATGCGGAACTGGTCGATGCCGGCGCCGATCGAAAACAGGATTTCGAGGTTGCGGTAGCGGGCGAGATCATCCGGCACGGTCCAGGTGATCAGGTAGCGCACAGCCTCCGGTTCGACCGAAGCCGGATCCATGGCGAAGGCCATGTCGGGCAGCTCGCGCGCGAAGGCGTCGGCGAATATCGCGCCGCGCTTCGCATCGGAATTGAAGAGAAAGGTCATCGCAACGGCTCCTTGATCTGATGTCAGGCGGTGCAACGTCGGGCGAGTGCCTCGATCATGCCCTGGCAGGCCAGGAGCTCGCTCGCTAGGATGAATTCGTCCGGTCGGTGAGCACGGGCGATATCGCCCGGGCCGCAGATGATCGCATCCATGCCGGCGCGCTGAAAAAGGCCGGCTTCCGTGCCGTAGCTGACGGCGGCGAGCGGCTCGATACCAGTGAGTTCGCCAAGCAAGTGAGCAAGCGGCGCATCGGCTGCAAGCGACAGCGCCGGATAGGCGCTGAGTTCGCGCCATTCCGACTGAAAGCCGCGTTGCGGCAGCGCCTCGGCCATCACTCGCAGCGGCGCCAGCAGCGTGGCCGGGTCGATTCCAGAAATAGCCCTGGCCTCGAACTCGGCTTCGCAGCTATCGGGAATGATGTTGATCGCCTGGCCGCCCTTCAATGTGCCGACCTGAAGCGAGGAATAGGGCGGTTCGAACACAGGATCGAACGCACCCTGCGTCAGCCGCTCGGCTTCGGCGCTGGCGCAAGCTAAGACCTCGGTCATGGCGTGAATGGCATTTAGTCCCTGGTCCGGGCGGGAGGAGTGGCCGGAGCGGCCCCTGACAGTCAGCCGAGCGGCGGCCTTGCCCTTGTGTGCGCGGATCGCCCGCATGCCGCTCGGTTCGCCAATAATCGCGCCGAGCGGATGTGCACAGAGCTCAGGCAGGCGCGCGATCATGTGCGGAACGCCGCGGCAGCCTGCCTCCTCATCGTAGGAAAAAGCGAGGTGGATGGGCCGGCGGAGGCGCGCCGCCGCGAGTGCGGGGACGGCGGCAAGCACGACGGCGAGAAAGCCCTTCATGTCGGTGGTTCCGCGACCGTAGAGGCGGTCCGCTTCGGCGCGGAGACGGAACGGATCGCTGCTCCACCCGCCTTCCGCGGCGGGAACGACGTCCATATGGCCGGAGAGGATGTAGCCCGGCGTCTCGCTTGGGCCGATCGTTACGAAGAGGTTCGACCGGTCGCCCTCGGGGCCGGCAATCTCCGTGGCGACAATACCGTGGCTTTGCAGGTAATGCCTGATCCACCCAACGATCTCGCCGTTCGGCGTGCCGACGACCGAGGGAAAGCCGACCAACCTTTCGAGGATTTCAACTGCCTGCATGTGCGTCCTCGCATCGCGGGATATAGAGTTGCACCGGCCCACTCGCGGGCAACGGCGCAGCCGGCGGTGGGGTCTGTCAATGACTGTAGGGACTTGCCCAGGCTTTATTTGCCGAAACTGCATCGGATTTGGACGATTGTTGTGTTTGCACGGGCTTCGCCAGTGAATTGTATCGCGCAATCCGTCCTAATCTCGACGAAGGAACTTCCGGGCGCAGCTTTCCCTAAGGGTTGGCCGGACAACGCCGCAGGAGGGCGGGAGTGAGTGCACTGACATCCGAATCCAGGTTGGTCGATAGTTTCGAAACGCGCATAACCGGGATCGACAGCGTCGATCTCGACAAACTGCATGCGCTTTCGATGTCCGTCGCCTGGCCACACCGCCGTGAAGACTGGCAATTCCTGCGCGAATTCGGGCAGGGCATTGCGGCCATCGATGAAATCGGCCGCATCCTGGGCTCTGCGATGTGGTTTCCCTATGATGGCCGGTTCGCCACGATCGGTATGGTGATCACCTCGCCGCGCCTGCAGGCCAATGGCGCCGGGCAGTGGCTGATGGGCCATGCGCTCGACCAGGTTGCGGGAAGAAATCTTGGGCTGAACGCGACGCGGGCGGCGCGACGCCTTTATCTGGCCTTGGATTTTGTCGGTGAGGCGCCCGTGTTTCAATGCCAGGGCGAAGCGACTGTGCCGCAGAATGTGGAACTGCCGGCCGGTGCCGCGATACGGCCCGTAGAAGCTGAAGATCTGGAGGCGATCGCGGAACTGGATCGCGTTGCCTTCGGCACGGACCGCACGCTGCTTCTGACACGGCTCATGGCACATTCCAAGGGCGTCGTATTGGTTCGCGCCGGCCGGATCGAGGCCTTCTCGCTTTGCCGAAGGTTCGGGCGCGGCCATGTCGTCGGCCCGGTGGTGGCGGTCAGTGACGCAGACGCAATTGCCGTCGTTCATCCGCATGCGCTCGAGCATGCGGGGTCATTCCTGCGCCTCGATACGCGCGAGAAAGCCGGAATATTCGCCGATTTTCTCTCCCGCTGTGGCCTTGCTGTCTTTGACTTCGTGACAACCATGTCGCTGGGCGACCCTTGGCTTCCAATTCCGGGAGGTCACGTGGGGCATCGGCCGAAAACCTATGCGCTGGTCAGCCAGGCGCTCGGCTGACGGAAATTAAGCGCGGGATAAATGGGCATGGCGGCCGAAGCCTCGATATGTTCGGCTTCGGGTCGGAAGGAACGATATTGCCACAGGCCTTGCGCCGTTTCCCACCGGTATACGGTCTCAAGCCAGAACACCGTGTCATCGATCGGCAGGACAGGATGCCAATTTATGCTCAGCCGATCGAGCGCAGCCCGAGGTAGGCCGCCAGGCTAATGGCAGAAAGCGCGATGGTCAGACTGGGGCGGGCGTCGTCGAACATTGCCGCCAGCAAAAGGCAGAGCATCAGCACGACGGATTTGGCCCAGAGATTTTGGTCGGAGATGGTAAAGGCGACTGCCGCCAGAAAGACCGCGCTTGCGACGACCGTTACGGGAGCGGATTTCTCAGCGAGGTCGCCGCCGGGAAAATACGGCAGAAGAAAACGCCGCATGCTCAGGCCTGAAGCGACGCTTAGAAGAAGGCAGGTCAAAACAAGGTGCAGCATATGGTCGGCGCCGGTCGTTCTACAGATCAGCACAGAGACGCAATCTCCATGCCAGCCGAAAAACGCTCGGTAGCGGGGCAGATCCCGGACTTTGCGTGGCTATTTCGGTGGCGTCTCGATCTTTTTTTCGGCAATCACTTGGCTGTCCGGCCTGCCGATGGCGCGGACATTATGAGAAGGTCGCGCCCGGGAGCCCTCACGCTGTCCCGATTCCGGTTTTTGCGCCTGTGTCTAAACCCGCTTGAGCTCGGGTGATGATTTTTATATAGAGAACGATGACTCGCTTTAATTCCGGAAAAGAGATTTTTATTGGACCTTTCGTCAATCGAGATATTCCTCGCTGTTGCCAGCGATCGCAGCGTTACGAAGGCTGCAAAGGCCGTCGGGCGGGTGCCGTCGAATGTGACGACGCGCATCCAGCAATTGGAGGAGGACCTTGGCGCTTGCCTGTTCAGCCGTGACGGGAAGAAGATGACGCTGACGCGGGAGGGCGAAACCTTTCTCGCCTATGCGAATCGGCTGATGGCGCTGGCGCTCGAAGCGCGCCAGGCCGTGCGGCCTCTTGCCCCATCGGGAACATTGCGGGTTGGCACGATGGAGAGCACGGCGGCAAGCCGGCTGCCGGCGGCGTTGACGCAATTCAACCAGATGTGGCCCGGCGTGTCGCTGCATCTGACGATGGGCGCGTCTCGCGATCTCGCCCGCGATGTTCTGGCCGATGCGCTGGATTGCGCGCTTATTGCCCGCCCACCGAAGGCGATGCGGGACGAGGATAAGGATTTCGATGCCGAACTCGAGGCGCTGGAGATGGAGACGGTCTTCATCGAAGATCTGTTGATCGTGCTGCCATCCGGGCATCCCGCCATCAAATCCGCGGCCGACCTGCGTGTCGGGTCGCTCGCGGCTTTGGAACCCGGCTGCACCTATCGCCGGATTGCCGAAGATTGGGTGCGCAAATCGAGCGACCTGCTGACGATCGAGCACGGTTCCTATCATGCGATCCTGGCGAGTGTTGCGACCGGAAATACCGCGGGTGTGATGCCAAGGTCCGTTCTCGATCTCATGCACTGGCCGACTGCCGTTCAAACGCATCAGCTCGGGCCGGTCGAGACCCTGCTGGTTTACCGCAAGGACGATTGCCCAAGCGCCTTCAGTGCCTTTCATGAAGTGCTTGGCGCAACCAAAGGCAGAGATGTCAGGCTGGCGGCAAACTAGCTCCGGCGTCTCGTCCTCGACCTCCAGAAAATCCTCACTCAATTGGTCTTCGCATGCAATTTCCCGTTTCACCGAAGGTAAGGCCGAGCCGTTTTCGCCGCTTTCGATTGTTTTCGCCCATTCTGGCCGGCGCGACGCTAAGAGAACGATTGATCGCCTGTTTCGGGGCCTTGCTGGGCATCGGTCTCACTGGCGTCATCAGCGGTTATCTGTTCGGTCAGGGGCCGCATCTTCCGCTGATCGTCGCACCGATGGGGGCGTCGGCGGTGCTGCTTTTCGCGGTGCCGGCAAGCCCGTTGGCGCAGCCATGGGCGATCGTCGGCGGCAATACAATTTCCGCCCTGATGGGGATTATTGCGGCGTATTTCATTCGTGATCCGATCATTGCGACGGGCGTCGGCGTTTCGCTGGCCATCGGGGCAATGTCGTTCACGCGATGCCTGCATCCGCCGGGAGGGGCTGCGGCATTGACCGCCGTGCTCGGCGGCCCCGTCGTTGCCGGGTGGGGGTTCCTCTTTCCCTTCGTGCCCGTCGCTTTGAACTCCTGTATTCTCGTCGGGCTCGGGCTGCTGTTCCACAAGCTTTCAAGGCGGAACTATCCGCATGTCGTGCCGAAGCCGGCGGAGAACACCCACCAGACGATCGATCCGCCATCCGCCGCGCGGGTCGGCTTTCGCGAGGAGGATGTCGATGCCGCCCTCGAAGCGCTCGACGAAACATTCGATATCGATCGTGCGGACCTCGGGAGACTGCTGCAGCAGGTCGAGCTGCAGGCGGCGATCCGATCGAACGACAAGATCAGCTGCGCCGATATCATGTCGCGTGATGTGATCGCCATCGGCGAGACGTCCGAGCCGGACGCCGCGCGACATCTTCTTTTGAAGCATAATATCCGCACCCTGCCGGTGAACGATCGGGAAGGCCGTCTGATCGGCACTGTCGGCTTGCGCGAATTGTTTGGGGGCGGCGAGACGATCGCCCACGCGATCTCCAAGCCGGCGGTGGCAAGAGCTTCGGATCTCGCCCTGTCGCTGCTGCCGGTTCTGACGGACGGGCGCACCCATGCCGTCATCGTCGTCGACGACGACCACCGGATCCTCGGCCTGATATCGCAGACCGACCTTTTGAGCGCCGTTGCACGGCTGCTGCCGAACGACGGCGATACGATCGCGGCTGTGGCGTGAAACGTGCGGAGCGGCTCGGATTGCTGCCGGCCCGTCACGGCCGCCGAAGGCGACATGCCTTCGGCGTCAGCCCTTCCGATATGATCTCGGCTATGAGCTGAAGCGGATGCGGGATGCGCTCGTCATCGATTGCGTGCCGGCGCAGTCACCGGCGTAGTTGGGCGTCCGTTCGTCTCAAACAGGCCGCGGGCCGCCTGAACCATCGACTGCAGATGATTGGGATCGCGCACGCCCTGTCGGTACAGCTCGATGATGATGCTCGCCATTCGTTCGGCTTCGTCGCTGTCTCTTGCCACTGCGTAATCGGCGCTGAGCTTGTCGAAGACGCGTTGGCAGGTTTCGAGATCGCGGGAGTCCAACGGCACCTGCGATCGGCTTAGGATCGTTTGAACCATCTTCATTCTCTCGGAAAAGGCCCGCCCGGCGTGTCCGGGCGAGCCTGAGACCCTGACTTAAAAGTCCATACCGGCGCCGGGCGGCATTGCCGGAGGAGCATCCTTCTTCGGCTTCTCGGCGATCATCGCTTCCGTCGTCACCAGCAGGCCGGCGATGGAGGATGCATCCTGCAGCGCGGTGCGAACGACCTTTGCCGGATCGATGACGCCCTGCGCGTAGAGATCGCCGAATTCGCCGGTCTGAGCATTCCAGCCATAGGAGAAGTCGCTCTTCTCGCGCAGCTTGCCGACGATGATAGAGCCTTCGGCGCCGGCGTTTTCGGCGATCTGTCGAGCCGGGGCCTCGAGCGCACGGCGGACGATGTCGACGCCGACCCGCTGGTCGTCATTGGCAGTCTTGATGTTGCCGAGCGCCTTGACCGCGCGCAGCAGCGCCACGCCGCCGCCTGGCAGGATGCCCTCCTCGACCGCTGCGCGGGTGGCATGCAGCGCGTCGTCGACGCGATCCTTCTTCTCCTTCACCTCGACCTCTGTCGAGCCGCCGACGCGGATGACGGCAACACCGCCGGCGAGCTTGGCAAGGCGTTCCTGCAGTTTCTCGCGGTCATAGTCGGAGGTGGTTTCTTCGATCTGGGCCTTGAGCTGGGCAATGCGGCCTGAAATTTCCTCCTTCGAACCGACGCCGTCGATGATCGTCGTGTTTTCCTTCTCGACCGTGATCTTTTTTGCCCGGCCGAGCATGTTGAGCGTCACATTCTCAAGCTTGATGCCGAGATCTTCGGAGATGACGGTGCCCGCGGTCAGGATGGCGATGTCTTCCAGCATGGCCTTGCGGCGGTCGCCGAAGCCGGGCGCCTTGACGGCAGCG
>NZ_JBXSOL010000060.1:0-15796 GCF_057784555.1 Rhizobium sp. CNPSo 3670
CTCGAAACGCGAAGCTTGTTCATCGTTCAACAACCATCATGAAAGAAGTTAGTTGAGGAATTGCGCATATAGTCACGGCCGCTGCGCTGCCGCCCCTCCCGCTTTCAGCCGACGCTCGGGAAGGACCCGCGCCACCCCGAGGCAGCGATACAATTCAAGATAGTCTGGCGCCCGGCCGCATCCACAGCGCCTCATGGATGACGCGAATGCCAGCGCCTCGCTGATGCCGCTCGGCAGCCGTCACCGCGGTCACAGTTTCCTGGGTCAGCCTTTCAATCGCGTCGGCCTCAAACTCAGGGCCTAGTGCATGCAGGTCCGCATACCAGCGCCGTTCTGCTGCGGCGTCCGCTGCCTGGCTGTGTGATATTTGGTGGCGTCGTAGCGGCCGACTTCGTGTCAAGTGATCGATATGCCAGCCCGATCCCTTCCCATTCCCTTGACCGCGCTTGGGCTGGCCTTCTGGGCTCTTCTTGTCCATCCCATGCGGCCGTGACGTCGCGTCGTTGCCACCAGCGCCGTCCGTGGCTAAGAGGGGTTCATTCAATGGGTTAATACTATGGGTTTGTGTCTGAGTTTTCGGATGTTCAACGTCCAGGTTTTCGGACGTTGAAGGTCTAAATTCTCGGACCTTTGGCCGCGACTTTAGCGACATGAATTTGGCATCGAAGGCTTCGACGATTTGACGAAAGCGTATCCATCGTGGCGTATACTGCGCACGGTTCGAATGGCCCCCGTGGCTATCTTTGTCAAATAAGCGATCCGGTCCGTCCGACAGACGGGCCGTTGCAGCCAAGACTGTAGCGCGACCTAGGCCTAATAGACGCACGAGACGATCAACGCTCGGGTCACATTCGCCCGTCGTGTGGTTGAAGTGCGCAAGGAGTGCGCCAGCGACCCGGCTTTCGTTGCGGGTCCATCCTTCCATGATGCTAAGCGCCCTAAGTGCAAAGAACATGTCTTTCTGGGAAGGCTTCGTCATCGGAGCTCACCTTCCACATGGCACGGCATGAGATCGTTGCAGCGCCTCGATTGCTTCGAGCATCGTCAAATCAAAGCGGCTACACACCAGGGGAATTGACACGCCCCTCACGACCGACGCTTGAGCGGCGATCCACCGACTTGCATCGTCTATAACGTGTCGGTGCGGTGTGTCGCGAGATGGAGTTAGTGAGACACTGTCACTTGGTAGACATTGTTTTTGCTTGCGAACCGAAAGTGTCTCAGTTCCGGCGATGCACTTGAACTTATTGAACGGACGCAGGCCCTCCGGGCCCACCATATTCTTGCCCTCGCCGATGGCTTAAGTGAGAACTTCGCGCCGAACAGGCTCGGAGGTGTGTGTGCTGGATGAGGTGCCTTCGTTTACTTAACCCCTAACTCCACACCTTTAGTCGCCTTGGGCCGACCGATTGTGTTCTTGAGCCAACATTCGGACTTTTTGGGAACATAGGAGAATGCCTTGCAAGCGTTGTCGCTGATACAAGCGGTGAAACACTGCAAATAGTTGCTGCCTCGTAGGCGCTTGTAGTCACCGCCGGGAAGATCCATGCCAGAATAGCTGGTGAAATCTGATACGATCACATCGGCTGACTTCGACGATGCATAAGCGGCGACTGCATCCGCATTGCGTATCAGGGCCACGACGTTATCCTTTAGAAAGCAAACGCCGTGCTTGGTGTTGTAGGTAATCGCCTTACACTGGCTGTCGCCTTCACAAATCTCGTGGCACCCCGCATAAGTGACGTCCTTGACGGCGCGGTAATCGAAGCCGATCGCGTCGTAGCCTCGAGCATCGATGAATGAAGTCGTTGGCTGTGCGGGCAGATTGGTCGCCGCGCTTGGCATGGTGGCTGACACCTGTTCCTCTTTCTCGCCGTAGCAGAGAATTTGGAACACCGAAGGGGTGATTTTGTCCGCTAGGTCGGCTGTCGACAGCGGCTGCTGGTCTGCCGCCCTGTCGCCGGATTGCCCAGCGATGCCCTGAGACTGCAGGAAGAGATCCGCAACCGAGGCGCGGATAGCGAAGTTCACGTTCTGTGCCGTGATGCCGATTTCGTCTGCAATGCCTTTCGACAACGTCGCACTGGTGATGCCCATAAGAAAGCCATCGCGGTCGACGACCGGTCCGCCGGAATTGCCAGGCTGGATCGGTGTCGAAATTTGGATGTATCGGGTGTCGTTTCGAAGCCCCGCAAGCGCGTTGACATTGCCTGTGGTGACCTTAACCGAATCCGACAGCAGCGTTGCCAGCGGGAAGCCTATGGCTAGAATATCTTCGCCGAGCCGCGTCGGCGCACGACGAAAGACAAGTGGTTGCAACGGCTTCGCCGCGTCGACCCTCACCAGAGCTAGATCGTTGGTGGCATCAATCCGGGGGTCGGCGGCGTCACCCCTGCCCTTTATTTCGATGCGCTTGCATGCCTGCACGACATGCGCATTGGTCAGCAGCCAGCCATCCGTGGTTACTGCGAAGCCGGTACCTGACGACGTCGGACCGTCGGCAAGACATATGGGAGCAAGGGCAGCGGAAAAGAAGGCGCTCAAGATTGAGCGGCGCACGGTTGTCATTAGTATATCCCCAGTTGTCTGGAGATTAGACCCTTGAGCGAGCGCATTTCAACCATCTCTTGCAGGCAGGCTTAATGGCATTGCCATGAAACGCAAAAGCCCCGCTATCCTGGCGGGGCTTCTTTTCACCGACCAACCGACAGTGCCTAGAACTTCACGCCGATGCCGAACTTGAGTTCGTGCTGGTTGAGATCGACATCGACACCGAGAATGTCTTTCTCGCCGAAGTCATTATACCGATACTCCCCGCGGGCGAAGATGTTGTTGGTGATGGCAAAGTCGACGCCCGCGCCGACGGTGTAGCCGTTGAAGGTCTCCGTTTCCTTGTCTAACCCCGGCAGGTCAACGTATCCACGCGTAGCGGTCCAGCCAGCCGCGCCATAAAGCAGCGCTCTGTCAAAGGCGTAGCCGACACGACCACGAACAGCGCCGGCCCAATCGGTGCCGACATCCGCCCCCAGCGCTTCCTCTTCGTTCCAGTTGTATTCGAGGTTGCCCTCGATGCCGACAACGATGTTGTTGTCGAACTGGAAATTGTAACCCGCAAATGCACCGAAGACGCCGCCGTTGAAATCCTGGGAATCGCTGGCGCCGCCGGCGCTGAAGTCACCGTTTAGCCAACTGGCGCCGCCATCGATGCCGAGATACGGGCCTGACCAGGTGAAAACTGGCGCAGCCGCAACAGGGGCGACTGGGACGTCCTGCACTGCATCCGCTGCAAAGGCGCTCGTTGCGACGAGTGCTAGAAAAGTGGTGGCGATCGTGAGCTTCATGTTCGTGACCCCATGTCTTGCAACACAACTGGAGGATACAGCCTCGTTCAACAAATAGCTGTAACGCCAAAGACACACTCGCATAACTGCACGGTAGAGAACATATCCGCCGAAGCCATCATGGCAAGTATCGCACCCTCTAATAACTGCACGAACGCCCATCGCTTGGCCTGAACCCACCACCGCAGGCCGGGTTGAGCGGCTGACTCTCGTAGTAGTAACCGCCGTCGATCGACGAAGTCTGGTCGATGTATCCTGATGATGTGCAGGCCGAAATGAGCGTGGCAAGGCTGATCAGCGTTCCGGTCGCGATCAATGCGAAAAATCGGTTCATCTGAGCTTCTCCTCGGGGCATGGCTTCCACCCAAACCGTACAATTTACACGCCGCGGTGCAGAGAGCATTGATCTGCGGCAATCGACTGCCTCCGGCGGGTTCTTGTCACGCTAAAGTGATCGCTTTTCTACCCGCTTTTTCATGACCATGCGCTGTCACATAACTGTCATGCAAAATTGCCCGTTGTTAAGGCAGCCTGCGCAAAATATATGCCGCCAGCTAACAAAAAAAAGAATGAGTGAACTGCCATGAGCCTACAGAAACTTTTCAATCGCAATCTCCTGACCCGTTTTGTTGCCGGTCTCGGTGCGGTTCCCCAGCGCATTCGCGAAGCCCGCGAAGAGCGTAAGCCCGCGATCCATCCCTCCTTCATGGATGATTTCGGCGCCTGAGGCGCGGCGGGTCCTTCGATCCGCTCCCGGGCTTCGGCCTCTGGTCTTGCAGGATTTTATCCCAAGACCATTTCACAGATCTGCGCGACAGCGTCAGCCGCCCAATGTCCCGGCCGCCGGGTGAGGTACAAGACCTCGCCTGGGCTGCCGCGCATTCTCAGTTGATCGCAGGTGCAGACGGTTCGCCCCAGCTGGAAATGGGTTGACCGGCCTTGGTCGCCACCCTGGCGTCGTAGAGTGCCAGCGAAGCCTGGAGCTGGCGCATATCGTTGCAGCGGTTGATGATGCCGCCGATATATTGCACGCAGTCGCTGGCGCTGCCCTGCACCGAGCCCGTGGCCCAATCCTTGACGATCCCGTCGGCGCCGACCAGGAAATAGGAAAGCCGGTTATTCTCGGAAATCGTGGAGCTGCCGACCAGGCCGACGAAGTTCGTGCCGGTCTCGGTCCTGGCGGCGGGCGCCATATGTCGGTAGATCGTCATGCCGTTCTTCAACGGTGTTGCGCCGATCATCGGTCCGAAGGTTGCTTCGGAGCCGGAGAGCCGCGCCATCGGCGATTGACCGAGATTGGCGACCTCCATATAGGGTTTGCCCAGCGCATAGCTGGTGTATGAGCGGTTGGCGGCGTTTTCGGCCTTTTCTGCCACTTGGCTGCAGCCCGTCAAACAGATGGCGAGGCCGATCGAAAGAATTGTCATAAAGCGCATGCTGCCCCCTTGCCGGACATGGCGTGTCCGGAAGCCCCTGTTGCTTAACCCGCCGTCATTGCTAGCAGCTTTGCGGGATTTGGGAAGGTGAGCGTTGGAAGATGCAGGAATGTAGGCCTTCCGTGCCACGCCCCTTTGCCCTGCCGGGCATCCCCCCACAGGTGGGGAGATCACTAGTGGCGAAATCTTCGCGTCTCTCCAGCGTTTCGCCGGGCTGAACGCTGATCGTTTGGCGGGCGATCGCACCCAGCCCCGCTTGTGGGGTAGATGGCCGGCCAGAGCGGGCGGCCACGGAACGCCTACTCCTCCCACGCTCACATTTTTCTCCCGATCCGTCACCGCCCCCTTCCCTTCCGCCGCAATAGCTTCACAATCAACCGACAGAAAGCTCATCGGGAAACGACAACTAGGGAATGAAACATGGCGCCGATTCTGTCCAAGACACTTGTGTTGACTGCCCTTCTGGCCCTGCCGCTCGGCAGTGCCGCGCCTGTATTGGCGCAGGAAACAAAGCCGCGTGAGGCGGTGATTTCGGTGACGGGCGATGGCGAATCGTCCTTGGCGCCCGATATGGCCGTCGTCAATCTCGCCGTCGTCAAGCAGGCGAAGACCGCCCGTGAAGCGCTCGACGAGAACAACAAGGCGATGAATGACGTGCTGAAGGCGCTGAAGGACGGCGGCATCGCCGAGCGCGACCTGCAGACCTCGGGCTTCTCCATCCAGCCGCAGTTTAATTATCCGCAGCCGGTCGATGGCCAGCAGCAGCAGCCGCAGCTGATCGGCTACCAGACTATCAATTCGGTCACTGTGCGCCTGCGCGATCTTTCCAAGCTCGGCCAGGTGATCGACCAATCGGTGACACTCGGCATCAACCAGGGCGGCGACATCCAGTTTACCAACGACAAGCCGGATGCGGCGCTCGAAGAGGCGCGCAAGAACGCCGTCGCCGAAGCCGTCAAGAAGGCGAAAACGCTGAGCGAAGCCGCCGGCGTCAAGCTCGGCCGCATCATCGAAATCAACGAGAATGAGCCGCGCCCGCTGCCGCAGCCCGTTTATCGCGCCACGATGATGAAGGAAGCCGACGCTGCCGTTCCCGTCCAGGGCGGCGAGAACAATTACACTGTCAGCGTCACCGTAACCTTCGCCATCGAGCAGTAAACGGAAGCGCGGCGCGTCTTTTGACGCCGTGTGCTGACTGCTGGCGGCCGCCTGCTAGCGCCGATGCCCCTCACCCTAACCCTCTCCCCGTTCTGACGGGGAGAGGGGACGTGCCCTACGAGAGCTCAGCGGGGAACAGAGAGCTAGCGAGATATCCCCTTCGCCCCGCCGGAGCGGGGAGAGGTGCCGGCAGGCGGATAAGGGCTGATCTCGTTATTTTCATCGACAGGACAGCCGCGGCACAAGGCCCAGGAAACGGAGCTCCTGCCTCTAAACTGAACGCCGCGCGCCCTTCCAGGCGCGCGGCTTTGGAATCTCACAAAGAAACGCCGTGCCGGTTCAGCGAGACGGGCGCAGGACAATCAGCGGCGCAAAGCGGGGCAGCCGCGGACGTTGGCGAAGCTCATTTCATCAGGGCCGCGGCGGGTCCAGCCCTGAACGATGACGCGGCGCGGGGTGATGTCGACGACGCGCGGGCGGCGGAAGCCCCAATCGCGGGCGAGATCTTCCGCCAGACGCGGGTCGCAGCCGCGCGGACGCCGGCCGAAGCCCGGCGGCGGAGGCGGACGGCGATAATCGCGCGGCGGATCACGATCCTGATCGCCGATAATGATACTAAACTGGGCGGCCGCCGGGACCACCGTGCCGGCAAGAGTGCCGGCGATCAGCATAGCGGCAAGACCCGCCTTTGCCAGAAACTGCATCATCGAAAAACCTTTCGTTCTATAGTCGTCGGTGCGGTCGAGCCGCCCTCCCCACTCTCCGCATCACGCCGAAGCGTCAGTGGAATCACTTATACAAATCGGAGAAGAGACGGCTGAAAGTGTCGCCGTCAAGGCAAAAGGGGCGGCAAGCGCATGTCGGCGCTTGCCGTTCCGGTGTTCAGCGCCGGATCAGCGGGCAGCCGCGGACATTGGCGAAGACCATCCTGTCCCAGCCGCGACGGTCGCGCCCGGCGACGACGACGACACGCGGCGACATGCGGGTGATGTGGGCTCTGCGCAGGCCGAAATCGCGCGCCTTGTTCACGGCGTGCATCGGCGAGCAGCCGCGGATTGGACGATGATATTGCGCCCCGACGATGAAGTTCGTCTGGGGCCCCGCGGCTGCCGCCGTGGAAACAGTGGCCGGAACGGATGAGAGGGCGAGCACTGCGGCAAGGCAAGCCTTGGTGAGGAAATGCGTCATGGAGTGTCTCCGTCGATTGGTCTTTTAAGCTCTCCCTTCAGGGATTGCCTCGACACTAAATGCGGCAAGCTGAATGCTGTTCGAACCGGCCATTCAGTTTGCATTCACAAGAAGATGAGCGGTTTTTGACGGCTCTTCTTTCGATCGGCTGAGGGGCTGATCGCGTGCCGTGTGACTGGTGGGTTGATCGATGTGCCATAGCCACGCAGGAGCGCGCGGCGCTCTCAGCCCCCGAGATGCAGCACAACTTCGCGCCGGTGCGGCCGGTCGCGGTGTTCGAAGAGATAGAGTCCCTGCCAGGTGCCGAGCGTCAAGCGTCCCCTGGCGACCGGAATGCCGATCGACACCTGCGTCAGCGCCGCTTTGATATGCGCCGGCATGTCGTCCGGCCCCTCGGCCCTGTGCACGATCCAGCCCATCGATGGGTCGGAGGCCGGCGGCACGAGCCGACGGAAGAAGGCGAGAAGATCGGTGCGCACGTCGGGATCGGCATTTTCCTGGATCAGCAGTGAACAGGATGTGTGGCGCACGAAGACAGTGAGAAGCCCCTCCTCCCGTCCCGCGGCGCTGACGAAGGCCTCCGCCTGATCGGTGAATTCGTAAAGTCCCTGGCTGCGTGTGGACAGGGTGAGAATAGTCTGGGGCACGGGCGGTCTCCGTCTCGCAATGACATTGCCCGCGAGTTGGCGCGCCGTGACGGCCAAGTCAATGGCCCACGAATCGGCAGATCGATGCCCGCCATCGGTTAAGGCCCATTCACGAGCTTGAGGATGAGCTGCTGGATGTTGCCGCCGTCGCCCATTTCGACCTTGTCGAAGTCGCGGCCGCGCTGGCGCTGCTTTGCGGAAATCTCGCCGAGGCGCCGGGTCAGCTCGACCCTGATCTTCTTGCAGTCGGGGTCGTCGGCAACGGTAAAGCCGACGCTCATCGCCTCGATTTCCCTAACCATGTCCTTGATGGTTTCGCCGTGCACTCGCTCATGCGCGGCAACGCCTGAAATGAAGCCATCCCAGCTGCTCTTGACGGCTGGCGGCAGCCCGGCCGAGGGCTGCGGCAGTGTGTAGGTGATGATGAGCTTCGGCCGATTGGTGACGATGGCGCAGGCATTGCCCTGCGGCTCGTATTTGCGGGTCCAGGTGAGCTTGAACGTCGTATGCGCGATGACCCGGCCGGTGACGCCGGCCTTGGGGCCTTGTGCCCCGATCGATTGATAAAGTTCGGCGCCGGTCTTGCCTGAAATCGAATAGGGCCGCACCTCCTCGATCGCCTGCCATTCGCTCTGCGCCGCGGCCGGTAATGCGGCGAAAACTGCCGCCAATAGGTAGGGTAGAAAAGTCTTCGTCACGCATCGTCCCGTCAAGTGATTCCCGCCACCCTAACGGCGCCGTTCCTCCCTTTCAACGCGCATGCGATGCGGCAGATATCAGCGCGGCTCGCTGGAGATGCTGAGATAAGCGGGGTCGAATTCGGCGATCTCCTGCAGGCGTTCCCAATCGACGATGGTGATCGTTCGGTTCTCCCAGGTGAAGACGCCCTCGCGCCTGAGCGCCTGCAGCGTCTTGTTGAGGTGGACCACCGATATGCCGAGCACGTCCGCCATCTCGATCTGCGTCAGCGGAAACTGAAAGCTTTCACCCCGGGTGCGCCTGACGACCTTCAGCCGCATGAAGAGTTCGCAGACGAGATGGGCGATCTGAGCGCGTTTGGAGCGCCGCCCCATGGCGACGATCCATTCCCGGTGAATAGCGCCGTCGACCAGCGTGTCGAGCCAAAGCAGCCGCGTCAAATGCGGCATGCGCTCGGTGATCGCCCTCAAGTCGGCATGATCGGCCAAAGCGACGTGGCAGGGTGACAGCGCAACGATGCCATGATCCATTACCTTGACGGGAAAAGCATGGAGGTCGACAAAGTCGCCGGCAACATGAAGTGCGGTGATCTGCCGACTGCCGTCCGCCATCACCTTGTAGCGCGCCGCGAACCCATCGAGCAGCAGCGTGCTGAAGGGCGGCCGGCTGCCTTGGGAAACGAGATCTTCTCCGACGGCGAATTGCCTGTCCTTGACGAGGATCGACCGAAGAAGGTTTTCCTCCTCGTTCGACAGCACATCACGGCTTCCAAGGTTCAGCAACAAGGGTTCAATCACGGTCCTGTCTCCCGCTATCGCAAGGGCTCGGGGCCGTCTCGGTGCGAGCTGTATTTTCTATAGGAATCAAGGCCCAGCCTCGGGAACAATTGTCTTCATTGGTTATTTCCTCTCTGACGCGCAGGAAAGAACATGGCTCGCTATTATTTCGATCTACACAACGGGGAAGGTCCGACCCGCGACGAGCACGGCACCGAGCTCAAATCTCGTGAAGACATCCCCAAAGAGGTGACCCGCATCCTGCTGGACGTGGCGCGAGACGAATTGCCGGCGGGTGACCGCATGACGATTGCCGTTACCGTCCGCGACGAGCGCGGCGATCCTGTCACAGTCGCCAGTCTCGTCTTCAGCAATGAATGGCTCGACGTCATCCGATGACGGCCTCTGATTGCCGCCGGGTCCCATATAGGCATCAATTCGACTCGGTCGATGGATGCGCTCTAGCTCCTTGCTCTCATGCATGTCGTCATCCGCACACTTCCGGGCGACATGCATTAAGACCCCGCCCCGGGGGGCGGCAATTAAATTTGACATAGTTCCGCGATTGCCGGGAAGCGTCGACAGGCATTTCTCCGGTGGAGTTCCGGTCGCTTCTATTTCGCGATCTCTTCCAGAATCAGCCGAATTTCCGCAAGCGGTTTGCGGCTTTCGTCGAAAAGTTCGACCGAAAGCATGTTCAAAGGCGCAGTCGGCAGGCCTTCGGCTGCCATTTCCGCGAGGACCCTTCGCGCCTCTGCCTTGGCAGCCTCGACGGACTCGAATTCGTATCCGGTCTCGGTGCCGACACCATCGCGATCGAAGAGCTGGAAGTGGAATTTCGGCACAGCATGCTCCTTCGATGATGCCCCTAACGATGCTGAAGGCGACAGGTTCCGCCCGAACGATTTTCAGCGCCCGCCGTCCGGCGATCCTCAGAAGGCGCCGGCCTCGGGCGAAGCCATTTCCTCGATTGCGTCGACACGGTCGGGATAGAAGGCGAGATGGTCTTTGATGTTGCTGACGGCGGCATGCGGGGCTTCGTAGGTCCAAACCGCGTTCTCGGAGCGTTTGCCGCCCAAAGCAATGCTGTAATAGGAGGCATCGCCCTTGTAGGGGCAATGTGTGGCGTGATCGGTGCGCTGAAGCAGCGACATATCGACATCCCTGCGAGGGATATACTGGACCGGCGGATAGGAAGCCTCGCGCAGCGTCAGCGCGTTGCGGCTATTGGCAACCGTCCTGCCGGCGATGGTGACGACGACGCGACAGGGATTGTGCTCGACGGTGATCGGATGGTCCGGCCCCGGAATCTTGATCGACTTGTCCAACATGGGTTCGTCTCCAGAAGATACGATGCCCCTGAGATAGGGCGCGCATGCCGCCGGCCCACCCCCCGAGCGTTTCCTTCCCTTACACCTGAAATGCGAAACGCGGCGATGCCTGACTGAGTGCGGCGGTCGCCGCTGTCACCGACCAGTGACGCGCGAGCGCATCCGCGAGCGTCGCGATCAGCCTGGCGCTATCCTCGCCGGCGCCGGCATGCAGCGCCTCGGCGACGATCAGCACCGACCGCGTCGTCTCCCGCACCGCTGACAGGCCGCCCTGCCGGTTCGTCCAGCGGCGGGCATGTGCTCTGCCTTCGTCATCCGCGAAGATCACCTCGTCCGGCTCCGGATATTCGCTTTGACCGCTGAAGGTGAGATAGGTCTCATGCCCCGTTGCATGCCGGACCTGGAGATCGCCGGCAATTTTTTCCGTATCGAAGACGGCGACAGGAATGGCAAAGGCGAGCGAAATCGCATTGCAGAGATCGATGAGCGGATGAAGGCGCGGCAGCGCGTGCTCCTGGCGGAAGCGACGCAGAAGCGCCTCGGATGCCGCGCGATACTGCGTCGGCTTCAAGCCCATGCGGGAAAAGCCGCGCCGCCACGCCTGGATCTCCGGGAATTCGCTTTCCTGGGCTTCAGCGAGCCGGGCCGCGGCGATCGCGCTGAAACTTGCAACCGCCTCTTCGACGTCTGCCGCCGCATCAATCCCATCGGCATGAAGCGCGCCGGCGCGAAGCTCCGGAAAAACCTGCCATATCGCGTTGGAATGGCTGAATTGCATGGTCATTTCCCTTCGATGAATTTCCTGTGGCTTCCTGCAATGGCAAGCCCGGACACGGCCGCCAGCACGCAGGCAATGCCGGCAATCTGGTTGAAGCCGACCGGCTCGCCGAGGAGGACGAAGGCGAGCATGACGGCCGAAACCGGCGCAAGCGCGATGAAGAGCGCGGCTTCCGTGCCGCTCACCCTCTCTGCACCCGCATACCACAGCAGGAAGCCGCCGACGGTCGGCACCAGAGCATAATAGACGACGGCAGCGGCAGCACTGGCTGAAAACCCATGCGTGAGGGGCGCCTCGAAAATGGCCGGAACGATCGAGACGGCGAAGCCGATGCCGGTCATCAGCGTCGACTGGGCAAGCGGCGGAATGTCGACGGTCAGCCGCTTGTTCAACAGAATGAACAAGCCCTCGCAGATCACCGCGAGAAAAATCAGCAGATTTCCGGCAAGCGAACCGCCGGTCGCCTCCGGTGTGAAGGCGATCGAAAACACGCCGGCGCTCGCCAGCGCCACCGCCAGAAGCAGCGCGCGTCCCGGCCGTTCTCGCAGCAGCAGGATCGAAACCGCCGCCGAGACCACCGGCAGCGTGCCGATAATGACGCCCGAATCGGCGGCCGAGGTCAGGCTGAGGCCCGATATCAGCAGCGTCGTATAACCGACACTGCCGACGCCGGCCTGAATGACGAGGATGAGACGGTCATACCTGGAGAGCTTCGGCAACCGGGTTCCGCTTGCCCGCATCAGCAGGAAGAAGACGGGAAGAGCGAGGGCGAAGCGCAAGGCGGTGGCGGTAAACGGCGGCAGTCCCGAAGCAATGATCTTGCTCGCGATGACAGTGCTGCCGACCGTCAGCATGGCGAGCGCCAGATTGAAATAACCTTGAACCTGTCTCGACATTCCGCGCCTCCGATTGGATGCGCCGAAGAAACAGCAGCGGCCGGTCGGGGTCTTGAACGAAATTGCAGGGCGTATGAATCGAAGCAAGGCGGCCAGCGCCGTCCTTCGAGGCCCCTTGAGGGGCACGTCTAGCCGGACGCTGGAGAGAGGTCGCAGCCTGCGGCAGCACGAATCAGCCTTCCACCGCTCAGAGAAATGCCCCGGCATAAAGCCGCGGCGACAGGCCGTATTTGCGCACGAAGACGCGCGTCATGTGGCTCTGGTCGGCAAAGCCGCTGGCAAAGGCGGCTTCGGCAAGCGGCGTGCCCTGAGCAATCAGCCGCCGGGCGATGTGGATGCGGGCCTGGACGAGATAGGCGTGCGGCGTCAGTCCCGTCGCCCTGGCGAAGCCGCGCAGCAGCTGGAAGCGGCTAAGGCCGCTTTCCCGGGAAAGATCGGCGAGCGAGACGGCGGCAAGAGGATCGTCGTCGATCAGATCCCGCGCCGCGCGGATGGATGACGGCACCGGCGGCCTCGCCTCGCTGCCGTCGTCTTCCCGCATGACATCGGCGACGAGTTGCAGAAGCAGTTCCTCGCAGAGCAGCCCGTCGGCAGCACTCGCGGTCACCGCGCGAAACAGCGTTCCGAAGTGGCTGGCGATCGCCGCATCGCGAATGACGGGATGGGAGATTTCCGAGCGCCTTGCGCCGATCTCTTGTGAGAGGCCGGTGACGATCTCGGGATCGAAATAGAGGATGCGCCACGATCGGCGCTCGCCGATCGGCGCGCCATCATGCACCTCATTCGGATTGACGGTGATGATATCGCCAGCCTCCGCCTCCACCATGCCGCGGCCGCTGAGCGATTTCTGCGCCCCCGACGACACGAGGCCGATGCCGAACTGCTCATGCGTGTGCCTGGCGAAGCTGTGAGGCGTTTCGGCTTCCACCGCTTCGACGCCTGGAAGCGCCGAGCGCAGCATCCTGAATTGGTTTTTCGGCATTTGACATCCGCAGGTCCGATGCCGGCAACTCTGCCAGCCGCGCCTTGATGACGCAACCGTCTAAAAGAACTCGTCGAGCAGCTGATAGTAACTGAGCCTCGCCGGATCGGGCGCCGGAAGGCCGTAACGATGGAGAAATGGCTGCACCAGCGCCTTGCCGAAATTATCGGCGATGCTGCGGCAGGCGAGCGCGATATCCTGATAGCGGTCGGCGACGCCGAGGCGGCTGCAATCGATATAGCCTGAGAATTGGCCGTGTAGAGCGACGAAGTTCGGCAGGCAGGCGTCGCCATGGGTGACGACGAGATCCTCGCTGGCCGGCCTTAAGCTCTTGAGCTCAGCGAACAATTCGGCGGCGCTCTTTCCCAGCCGGGCCGGATCGAAATCCTCCTCATCGACGATTCCTGCTTCCATGCGCGCCTTGGCTACCGGCAGGCGCTTTTCCAGGCGGTGATCGAACGGACAGGAAGTGATCGGCAGGCGATGAAGATCGAGCAGTGCCTCCGCCAGCAATTCGATGCGCGCCAGGGGCGCCAGCGCCGAAGCACTGGCGAGATCGGTTCCCGGCAGCGCGCTGAGCAGCAGCCAGTTACGTTCGTCGTCGCTTTCACGGGCGATCACCTCCGGGCAAGGCAGGCCGGAGGCCTTGAGCCAGGCGAGCCGGGCCGCCTCATCGGCAAGTTCGCCGAACGGCCCCGCCGCCTCGACCTTCAGATAGAGCGCCGGAAGGCCCTCGCCTTCCAGGCGAAAGACGCTCGCGGCCGAACGGCCGAGCGCATCCCGCTCCATCCGGTAGCCGGACAGGCGGGCGCCGAAAGGTCCTGCCGGCAATGTCTTGAAAGATGTCAATGAATTGTTTCGGCTGGGGCTGCTTCGAGCAGGATATCGAACGCCTCTTCGAGCGCCGCCACCAGGATATCGGTCAGCTCGTCGCCTTTGTTTTCCAGGAACAGCACGCTGACGGCTTCGTCCTGGCGCTCAAGCAAACGCTCGATCTCGTTCGACATATCATTGTCCTTCTTCACCGTACCATCACGGCCAATGCGGAGAGGTTAGACAAGGTTCCTTGCGCGTGGCTGGTTGTCGACGGCTGATGATGCTTATCATTGTCCCGGATAATGATAACGCGCCCATTCACTTTTAGGGATGACGTCCCCGACGCCAAACTCAAACGACACGACCTTGGTCGCGTTGTCGTTCACTTCGCAACTAAACTCCAATTGGTGCAGTTCCTTGCCGTCGTAAAACGCACTTCTTTTAAGCGCGAGGATATTTCCGGTCGGGAGATTGTATTTAGGCACCTCGATAACATTAGGATCGTACGCCGCGGATGAATGAAGGAGCTGCTCTCGAAGCTCGGTCCAGCAAAGCTCACCACCTCGCATTTGACGTGGCAAGTTTTTCATCGCCGTCTTGACTGTACGGTCTGAGACAAAGTTGTCGGTAAACAGGGTCTTCGCTTTGGTGAGCTTGTTCGATTCCTTTGCCTCTGCATCTGGTGGCAATAAGGGGATAGCTGCCGTTGAATTGATCGGCGGCTTTGCCTGCTCGAAATTCGTCTTTGCCTCGTCGCGTCCCGTGGCAGCCGGCCCATTCTTTTCAGGATTGGCCTCAGCAGTCTCCACCTCGGGAAGGTCAATGTCCTGAGGCAACGGATTCGCCGCAGACATAGTCTCAGGAATCTCCGGCTTTTCAAGTCGCGGCGATTCAACAGGCGATGCTTCGTGGGGTACTCCAACGACTGACGGTTTTGGTGCTTCTGCCTTTCGGAGTATCCCGCGCTCTCTCTGTTCCGGCGCTGAATCTTTCTCGGCAAATTCGAAGACCGGGCGCGCGGTACGTTGCGGCCGGGAAGCGCCGCGTGCTTCCAGCTCTGCAGCTTTCGCAGGAGGAGGAGGTGGCGGCGGAGGTTCCTTCTTAGCCTCTTGCGGCGGCTTCGGCTCCGGCGGCTTTTCCTCCGCCTTTTTCTCCTCCGGCTTCTTCTCCTCCGGCGGCGGGACGAGCTCGACCTTCACGCTCTCGTCCTCCGGGGGCTTCGGTTCGATCTTCGGCAAGCCGAAAATCAGAAGCGCAACGACCGGCACGTGCAGAAGCACGGACACACCGATACCCCAGCGGATTTCGGGCCGCCGTTTTGCCGTTTCGTGATTCGTCTCCGCCAAGTCCACTTCGTCTGTCACAGCAGCGATGTGGCCTTTAAAGCCGGCAGCATCAAGCCGCAAAAGCAAAAAACCTCGTGATCGTGCCGAAGCCATCCGCTGGCCGGTGCGCCATCCGTTCTCTTCTCGGACCTGGGCAACGGGCCACCCACGAGCGGGGCCGAGTCCGCGCCCTTGATGGGGAGAGGCGCTGAAATTCTGCATGCGTTAGCTGAGCGAGCCGATGATCTCTCGATAGGCAGCCTCCGGGAATGCCTTCAGTGTCTGGGTGCGGACATTGCCGGCCATCGCCAGCGAAAGGCCAAATCGCGCCATGACGGCATCGTCAGGCGCTTCGCAGACAGCCACCATGTCGTGGCCGCCCATCGTCAGAAAGAACTGGTTGAAGGAGCCGCCCATGTCGCC
>NZ_JBXSOL010000061.1:0-15307 GCF_057784555.1 Rhizobium sp. CNPSo 3670
GAAGCTTGTCATCCTCGACGAGCCGGTCTCGGCGCTCGACGTCTCCGTTCAGGCGCAGATCCTCAACCTCTTGAAGGACCTGCAGAAGGAGCTGGGGCTGACCTATCTGTTCATCTCACACAATCTCGCCGTCGTCGACTACATGGCCGACCGCATCGCCGTCATGTGCAAGGGCCGTATCGTCGAGATCGCGCCACGCGAGATCATTCTGCGCGATCCGGTGCACCCCTATACGAAATCGCTGCTCGCCGCCGTCCCCTTCCCCGATCTCGACCGGCCGCTCGATTTCCAGGCGCTCCGGGAAAACGGCGCCGCTGACAAGCAGAACTGGGGCAAGACCTTCACCGCCGAGCATGACGACGCGGCCGAGCTTGCCTATGCCGATCTCGGCGACGGCCATCTGGTGCGCGCCCGCAAGGGCGCCGATATCCGGGAGTTGCGCTGATGGTGACGCGTCGCACCTTTCTGGGCGGCCTCGTCGGTGCTGCGATCGCGCCCGCAGTGCTGCGGGCCGAGCAGGCCGGCGAGCCGGAATTCCTCAAGGAGCGGCTGGCATCAGGCAGCCTGCCGCCGATGGCAGAGCGCATTCCGCTGCGCCCGCGCATCTTCAACCTGAAGGAGATGGGGCTCGAACCCGGCGCCTATGGCGGCACGGTGCGCACCATCATCGGCAGCCAGCGCGACATTCGCTTCATGACGATCTACGGCTATGCCCGCCTGATCGGCTACGACAAGCACCTGCAGTTCCAGCCCGACATTCTGGCTGATTTCCGTTCCGAGGAAGACACGGTCTTCACCTTCACGCTGCGCGAGGGCCATAAATGGTCGGACGGAGCGCCGTTCACCGCCGATGATTTCCGCTACTGGTGGGAAGACGTCATCCTCAACGACAAGCTAACACCCGGCGGCGGTGCGCTCGAGCTTCGTCCACACGGCAGCCTGCCGCGCTTCGAGATGCTCGATCCGCTGACGGTGCGTTATACCTGGGAAAAACCCAACCCGATGTTCCTGCCGAGCTTGGCAGGCCCGCAACCCCTCGTCATCTTCGGGCCGGCGCATTATCTCAAGCAGTTCCACAAGAAGTATCAGCCCGACCAGGCGAAGATGGAACAGATGATGCAGGCCAACCGCGCCAAGAAATGGCAGGACCTGCACATCAAGATGGCGCGCTCCTACCGGCCTGAGAATCCCAACCTGCCGACGCTGGATCCCTGGCACAATACGACGGCGCTGCCAGCCGAGCAGTTCGTCTTCGAGCGCAACCCGTTCTTTCATCGCGTCGACGAAAACGGCAGGCAGCTTCCCTATCTCGACCGTTTCGTCCTCAACGTCTCTTCCTCGTCGATCATCGCCGCCAAAGCGGGTGCGGGCGAGGCCGACCTGCAGGCGACCGGCATCGATTTCAACGACTACACCTTCCTTAAAGAGGCGGAGAAGCGCTTTCCCGTAAAGGTCAATCTCTGGAAGGTCGCGCGCGGCTCGCGCATCACGCTCTTGCCGAATCTCAACTGCGCCGACGAGGTGTGGCGCGGCCTTTTCCGCGACGCGCGGCTGCGCCGGGCGCTGTCGCTGGCGATCAACCGGCACGAGATCAACATGGTCGCCTTCTATGGCTTGGGCACTCCGAGCGCCGATACCGTGCTGCCCGACAGCCCGCTCTTCAAGCAGGAATATGCCGACGCCTTCGTGAAGTTCGATCCCGATGAGGCCAACCGCCTGCTCGACGAGCTTGGCCTAGCCAAGCGCGGCGACGACGGCATAAGGCTGCTGCCTGACGGACGGCGCGCCGAGATCACCGTCGAGACCGCCGGCGAAAGCAATCTCGATACCGACGTGCTGGAACTGGTGCACGATCACTGGGCCGATATCGGCCTTGCGCTTTATACCCGCACCTCGCAGCGCGACGTCTTCCGCAACCGCGCCATGAGCGGCACGATCATGATGTCGATCTGGTATGGTCTCGACAACGGCGTGCCGACGGCCGACATGTCGCCGTCCGGTCTTGCGCCGACGCTCGACGATCAGCTGCAATGGCCGCTCTGGGGCATGCATTATCTCTCCGCCGGCCAGGAAGGCGTCGCACCAGACCTGCCGGAAGCTGCAGAGCTGGTGGACCTGCTCGGCCAATGGGGCTCGACGGCGAAGTTCGAGGAGCGTCAGGCGATCTGGCACAAAATGCTGTCGCTCTATACGCAGCAGGTCTTCTCTATCGGCCTCATCAACAGCACGCTGCAGCCGATCCTTCGCGCCGCCAAGCTGCAGAACCTGCCGGAGAGAGCACTCTACGGCTTCGATCCCACCTCCTATCTCGGCGTCTACATGCCGGATGTTTTCTGGTACAAGGAGGCCTGAGGCGTGCTCAGATATATTCTCTGGCGCATCGCCGCCATGGTGCCGACGCTCTTCGTCATTTCGGCGCTTGTCTTCACGATCATCGAGCTGCCGCCCGGCGACTTCTTCGAGAGCCAGATCGCCGAGCTGCGCGCCTCTGGCGAGACCGCCAATCTCCAGGAAATCGAGGAAATGCGGGAGCAATACGGCTTCGACAAGCCGGAAATCGTGCGCTACTTTTACTGGGTCACCGGCATGCTGCACGGCGATTTCGGCTATTCCTTCGAATACCAGCTGCCAGTCTCGGACGTCGTCGGCGAACGGCTGTGGCTGACGATCCTCGTCTCCTTCACGACGATCCTGCTCACCTGGCTGATCGCCTTTCCGATCGGCATCTATTCGGCGACGCATCAGTATAGCTGGGGCGATTACGGGCTGACCTTTCTCGGCCTGCTCGGCATCGCTGTTCCGAACTTCATGCTGGCCCTGATCCTGATGTATTTCGCCAATGTCTGGTTCGGGCTGTCGATCGGCCACCTGATGGACCAGCAATATCTCAACGCGCCGATGAGCTGGGAAAAGGCGAAGTCGATCCTTGCCCATCTCTGGATCCCCGTCATCATCGTCGGCACGGCCGGCACGGCCGGCATGATCCGGCGGCTGCGCGCCAATCTTCTCGACGAGATGCAGAAGCAATATGTGACGACGGCCCGCGCCAAGGGCCTGCATCCGATGCGGGCGCTGGTCAAATATCCGCTGCGCATGGCGCTCAATTTCTTCATCGCCGACATCGGCTCGATTCTGCCGTCGATCATCTCGGGCGCCGAGATCGTCGCCATCGTCCTGTCGCTGGAGACGACCGGGCCGATGCTGATCAAGGCGCTGCAGAGCCAGGACATGTATCTGGCCGGCTCCTTCCTGATGTTCCTCGCTTTCCTCAACGTCATCGGCGTGCTGATCTCCGATATCGCCCTCGGCTTCCTCGATCCCCGCATCCGACTGCAAGGCAGGAGCACCAAATAATGTCGCCCCTTCCCGCGCCCGGCGCGCCGCTGCCGCACTACGTCTCCACCGCGCCCTTCGATCCGCACGCGACCGAGAGCATGACGGCGGCGCAATCGCGCATCCATCTGGCCTCGCAGAAACAGCTGATGTGGTGGAAGTTCAAGCAGCACAGGCTCGCCTTGATCTCCGGCATCTTCCTTGCCGCCATCTACCTGATGATCCTGATCGTCGAGTTCCTGGCGCCCTACGGCCTGCACACGCGCAATGTCGATTTCATCCACGCGCCACCCCAGCGCGTCCATTTCTTCGACAAGGGCGAGTTCGTCGGTCCCTTCGTCTACGGCCGCAGCATGACGCTCGATCTCGACACGCTGCACCGCGTCTATACCGACAGGCCGAACGACGTGCAGCCGATCCGCTTCTTCTGCCGCGGCGATTCCTATAAGTTCTGGGGCCTCGTCGCCACGGACTATCATCTCGTCTGCCCCGCGATCGGCGGCCAGATGTTCCTGCTCGGCACCGACCGGCTCGGCCGCGACGTGCTGTCGCGCATCCTCTACGGCGCGCGCATATCGCTGACGATCGGCCTGATCGGCATTTCGATCAGCTTCGTCCTCGGCATCGTCATCGGCGGCCTTGCCGGCTACTGGGGCGGCGTCTTCGACCTCATCGTCCAGCGCCTGATCGAGGTGCTGCAATCGCTGCCGAGCCTGCCGCTGTGGATGGCGCTCGCCGCCATCATGCCGGTGACCTGGAGTCCGATCGTCATCTATTTCGGCATCACCGTCATCCTCGGCATCATCGACTGGACCGGGCTGGCGCGGGCCGTGCGCTCCAAGCTTCTCGCACTGCGTGAGGAGGATTACGTACAGGCAGCGCAGCTGATGGGCGCCAGCACGCCGCGCATCATCGGCCGCCATCTGGTCCCGGGCTTCATGTCGCATCTCATCGCTTCGGCGACGATTTCGATCCCCGGCATGATCCTCGGCGAGACCGCGCTCTCCTTCCTCGGCCTCGGCCTTCGGCCGCCGATCACCAGCTGGGGCATTCTGCTGACCGAGGCAAAAAGCGTCAGCGTCATCGCCTTCTATCCTTGGCTGCTCTTTCCGATCATTCCTGTTGTTCTTGTCATTTTGGCGTTCAACTTTCTGGGAGACGGCTTGCGCGATGCGGCAGATCCCTACAAATAGCGGGAAGCTCGGCGGCGCCTTCCGGCACCGCGCCCGCCTCTTGGCCTCCGGACGGTGGGGGTACTAATTCATGTTGTTCACCCCGGAGGGAACACCCATGGCCAGACGTCTCGAAGATGCTCGCATCCTCATGTACAGCCACGACACGTTCGGCCTCGGCCACCTCAGGCGCTGTCGCACCATCGCCCATGCGCTGGTCGAAGACTATCGCGGCCTCAACATCCTGATCATTTCGGGGGCGACGATCGCCGGCGCCTTCGATTACCGCGCCCGCGTCGACTTCGTGAAGATCCCGAGCGTCATCAAGCTGCGCAACGGCGAATATACGTCGCTCGCCAGCCATATCGATCTCCACGAGACGCTGAAGATGCGCGAATCGAGCATCCGCCATACGGCCGAGACCTTCCAGCCGGATATCTTCATCGTCGACAAGGAGCCGATGGGATTGAAGGGCGAGGTCGAGGATACGCTCGCCTATCTCAAGGCCCGCGGCACCGTGCTGGTGCTCGGCCTGCGCGAGATCATGGACGCGCCGCATCTGCTCGAGGCCGAGTGGAAGAAAAACAGCATTATGCAGAAGATCGACCAATATTACGACAGCGTCTGGGTCTACGGCCCGCCTGACTTCTACGATCCGCTAATTGGTCTCGACGTGCCGGCCAGTCTGCGCCGGAAAATGGATTTTGTCGGCTTCCTGCAGCGCAGCGTTTCCAAGGGCAAGAGCTCGATCAACGCCCGCAAGGACAATTACCTGCTCGTCACCACAGGCGGCGGCGGCGACGGCTCCGATCTCGTCCACGACGTCATGAACGCCTACGAGGCCGATCCGACGCTGACGCAGAAGGCGCTCGTCGTGCTCGGGCCCTATATGCCGGCCGCCGAGCGCGCCAAGCTGGTGCAGAAGGGCGAAGCCATTCCCTATATAGAGGTGATCGAGTTCGACAATCATATGGAAGAGTTGATCGCCGGCGCCACCGGCGTCGTCGCCATGGGCGGCTACAACACCTATTGCGAGATCCTCTCCTTCGACAAGCCGGCCCTTATCGTGCCGCGCGTCAAGCCGCGCGAGGAACAGCTGCTGCGCGCAAAGCGGGCAAGTGAGCTAGGCCTCGTCGACATGCTGCTGCCGGACCAATCGGCCGATTCGGCCATCATGGCCGCGGCGCTGAAGCGCCTGCCCTCCCGGCTGCCGCCGTCGAGAAGCGGCAGCAATATGCATCTCGAAGGGCTGGACCACATCTCGCAGACTGTCGGCCGATGGCTCGACGGCCGCGCCACCCACCTTGCCGTCGTCGGCGCAGAATAGGGCACAGCCTTGCCGCCACGCCGCAAGATCCTCGTCGTGCTGAAAGGCTATCCCCGCCTTTCCGAGACCTTCATCGCCCAGGAACTGCTCGGCCTCGAACGGGCCGGCTTCGACCTGACGCTGATTTCCATGCGCCGACCGACCGACAAGAAGCGCCATCCGGTGCATGACGAGATCAAGGCGCCTGTCGTCTATCTGCCGGAATATTTGCACGAGGAGCCGATCCGCGTGCTGAAAGGCCTCGCCGCCGCCTACGGCAAACCCCGCTTCAAAGCGCTGATCAAACGCTTCTTTGCCGACCTCAAGCGCGACCTCTCCCGCAACCGCTTCCGTCGCCTCGGCCAAGCGCTGGTGCTGGCGCGCGAGTGGCCTGACGGCGGCGAGTGGCTGCATGCCCATTTCATCCATACGCCGGCCTCGGTGACGGAATATACCAGCATCCTGACGGGCACGCCCTGGACCTGTTCGGCCCATGCCAAGGACATATGGACCTCGCCCGACTGGGAATTGAAGGAAAAGCTGAAGAGCGCCCGCTGGACCGTCACCTGCACCCGGACCGGCTACGAACACATGCGCATGCTGACATCGCGCAAGCAGGCCATACATTTGAGCTATCACGGCCTCGATCTCGCCCGCTTCGGCCATTTTTCCGGCGCACATTCCGAGAGAACCGGCAACGACCCGGCCGATCCGGCCTTCATTCTCAGCGTCGGCCGCGCGGTCGAGAAGAAAGGCTACGACGTGTTGCTGCGGGCGCTGGCGCTGCTGCCGGCTGATCTCCATTGGCGCATGGAGCATATTGGCGGCGGCGACGAGCTTGCCAGGCTGAAGGCGCTCGCAGCCGAGCTCGGCCTCTCCGGCCGCATTGTCTGGAAGGGCGCCATGGCACAGGAAGACGTGCTCGATCACTACCGCCGCGCCGATCTCTTTGCGCTCGCCTGCCGCATCGCCGCCAACGGCGACCGCGACGGTTTGCCGAACGTGCTGGTCGAGGCCTCGAGCCAGCGCCTCGTCTGCATCTCCACCACGGTATCCGGCGTGCCCGAGCTGCTGACGGACGGCGAGAACGGCCTCGTCGTGCCGCCGGAGAATCCGGCGCTGCTCGCCAGCGCGCTGGAGGCGGTGATCCGCGACCCGGCGCTGCGCCAGCGCCTCGGCGACACCGCCGAAAGGCGGGTGCGCGAGGACTTCGATTATCATTCCAGCATCAGACAGCTCGCCGGCCTGTTCGAGGCCGAATGGCAGAAGGCGTCATGATGGCACCGCGCATCTTTTTCTATGTCCAGCATCTGCTCGGCATCGGCCACATCGCCCGCGCCAGCCGCATCGCCAATGCACTCGTCAGGGACGGCTTCGACGTCACCGTCGTGACCGGCGGCCTGCCGGTGCCGGGTTTTCCCGGCGAGGGTGTGAAGACCGTCGCCCTGCCGGCGGTCGTCGCCAGCAATGCCGGTTTCTCCGGCCTTGCCGATGCTGATGGCCGGCCGGCCGGCGAAGAATTCCTGGCCGCTCGCCGGAACTTGCTGCTCGACGCCTTCCATGCCGCAAGGCCCGATGTCGTTATCATCGAGGCCTTCCCCTTCGGCCGGCGGCAGATGCGCTTCGAACTCCTGCCCCTGCTTCAAGCGATCGAAGAGGCCGAACCGCGGCCAAAACTCGTCAGCTCGGTGCGCGACATCCTGCAGGAAAACCGCAAGGCCGGCCGCGACCAGGAGACCGTGGCGCTGGTCAGGGATCATTTCGACGCCGTGCTCGTCCACGGCGATCCCGGCTTCGTCAGGCTCGAGGATACTTTCCCGCTGACGCCTGAGATCGCCGACAAGCTGCGTTATACCGGCCTCGTCGCGCCGCTGCCGGCGCCCGAACCGACGGAAACCTTCGACATCATCGCATCGGCCGGCGGCGGCGCGGTCGGCGCCGAGCTGATCGGCGCGGCGAAGGAGGCGGCGGCGCTGCTGCCGGGCGATCTTCGCTGGCTGCTGATCTCGGGTCCCAACCTGCCGCAGGCCGATTTCGCCAGACTGTCGCGGGACGCAGCCCCGAATGTGACGCTGGTGCGCTTCCGCAGGGATTTTCCTTCGCTCTTGCGCGGCGCCAGGGTATCGATCTCGCAGGCCGGCTACAACACGGTCGGCGACCTCTTGCGCAACGAGTGTCGGCCGATCCTCATTCCTTTCGTCGCCGGCGGCGAGACCGAACAGACGGTGCGCGCCGAACGGCTGCAGGCGCTGGGTCTTGCCGATATCCTGCCGGAACAGGGGCTGACCTCGGCCCATGTGAAAGAGGCTGTCGAAAAGGCGCTGGCAGCGCCTCGGCACGAGCCGGTCTCGCTCGATCTCGACGGGGCGGAGAAGACGGCTGCCATCATTCGCTCGCTGATTGCCGAATCGCTCGCCTAATTTAAAAGTCCTGTGATATAAGCAGAGTTCCGGCGAGAATCGGCCTTTCTGCAGCCGGTCCCTTCGCCTTGTTTTCATTGCGATATCGGCGGTCCGGCTGCATGGTCCTGTTCTCGACAATTCCTGCCCTCCCCGCGCCCGGATCGCGCCTTCGGAATTTCCCAGCACGCTGACGGTTAGCCATGGAAAAGAGCCTCGCCCGCTATATCTGGAAGAACACGCGGCTGCAGCAGCTGTGGATCCTGGCCGTCGTCGCGGCCTCGATGATCCCCTATTTCCTGTCCTTCGATCTGCCGAAGCAGATCGTCAACGGACCGATCCAGGGCGACGGCTTTGAAGGCCCCGGCGCAACCCAGACCTTCATGCATATCGCCTATGACATTCCGCTGATCGGCCATGTTGAATTCTTCAAGGGCGTGCAGCTCGACCGTTTCCAGATGCTGATGGCTCTCAGTCTGGTATTCCTGGCGCTGGTGGTACTGAACGGGCTCTTCAAGTTCTACATCAACACCTATAAGGGCCGGCTCGGCGAACGCATGCTGCGGCGCATCCGCTTCGAACTGATCGACCGGGTGCTGCGGTTTCCGCCGGCCCATTTCAAGCGGGTGAAATCGGCCGAGATCGCCACGATGATCAAGGACGAGGTGGAGCCGATGGGCGGCTTCACCGGCGACGCCTTCGTCTCGCCTGCCCTGCTCGGCGGCCAGGCGATCACCGCGCTCGCCTTCATCATCGTGCAGAATTTCTGGCTCGGCATGATCGCCGCCGCCATCGTCGGCGTCCAGGCGGTCGTCATCCCGCGCATGCGCAAGCGCCTGCTGGATCTCGGCCGCCAGCGGCAGCTGACGGCGCGCGAGCTTTCCGGCCGCGTCGGCGAAATCGTCGAGGGCATCGGCACGATCCACGGCAACGACACATCCAACCTCGAACGCGCCGATATCGCCTGGCGGCTGGGCCGCATCTTCTCGATCCGCTACGACCTTTACCAATGGAAGTTCCTGGTGAAGTTCATCAATAACTTTCTCGCTCAGGTCACGCCTTTCCTGTTCTACGCGATCGGCGGTTATCTCGCGCTGCAGGGCCGGCTCGACATCGGCCAGCTCGTCGCCGTCATATCAGCCTACAAAGACCTGCCCGGGCCGCTGAAGGAGCTGATCGACTGGGACCAGATGCGCCAGGACGTGCAGGTGAAATACCAGCAGGTCTACGAGCAGTTCAACGTCGAGCCCTTGATCGACAGCCACATCCAGGAATTGGCGACCGCACCCGTGGGCCCACTGACCAGCGCACTCGTCGTCACCAATCTGACGCTCTCCGACGACAGCGGCGCCCGCCTCGTCGACCACGTCTCGGTCGAAATCAAGCCGAATGAGACGGTTGCGATCGTCGGTCCGAACGGCAGCGGCGCCGAAGCCTTCGCCGAAGCGCTCGGCCGGATGATCTGGCCCGACTCCGGCCGCATCACCATCGACGGACGCGACCTGCTCGAGCTGCCGGAATCGATCACCGGCCGCCGCATCTCCTATGCCTCGGCCGACACCTTCTTCTTCCATGGCACGCTCGCAAGCAATCTGCTCTACGGCCTCAAGCACGCGCCGATGATCGACGCCGTCTACGACGAGAAGGAAGCGCAGGAGTATAAATGGCATTCCATCGAGGCGGTGAAGGCCGGCAACCCGACGCTCGACCTCAACAGTGATTGGGTGGATTACCAGGCGGCCGGCGCCAATGGACCGGACGATCTCCTGAAAGCGATCCGGCCGGTGCTCGACGCCGTGCAGATTTCGCAGGACATCCTTGACCTGGCGCTGCGCTCGAACGTCAATACCGAGGTGCATGTGGCGGTCAGCGACCATGTCGTGGCGCTGCGCGCGTCGCTGCGCGACCGGCTGCGCGACGAAGGTCTTGACGGCATCGTCGTGCCTTTCGATTTTGACGCCTACAACGCCCAGGCGACGGTCGGTGAAAACCTGCTCTTCGGCACGATGAAGCGGCCGCTGATGACCAATCGCCGGCTTGCCGCCCATCCCTATTTCCAGCAGCTGTTCCGCGAGACGGGCCTCAGCACCGATCTCTACGCCATGGGCCTCGAGATCGCCGAAAACGCCGTCGAACTCTTCCATGACCTGCCGCCGGATCATCCTTTCTTTCAGCAGCTGACCTTCATGACGGCGGACGACATTCCGACTTATCAGGCGCTGCTGCAGAAGCTGCAAAGCCGCCGCTTCGAGGATGCAACACCTGAGGAGCGCTCCGCCATCATCCGGCTGAGCTTCGCCTATATTGAGCCGCGCCATCGCTTCGGCCTATTGACCAACGAACTGATGGACAAGATTGTCAGCGCCCGCAAGCAGTTCCATGCGCATATTCCGGCCGATCTCGCCGAGCTGATCGAGCGCTACGACGCCGAGCGCTTCACCCCGTCTGCAAGCCTGATGGACAATGTGCTCTTCGGCCGTATCGCCTATCAGCAGGCCGACGCCTCCGACCGCATCCGCGCCATCATGGGCGAGCTCTTCGACGCACTCGACCTTTATGACGATGTCCTGTCGATCGGCCTCGAATTCGACGTCGGCTCCGGCGGCAAGCGGCTGACCATGGTGCAGCGCCAGAAGCTGAACCTGGCCCGCGCGCTTCTGAAGCGCTCGGACTATTTCGTCTTCAACCGGCCGCTGTCGGCACTCGACCAGCGCGTTCAGGATCAGATCACCCGCAACATCATCGAAGACCTGCATAAGGAAGGTGAGCGCCCGGCGATCATCTGGGTGCTTTCGAATGCGCGGCTTGCCGAAATGTTCGACCGGATCCTACTCTTCGACCGCGGCGGGCTGGCGGAGGCCGGAAACTATCCGGAACTTTCCGAGAAAAACGGTATGTTCAAGGAACTGTTATCGTAATATTCTACTGGGGCGGCGATGGTAGGCGTTCCCGGGGGAACGCCCGGAATTGAGGCGCCTGGTTCCAAGAACCCTGCGTCAGGGGATTGAAACGCTCATGCTGTTGAGAGACGAAGTCGAAATGCTGCGCCGGGTGCCGATCTTTTCAAGGATTGCACCAGCGAAACTCAAGCTTTTGGCCTTCACCTCCGACCGCATGACCTACAAAGCCGGTCAGGATCTCTTCCACCAGGGTGATGTCGGCGATGCCGCCTATGTCATCCTTTCCGGCAGCGCCGACATCATCGTCTCCTCGCCGGCAGGCGAGATCAAGGTCGCCGACGTCGAGCTCAATTCCATCGTCGGCGAAATCGCCATTCTCTGCGATGTCTCACGCACGGCGACAGTGCGGGCCACCTCGCCCCTCGAAGTATTGCGCATCAGCAAAGAGCACTTTTTAAAGCTGCTCAGCGATTTCCCGGAAATGGCCGTGGAAATCATGCGCGTGCTCGCCGACCGGCTGAACCACACGACCGCGGAACTGACGGCAGCGCGAGCGGCAAAGCAGCCCCAGATGGCGCAGTAAGATCAAATCAAGATTTCCGCGGCCATTTCTGCGCGCCGTGCACAAGGCGCAAAATTTCCACTTGTTTGATTTTCTGGCGAACACGATAGATCAGGATAAAAGGTGTGCGTGAAATTACCAGCTCACGCGTTCCATTAATGCGTCCGGGCCTGCCGATCTCCGGCTGATCGATGAGCAAATCGGTTTGGCGCTCGATCTCATCAAGCTGGCTTATCGCGGCGGCGACATTCTGGTCGGCGATAAACTGAATTGCTTTCTTGCGATCTGATTCAGCTTTCGCACGCCAGAAGAGCTTCACTTGGCTTTGCCCTTAAGCCGCGCCACCAGATCCGCCCGTTCGCGCGCCATCTCTTCCTTGACGACGTCGTGCGGGATCCAGACCGTGTTCGGATCGTCCGCTTCCCGGATCGCCTCTTCGACCTGCTCGCGGAACCACTTGTCGTATTCCGCCGCCTCGTGAGTCCGACGCAGAGCTTCCGCACGATCGGGACGAGAAGCCTTTTCAGGCGCGTAATCACCGGCATCGACATCGAACTGCGAAATGCCGACATCCTTGAGATAGGAAACCAGAGTGTCCATTCGCTTGAACAGACGCACCTGCCGGCTGCGTTGGGCGGCGAGCGGGCGCTCGGCCTTGCCGTAGCGGATGACAATGGACCAGCCGCCTGTTTTCCCGACAACATGAGCAGCGTCCACCGCCCCTGCTTCGACAAGGCGGGAAAGGGTGGAATGATCGATGGTTTCTGCGGTCATGGCCCATCCTCGCTGGTCGCGAAGATAATATGCAATTAATTATAGATTGCAATGCGTTCGATAATTGAAATTGCACTATGGTCGGCACGGTGGATGTGAGCAAGGCCACGACTGTTCGGTTCGCCGGTGGCTGCCCCTCACCCCAGCCTAACCGGGGTTGAACATTCCAGCCGTGCGAACGACTGGAATTCGCCGAGCATGGAAGCCAGTTCCGTCTGGGTGAGCCCCACCACCGCCCCACCTGCTCAATTGCCGTAGCTACCAATCTCAACCAGTGACGGGCATGCCCATGTGATGCTTATGACATCGTAGAACTTTCCTGGAACGGATTATGTTTGTTGTCTTTCCGATAGCGTTTACTACCGAACTGGTTATTGGACTTACTGCGATGATTGATGTATTTCTAATATTCTAGAAGTAAGCTGGGGGACGCACTCCACGGGGTAACTTCGGATAGGAGAGTTTTGAGTGGCTAACGCCGCTCAACTGTGTGGACGCATGCCTTGGCGGGCAAGAATTACCTTAGCACGCCGCAAACTCCGAGCTACCGTCAGCGCCGAGCAAGTCTTCCTGTTGTCCTCAGGGGGTATGCTATGCCGAACAAATTGCTAAAGATCAACGAAATCACCTCAGTTCGTTTCAAGGATCAACTTTCCAATATCATGTTGATCGGATTGAACCAGGACGAGATAGTTTCAGGTTCTGTTCTGACGTCATTGCCATCGAGCGGCAGATCCTACCTTGACGCTGCGCGCGCAAGTATGACTACGGTGCGCGCGAGCGCTGGGTCATACTTGCCAGCACCGAATTTCAGTAGCGTTGTATCGCTCCGCGCGGACGGTCGCGCGCCTGACAACTCGGCGATTGCCGGCACGGCGACGAAGAACCAGGTTCTTAAGGCGCCGCGCGAAATCGCCTTCATTGACCAAGGCATCAACGACCTGGAAACCTTCCTTGGCGGTCTGCGCCGAGAAGTCGAGGCTATTGTTTTATCCAATGGGGAACCTGCCATTCGCCAGATGGCACGTCACCTGTCTGCCTACAGCCACCTTGACAGAGTTCATGTCGTAGCGCACGGCGCTCCGGGTGAAATAAGGTTCTCGTCTGGGACCCTCTCAGAGCGCGATGTTGCCGGCTCGACCGAATCATTAGCCAAAATCAGCGCGGCGCTGGGCGAAAATGGCAGCATGCAATTATGGTGCTGCGCCACCGGCAAAAACGACGTCGGTAGGCGTTTCGCCGAATTCCTTCATAGCTGCTTGAACCGCTCCGTTGCCGCAGCATCTGGCTTCATTGGCGCAGTATCCCTTGGGGGCTCATGGTGTCTTGACCTGCAATTCGGGAACGCGGCATCTACACCACCCCTCACTCGTTCTGGTCTAGCCGCCTACCAAGGCGTCTTGTCGAATTTCAGCGCCACAGCCGGCCAGGATAACCAGGTTGGAGGTCCTGGGGCCGACACCTTCAAAATAGGTGCCGGTACGGTGCAATCGAGTGACGTCTTCGATGGCCGCGGCGGTATCGACACTTTGAATGTTGCGGCAACAGCTGATTTTTCCGTCCTCCCGGCAGGTAGTCTCCTGTCCATGGAAATTCTTTCCATTTCGAGCAGTGGAACTGCCGTTACTTTCAATGCAAATCAGTTTAGTGCAACGGGCTTGTCGTTGTCGCTCGACTTGCGTGGTTCGACCGGAAATCAGACCGTCATTATTCAAAACGCTTCGAACTTCAGTGCGGCGGCTTGGACATTCGGTGGCAACGGCAGTTCGGCATGGGGCAACAGTGTTAACGACATCATCGCAATAAATGGTACATCGGGCGCGGACACCATCACCGGCAGCTCGAGTACGGACATCATCACCGGCGGCTCGGGGGTGGATACACTGGTGGGCGGCGGCGGTGACGACACATTTGTCATCAACAACGGCGACTTTACAGGTGCGGAATCGATCGATGGCGGAGCTGGCGCCAATATACTTTTGGTGGCAGGCACCAACAATTTCACCACCGGCACGTTGACCAACCTCCGGATCCTGAACGGTTCCTCTGGCAGTGACACTGTGACGCTCACCGGCACCGAAATGAACGGATTTACGACCGTCAACCTCGGCAGTGGCAGCGATACGGTCAATCTCACTTCGACATCCACCGGTCTGAACGGCCGCAACGACAGCCAGCTTTCCGGCGTCGACGCCATTTCCGCCGCCGCTGCGTTGGCCGGCGTTGTTATCAACCTGTCAAGTCAGGCCGAAGCTTTCAGCATCACCGGCAGCTCGGGTGCGGACACCATCACCGGTGGCTCGAGTGCGGACATCATCACCGGCGGCTCGGGGGTTGATACGCTGGTGGGCGGCGGCGGGGACGACACATTTGTCGTCAACAACGGCGATTTCACTAGTGCGGAATCGATCAATGGCGGAGCTGGCGCCAATATACTTTTTGTGGCAGGCACCAACAACTTCACTACCGGAACTTTGACCAACCTTCAGACTCTAAACGGTTCCTCTGGCAGTGACACTGTGACGCTCACCGGCACCGAAATGAACGGATTTACGACCGTCAACCTCGGCAGTGGCAGCGACACGGTCAATCTCACTTCGACATCCACCGGTCTGAATGGTCGCAATGACAGCCAGCTTTCCGGCGCCGAGGCCATTTCCGCCGCCGCTGCGTTGGCTGGCGTTGTTATCAACCTGTCAAGTCAGACCGAAGGCTTCAGCATCACCGGTAGCTCGGGTGCGGACACCATCACCGGTGGCACTGGCAACGACAGCATCAGCGGCGGCGCCGGCAACGACGTTCTGTCGGGCGGCGCCGGTAACGACTTCATCGATGGCGCTGCGGGTGCGTTCTTTGGAGCC
>NZ_JBXSOL010000062.1:0-13728 GCF_057784555.1 Rhizobium sp. CNPSo 3670
GGTTGCTATTTTCTTCGCGTTCTTTATCCACAGGCGGCGTGTTCGCGCCAAATTTCCGAAGATTTCTTTATCAGCTGGTCAAAAAATCCCCGAATTGCCGCCCGCAACCGGCAAAAAATCGCGTGAAAACAGCGCTTTGAGCCAATTTATGGTTAATCGAGGATTAAATCGAGGCTGGAAGGCGAGCTTAAATTTCCGACATAAATCAGCAGCTGCAATTTCGGAACCTATCACCGTTTGAGGTGTTGTCTTTCCCATTGAAGGAAGGAGACCGACATGGCTGCCAACACCGATGACATCAGAGCATCTGTCAGCAAGGACATCGCTGCGCTCCAGCAGGAAGTCTCTCGTCTGCAGAAGATGATTTCCGCCCAGGGCGCCGAGGCCTATTACGAAGTGCGCGGCCGCGCCGGCAAGGCCTACGATGAAGCCCTGCCCCGCGCAAAAAACGCCGTCGCCCAAATCCGGGCCGAAGGGGCAGCTGCCGCCGGCGCCGCCCGCGAGCATGCGGCCGCAACGACCACCGCATTGGTGCTTGCCGGGGCGGTCGGTTTCCTCTTTGGCTACCTGCTATCCGGCAATTCACAGCCGCAGCCTCGCCATTGGTGGCACTGAGCGCTCAATCCGCCTCGAAGCCGGCTCTTTTACGCACCCGCCGACCCATTTTCGGCGGCGTGCGTAAACGCTTATGTCTCAGAAAAACCAATTTTTAATGCAAGGGATGGCAACATAAAAAACGAACGGGAGGACAACCAATGGACAATAAGAGGGCCAATTGCATCATTGAAGTCAGCGCCGACGGCGTTAACGGCCGTTACGCGGTCGGCATCATGAATATGCGTCAGGCGCTCGAGCTGCCGGAAATGCCAAGCCTGTCCTATACTCATCCCGACCCAGCGAAGGCCGCTGCCGGCATCGTCGTCAGCCGCAAGGAACTGGCAGGCTTCATGGCCTGCCGCTGAGGCGGCGCGACCAACCGGTTTTCGCCCAGACGGCGCTTTATCCGAAGCGCGGACGTCCTTTTGCAACCCTATCATTCCTTAGTTTTCGTTGTCGCGCTGGCATCGTTGGGCCGTTCGTGCCAAGAAGCGGCATCGAGGCTGGACAGGGATGGCAGATGAGGGACCGGCGCCCATCGCATAAGACACGCGAGCGGGTGAAGCCTGCCGCCGACACTGAAGGCAAGCGGGTCACCCTTCCGCGCGCCCTTTCCAAACTCGGCTATTGCTCCCGTACCCAGGCCGAACGGCTGATTGCCGAAAGCCGCGTCGCCGTCGACGGCCGTACCGTCAGCGATGCCTCTGCATGGGTCGATCTGTCGACGGCGAGGATCAGTGTCGATGGACTTGTCATTGCCGCCGAGGCGAAAATCTATTTGATGCTCAACAAGCCACGCGGGCTCGTCACGACCCGCCATGATCCCGAGGGCAGGCCGACCGTCTATGATTGCCTCAAGAATTTCGACATCCCGCACCTCTCTCCTGTAGGTCGGCTCGACAAGGCGAGCGAAGGCCTGCTGCTTTTCACCAACGACACCGTGTTCGCCCAGACCTTGCTCGATCCGCTCACCCATGTGACCAAAACCTATCATGTCCAGATCGACCGCCTCATGGACGACGAGGAGATTGCCGCTATGACATCCGGCATCCGCCATAACGGCGAATTGCTGACGGCCACCGCCACACGACGCCTGCGCCAGGGTGACAGAAACTCATGGATCGAGGTCGAGCTCGATGAAGGCCGCAATCGTCAGATCCGTCGTATGCTGGAGGCGCTCGGGGCTGAATGTTTGCGCCTTGTGCGGGTCGCAATCGGCGGGCTCGAACTCGGCGAACTCCCAAAAGGCGCCGTGCGTGCGCTGACTGAAGGAGAATTGCAGGGGTTGCGCCGAAGAGCCGGCATGGAAAGGGCGAGACGTTGACCGATCTGTCGGAGATGGCGCCGCATGACTTTTGGCAGGAGATTCACCCGCCCGGCACCTTTCCCCACGATCGGGAGTTCACGACTTACTATGTCGCCACGCTGGAAGACGGCCGCCAGCTTCGCCTGCCGATACGCGTGTTGGCAGATGGCGATCACGCCCTCGCTTCGCTGATTGTCAACCAGGCTAGCTTCGCCGTCCTCGACGCGTTGGCCGACGGTCTCACCGAAAAGATCGGACCTATGGGCGTCGACGTTGTCGCCGGCCTGCCGACGCTCGGCTTGACGCTTGCAGCCGCCGTTGCGCAGAAGCTCCGTCACGGCCGCTATGTCCCGCTCGGCACCTCGCGCAAGTTCTGGTACCGCGACGAGCTCTCCGTTCCTCTGTCATCGATCACGACGCCGACACAGGACAAGCGCCTCTATATCGATCCGCGCATGTTGCCGCTGCTGACCGGGCGGCGCGTCGCCCTGATCGATGACGTCATTTCCAGCGGCGCATCGATCGTCTCGGGCCTTGATCTGCTGACGGCCTGCGGCATCGAACCCGTCGTCATAGGCGCGGCCATGCTGCAATCGGAGCGTTGGCGCGACAGCCTCGCAACCGCCGGGCCGCAGTGGGTCGCGCGCGTCCGCGGTGTCTTCGCAACGCCCGTGTTGGAGCGGAATGCCGAGGGCCGCTGGCAGGTTTCGGCCCGACCGAAGACGTGACATCGTTCAATTTTGCCGGCTGACGCCTCTGTACAGCAGATGAGGAACAACTACAGTCCGCCCAAGGCCTGTCACCCGGAAATCTGCAGCGGTTGCGGTACAGCGACATGCCTCCATCGATGAAACACCGGATCCGCCCATGTCGTTTGAGCAAGCATCCCTGCTGATCCTTCTGCTGGTGATGCTCGTTCTCTTCTCGCTCGAACGCATACGCATCGAGGTGACTGCGATTGCCGGCCTGCTCGCCGGCTATGCGCTCGGACTTTATCCAGTCGATCAGATCTTCGCGGGCTTCGCCAGCCCCGTCGTTATCACCGTCGTCGAAATCCTGCTGATCGTCCAGGTGCTCGCACGCGCCAAGCTCTTCGACAACCTCGCTGCGCGTGTCGCAACCGCAAGACCGTCGAACTTCAAGGTCATATCAGGCGCCTCCTCGCTTGCAGGCTTTCTTTCCATCTTCATGAACAATATCGGCGCCTTTGCGATCACCCTGCCGGTGGCGCTGCGGCTCGGCGTGGCGCTCTCAATCCCCCGCCGTCAGCTCGTCATGCCCATCTCGTTTGCAGCCCTGCTCGGCGGCCTCGTCTCGCTGATCGGCACGCCGGCCAACCTGCTCGTCAGCGATGCGCTTGCCAAGACGTCCGGTGCGGGTTTTCATTTCTTCGATTTCAGCTATGTCGGGCTGCCAGTCGCGATCGTCGGCATCCTGCTCATCGCCGTTCGGATCCGATACTTGTTCCCGGAAGCCGACACAGTGCCGGCAACGCTCGCCCAGGGCTCGCGTCGCGTCGTCGTCGAACGTCGCATTCCCAATGCTTCGCCGCTGATCGGCGCGCGGCTTTCCGAGTGTCCGACCCGCTTCGGCATCAAACCGCACGCGCTGATCCGTGACGGCAATTTCGTGTTTGGCCCGCTCGACCAGTCGATGATCAGCGCGGGCGACGTGCTGCTTGCCGAAGGCGCCGATGACATCTTTGCCGGCCTTGCGGCCACACAGGCCCTGGTGGCAGATGCCCATCTGAATATTCGGCCGCCAAATTTCACCCGGGTCGAAACCGTCGTCATGCCCGAAAGCACGCTGGTGGGTTCGCGCGTCAGTTCACTCGAAGTCTTTCACCATCGGGGCATCGCAGTCACTGCTCTTTCCATGCGCACACCGCGCATCGAAGGCCGCTTTCTCGATCTGCAACTGTCGATCGGGGATATATTGACGCTGGAAGGGCCGCGTACGGCAATTGCCGAAGCGCTGGAGGAAAGCGAGTGCCTGCCGCTTGCTCCGACAGCTTCAGCTGAACCGGCCCTCCTCTCCTGGCGGCCTTTCGCATTGTTTGCCTGCGGCGTCGCCGCGTCGGCGGCGGGCCTGCGTCCCGAGGTCGCTTTTGCGTGTGTCGTCCTCGTCCTCGCTTTGCTCAATCATCTCAATATCCGCCAGGCGATGGCCGACCTCAACTGGCCGATCATCATCATGCTGGCGGCGATGATTCCGATCGGCCAGGCAGTGGCCAGCACCGGAGCGGCCGAAGCGATTGCCGGCTGGCTGAGCCTCATCGTGCCGGTTAACCATGCGCTTTCCGGCATCGCCCTCATCCTCTTCCTCGCAATGGCGCTGACGCCCTTCGTCAACAACGCGACGGTCGCAATCGTGCTCGCCCCGATCGCACTCGAATTTGCGAGGATCGGGCGGCACCCACCCGACGCCTATCTGATCGCGGTCGCCGTCGGGGCCTCGCTCGATTTTCTGACGCCCTTCGGCCATCACAACAACACGCTGGCGATGGGCATCGGCGGTTACCGCTTCAGCGACTTCCTGCGGGCCGGCTGGCCGCTTGCCGTCGCAACTTACGGCCTCGCTCTGTTTCTTCTGGCTCTGTTCTGGCTGTGATGCGATACTTCCGCTCGGCTTGACTTCGCCGGTAATGAAACTAGAGCAGGAAGCCATCAGCCAATAAAGGACAGTCGAGCGCCGTGCGAATCCTCTCCGAAGCCCATTTCCCGGAACTGCCGAACTACTATCGCGGCAAGGTGCGCGAGAATTACGACCTTCCCGACGGACGCCGCATCATCATCAGCACAGATCGGCTGAGCGCTTTCGACCGCATTCTCACCTGTATTCCGTATAAGGGTCAGGTGCTGACGCAGACGGCGCGTTACTGGTTCGAGGCGACGAGGGACATTTGCCCGAACCATGTGCTCGACTATCCCGATCCGAATGTGGTCATCGGCAGGCGGCTCGAGATCCTGCCGGTTGAAATCGTCGTGCGCGGTTATCTCGCCGGCACCACCGGCACCTCGATCCTGACCCTCTATAAGAAGGGTGAGCGGGAAATGTACGGCATGCGTCTGCCGGACGGCATGCGCGACAATCAGATCCTGCCGGCACCCGTCATCACGCCGACGAGCAAGGAATTCAACGGAGGCCATGACGAGCCGCTGACGCCTGCGGAAATCGTCACGCGAGGCCTTCTGACCAGCCAGCAGTGGGAAACCTTGTCGAAATATGCACTCGCGCTCTTTGCCCGCGGCCAGGAAATGGCCGCGAAGCAAGGCCTGATCCTCGTCGATACCAAATATGAATTCGGCACCGATGGCGACGGCAATATTATCCTCGCCGACGAGATCCACACGCCGGACAGCAGCCGCTACTGGCTTGCCGAAACCTATCCGGCAAGTTTTGCCGCTGGCAAGCGCCCGGATAGTTTCGACAAGGATTTCGTCCGTGCGTGGGTGGCGGAGCGCTGCGACCCTTATAAGGACGAGATTCCAGAAATCCCCACCGGACTGATCGAGCAGACCTCGGCCGTCTATATCAGAGCCTACGAGGCGATAACCGGCGAGCGCTTTGTTCCCGACAATAGCGGCGAGACGCCGCTTGCCCGTGTCCGCAGCAACCTCGCCTCCTATTTCCCTTGAAAAGGCGACGTGCGAAAGCCGCAGGGCCTTGCATCGGCTTGGCAGTTTTCGCTGAATAGCGCTAGCATCGGCAAAAAAGGAGTACCGGGCGCGGCCCGGCGGGGGACGGATGGCAAGAAGGCCGAGACGCAAGGCCGAGGAAACGCGACAGGACATCCTCTCGATGGCGGAGATGCTGTTTCGCGAACGTGGCTTCGCCGCAGTGTCGATCGCCGATATATCAGCTGCGCTGGGCATGTCGCCCGCCAATGTCTTCAAGCATTTCCGTTCCAAGGTGGCGCTGGTCGATGCGATCGCCGGACGACATCTCGACAATGCCGCCGAGCGTTTTGTCCCCCTCGACCAGAACATGCCCGCAAAAGAGCAACTGCTCCGCTTCGTCCTGCGCCTGCTGGAGGGTCATCTGCAGGATATCCAGAAGAACCCTTACATCTTCGAAATGGTGCTCTCGACCATCGAAGCCAAACTCGAAGCCGGCAATCGCTATCGCGCCCGTATCGAGGAGAAACTCGGCGAGATCATCCGCAAAGGCATGGTGGAAGGACGTTATCACTGCCGCGACCCTCAGCGTGCCGCACAGACCGTCGCCGATGTGCTGGCCTGCGTGTTGCACCCTGTCCTCATCGTTCGCGACGACACTGAGACACTGGTGCATCGTGCCGAGGAAATCGTCGGCTTTGTCGATGCCGCACTGCAAAATAGCGCTTGCTAAGTGACGGTTGCTGAATTACGTCACTTCGTAAAGCTTTTGTTAGACCCGGGATTATGGCATTTGAGGCCAAGTTCATCCTGACGCTTAAATAAGCCTGCCTCAGCCCGGCCGAGCCCGTAGATCGACGGCGATTGCCACCGCATGAAGGAATTAGAATGATTCGGCGTGCCGTTCTCATCTCCTCGGCCCTGATGGCCGGCGCATTGCTTGGCGCCTGCAGCGACAACGCCGGCAAGCCCGCGGGCAATGCCGGCGCGGCCGCGCAGCAGGCGATCCCCGTCGGGGTGATCGCCCTGGCGAAGGCGAGTTTCCCAATCACGACAATTCTTCCTGGCCGCGCCGAAGCCTTCCAGACGGCCGATATCCGGCCGCAGGTGAGCGGCATCATCCGCGAAATCGCCTTTAAGGAAGGCGGAGAGATCAAGAAGGGCGACCTTCTTTATCAGATCGAGGATGCGCCCTATATCGCCGCCGTCGAGCAGGCCAAGGCGGCCATCTCCAAAGCCGAGGCGAGCGTGCCGAGCGCTGAAAGCAATCTCGAACGCTACCAGCGCCTCGTCGGCAGCGGCGCCACCCAGATCGAATATGAGACGGCGAGAACGACGCTTCTCCAGGCGAATGCGGAGGTCGAGTCGGCAAAGGCTGCCCTTACCGCGGCACAGATCGACCTCGACCATACGAAGATCGTCGCACCCTTCGACGGCGTCATCGACCAGACCGCCTACAATATCGGCAATGTCGTCTCGGCCAACCAGACGACGGCGCTGACGACGATCCGGCAGCTCGATCCGATCTACATCTCGCTCACCGAGTCGAGCACCAATCTGCTGAGGCTGCGCGATGCGATGGCCGCCGGCGATATCAAGGGCGCGGAGAATGTCGCCTTCCACCTGATCCTCGAAGACGGCAAGGAATATAATCAGCAGGGCAAGCTCGACATGTCGAAGCAGGTGGTCAGCGAAACCACAGGCACCTTCATCATTCGTGTGCTTTTCCCCAATCCCGATCGTATCGTGCTGCCCGGCATGTATGTCCGCGCCACGGTCGAGCTCGGCGCCGAAACCGGTTATGCGCTGCCGCAGCTGGCAACGAGCCGCGACGCCAACGGCCGGCTGACGGCGCAATTCGTTTCCGCCGACGGCAAGGTCGAAACCCGCGCCTTTGAGAACAGCTCGCCCTCCAACAATTCCTGGCTGGTGACCGAAGGCATAAAAGACGGCGATCAGCTGATCGTCACCGGCCTCCAGTCGGTCACGGCAGGCATGCCGGTGAAGCCGGTTCCGATGAAGATCAGCGACAATGGCGTGGTCGTGGCTGCCGAGCAGCCCGCGGCCGGTGACGCTGAGAAGCCCACAGCGAAGTAATCGCTCCGAGCCCGCATCGTCACCGTCTCAGCCGCACAGGAACAATCGATGGCCAAGTTTTTCGTCCGACGTCCGATTTTTGCCTGGGTCATTGCGATCACCATCATGCTCGCCGGCCTTCTGGCGATCTTCACGCTGTCGATTTCGCAATATCCCGACATCGCCCCGACGACGGTCCGCATCAACGCCACCTATCGCGGCGCCAGCGCCGAGACCGTCGAAAAATCGGTAACGACGATCATCGAAGACGGCATGACCGGCCTCGACGACCTCACCTATATGACTTCGACTTCGTCGACCGGATCGGCCAGCATCCAGCTCACTTTCGGAACCAGCATCGATCCCGACATCGCCCAAGTGCAGGTGCAGAACAAGCTGCAGCTGGTTCAGTCGCAGCTTCCGGGCGATGTTATCGATGCCGGCATCAGCGTGACGCGCTCGACCTCGAGCATCCTCCTCGTCGGCTCGCTCGTTTCAACTGACGGCAAGCGCAATTCGGTCGATCTTGGCAACATCATGTCGACCTCCATCGAGGATCAGATCCAGCGCCTGGAAGGCGTCGGCAGTATCAACGTCTTCGGTTCCGGATACGCCATGCGCATCTGGCTCGATCCCTTCAAGCTGGTGAAATATCAGCTGACGCCGAGCGACGTCACGGCGGCGATCCAGGCGCAGAACACTCAGGTTTCCGTCGGTTCGCTCGGCGCCCAGCCGACGATGTCAGGTCAGCAGCTCAACGTCACCATCACTGCGCAAAGCCAGCTCACCACCGTCGCCGACTTCGAGCACATCATCCTGAAGGTCGAAAAGGACGGCGCGACCGTGCGCCTGAGCGATGTCTCGCGCATCGAGATCGGTCAGGAGAGCTACGGCGGCAGTTCGCGTTACAACGGCCTGCCTTCGAGCGGTTTTGCCGTCAACCTCGCGATCGGCGCTAACGCCATCGATACGGCCGCACGCGTTCGATCCGCACTCGATGTCATCGGCCGCACTCTGCCGGAAGGCGTGAAGATTACCTATCCCTACGACACGACGCCCTTCGTGGAATTGTCGATCGAGAAGGTCGTGCATACGCTGATCGAGGCAATCGTGCTCGTCTTCGTGGTGCTGCTCGTCTTCCTGCAGAACCTTCGGGCAACGCTAATCCCGACCATCGCCGTTCCCGTGGTATTGCTGGGCACCTTCGGGGTGCTGGCGGCCACCGGCTATTCGATCAATACTTTGACGATGTTCGCCATGGTTTTGGCCATCGGCCTTTTGGTCGACGATGCGATCGTCGTCGTCGAAAACGTCGAACGCATCATGTCCGAAGAGAAGCTTTCGCCGCTCGAAGCGACGGAGAAATCGATGGGCGAGATCACCGGCGCCATCGTCGGCATTGCGCTCGTGCTAACCGCCGTCTTCATTCCGATGGCCTTCTTCGGCGGCTCGACCGGCATCATCTATCGCCAGTTTTCCATCACCATCGTCTCGGCCATGCTGCTGTCGGCGCTCGTCGCCATCGTGCTGACACCGGCGCTCTGCGCCACGATGCTGAAGCCGGTCAGCGAACACCGGAAACACCGCGTCGGCGATTGGTTCAACCGCAACTTCACGCGCTCGACCAACGGCTATGTCAGGACTATCGGCTATCTCTTGAAGCGCCCGATCCGCGTCATGCTGGTCTTCCTTCTCGTCGGCGCCGGCTGCGCCTACCTCTTCACCCGGCTGCCGAGTTCTTTCCTGCCGCAGGAAGATCAGGGCGTGCTGCTGACTATCGTCACCACGCCGCCGGGCTCGACGACGCAGCAGACTCAGGCCGTCGTCGAGAAGGTGGAAAACTATTATCGCGAGAATGAGAAGGATGCCGTCGAATCCGTCTTCGGCGCACTCGGCTTTGGCTTCAACGGCTCCGGCCAAAACAACGCCATCGTTTTCACCAAGCTCAAGGATTTTTCGCTGCGCACTGATCCAAATCTGAGCGCCCAGTCGGTTGTCAACCGGGCGCTGCGCAGCTTCTTTGCGATGCGCGAGGCACAGGTCTTCGCGCTCCTGCCGCCGGCGATTCAGGGCCTCGGCGTGTCGAGCGGCTTTTCCATGTATCTTGTCGATACCGGCGGCCACGGCAACGACGCCCTGACGGCTGCTTCCAAGCGGCTGATCCAGATGGGCAACAGCTCGGGTAGGATCGTGGCGCTGCGCAGCAGCAACAAGGAAGTCGAGCCGCAAATGCGCATCGTGCTCGATCAGGAAAAGATCGGCGCCATGGGCGTCGACATCGCCTCGGTCAATTCGATGCTGTCGATCATCTTCACCGGCCACGATGTCAACGACTTCACGCTGAACGGCGAGATCAAGCCGGTCTATGTCCAGGGCGACGCGCCGTTCCGCATGCAGCCGGACGATCTTAATCACTGGTATGCCCGCAACACGGCCGGCGAGATGGTGCCCTTCTCCGCCTTTACCAAAACCGAATGGGTGAAGGGCGCACCTTCGCTTGCCCGCTTCAACGCCGTCAGCGCGATTCCGCTCGATGGTGCCGCCGCGCCCGGCGTGTCCTCCGGCGATGCCATGAACGAAATGGAGGCGCTGACCGAGCAACTCGGCGGCGGTTACACGGTGGCCTGGCAGGGCATTTCCTATCAGGAGCGCCTTTCCGGCTCACAGGCGCCGATGCTCTATGCGATCTCGGTACTCGTCGTCTTCCTCTGCTTGGCAGCACTTTACGAAAGCTGGTCAATCCCTTTTTCGGTGATCATGGCAGTGCCGGTCGGCGTTCTCGGCGCCCTGGCGGCGGCAACACTCTTCGGCCAAGCCAACGATGTCTATTTCAAGGTCGGATTGCTCACGACGATCGGCCTGGCGGCTAAGAACGCGATCCTGATCGTCGAATTCGCCAAGGATCGCATGGAAAGCGGCATGGGCCTTTTCGAGGCGACACTGGAAGCGGCGCGGCTGCGCCTGCGGCCGATCATTATGACATCGCTTGCCTTTATCCTCGGCGTTGTGCCTCTGGCGATCGCTACGGGCGCGGGCTCTGCGGCCCAGAACGCCATTGGCCTCGGCGTTCTCGGCGGCATGCTGTCGGCAACGATGCTCGGAATTTTCTTCGTGCCGTCCTTCTACGTCGTCATTCGACGCATCTTTGCCACACGCGACAAAAATGCGGCAGGAGTGTGATATAAATGCACTGTGATAATGCTGTTCCGATTGCTACATTGCGCCCGACTGCTTCGGTGTGTGTGTTTGTGGTAGGACGAGGCGCGGCTGCGATAGTGAAGCATGAAGCTTCGGACAAGAATTGACTTGCTCGAGTACAGGATGAAATGAATGGTATCTCTTCGTTTTGCCACACCGGCATTATTGTTATTACTGTCGGGCTGCGTTGTTGGCCCGGATCATGCTCCTCCTGAAATGCCGCTGCCCGCCAAATTCGGAGAAGGCGGCACGAAAAGTGTAGGTGACGTTGCTACCGCAGCCTGGTGGACGGCCTTCAACGATCCCAAATTGAATGGTTATGTCCAGGCCGGGCTCGAGCAGAATCTAACGGTCCAGCAGGCAATCGAACGCATTAATGCGGCCTCTGCAAACGTCACCACCGCCGGCGCAGGCGCCCTGCCGAACCTGAATGTCGGCGCTTCGCACACGGTCAGCGGTCAGAAGGGCGAGCTGCGCTCGCAGTTCGACACACGCAACACCAGTGCCGGCGAAGTCCAGCTGACCTGGCTGCTCGATCTCTTCGGCCTCTACAAGCGCAGCACCGAAAGTGCGCTCGCTTCGCTCGATTCCGCATACGCATCCGCCGACGTCGCCAAGCTGACTCTCGTGCAGGATCTTGTCTCCAGCTACATCGATGTTCGCTACTATCAGCAGCGCCTGGCGCTTTCGAGAGCCAACCTAAAGTCCCGTCAGGAAACCTACGAGCTGACCAAGTTCCAGCTTGAAGCCGGCGCCGCCTCGCGTCTCGACGTCGTTCAGGCCGAAGGCCTCGTACAGTCGACGCTCGCCGAAATTCCCGGCCTCGAAACCAACATCCGTATATCCGCCCATCACATCGCCACGCTGCTTGGCCTGCCGGCCTCGGCCCTCGTCGACGAGCTGCTGAAGGGTCGCGGTCAGCCGGTTTTCCGTGGCGGCATCAATTCGGGCATCCCGGCGGACCTGATCCGCAACCGTCCCGACATTCGCGTCGCCGAGCGTGATCTCGCCGCCGCAACGGCCAATATCGGTGTTGCCGAGGCGCAGCTCTATCCGAGCATTTCGCTCAGCGGCTCGATCTCGCCGTCCTACATCAACCAGCGCGGCATCCATGGAGACCTGACCCCCTGGTCCTTCGGCCCGACCCTCAACCTGCCGATCTTCGATGGTGGCCGTCTGCGCGCCAACGTCAAGTCGGCACAGTCCACTGCCGCGACCGCCTACCTCAACTGGAAGTCGACGGTGCTGACCGCGGTCGAACAGGTCGAGAACGCACTCGCCGCGGTCCGCCGTGACGCCCGCACGGTCGCAGCCCTACAGGCTCAGGTAAAGACTACGCAGGAAACGCTCGAACTGTCGACCGCGTCCTACAAGGACGGCGCCTCCTCGCTGCTCGACGTTCTCGATGCACAGCGCCAGGTCTCGCTTGCCCAGGCAAGCCTTGCCCAGGCCGTCCAGCAGATGGCCAAGGACTACGTCTCGCTGAACATTGCGGTCGGCGGCGGTTACGCGCCCGGCGGCAAGACCACAGCAGCGGTGACGCCGGTGCCGGCAAAGGCCAAGAGCTAATCGGCATTTCGCCTTTCTGGAAATGCGAAACCCCGCGATCACCTCGCGGGGTTTTTTCATGCCCGACAATATCCCGGAATAATCGGGCACCAGACGAATTTGGATTGGACAAGCGGAGACGGCTGCTATAGCACTGATTAAACGATTAATCAGACTACATCAGATCATGGCTGCATCGCGCTCCGGACCGAACCTCAGCAGGATAGCGACCTCGCTCGGCGTCTCTATTGCCACGGTCTCCAATGCGCTTTCCGGCAAAGGCCGGGTCTCCGGCCAACTGGTCGAACGGATCCGCGAACATGCCGCCGAACTGGGTTATGTCCCGAGCCAGGCCGGCCGCGCGCTCAGAACCGGCCGCAGCGGCGTTCTCGGCCTGGTGTTGCCGGACATCGCCAATCCTCTGTTCCCGAAGATCGCACAGGCGATCGAATTTGCCGCCTCCACCGCTGGTTACGGTGTTCTAATCGCCGACTCCCGCGGCGATGCTGCCACTCAGACCGAGGCGATCAATCGTCTCGTCGAACGCGGCGTCGACGGCATGGTCATTATTCCCCGCCGCGCCACCCGCATTTTGTCCGCCGCCTGCCCAGTCGCTCTCATCGATACCCCTTCGACGCCAGGCAACACCGTTTCCGCCGACCATTGGCAGGGCGGCCGCGAAATCGTTCTCCATCTCGCGGCCCTCGGCCACCAACGCATCCTCATCATCGGCAACAACCAGGAATCCAGCGTTCAGAACGATCGCGCCGATGGAATTCGCGCCGGAATGCACGCGGGCATGCATGCCGAAACGCTGTGGATCGGGAAGGTAGAGCAGGATGGCGGCAGCGGCTGTCCGCTCGGCCTTGCCGAAAAGGTGCGGGAGGGTTTTACCGCTTTCGCGGCTCTCTCCGATCTTCAGGCATTGCGCGCGCTGACCGAGCTGCAGCAAGCCGGCATCAGCGTTCCCGGCGATGTCAGCGTCACCGGCTTCGACGACCTCATCTGGTCGCCTGTTGTCACACCGTCGCTGACGACGGTCAGAATGGACATGGATAGAATTGCGGGGATTGCCGTGTCGGCGCTGGCCGATACCATCAGAAAATGCCGCACCCGGGAAGGCGTTCTCGTTATCGCGGAAATCGAACGCGTCGCAATGCAGCTGATTGTCCGCCAATCATCCGGGCCTGCGAACCCGGCACCAAAAACCTCAGAGATGGAGAACATGTAAGATGAAAAAAGCTCTCATGGCGTCGGCGGCACTCGCCGCACTTTGGCCGTTTGCCGCCTCCGCAGCCGAACGGACACTTACCATTTCCGTCTATGCCTTCGCGCAGGACGACTTCAAGACGCTGGTGTATGATCCGTTCGAAGCCCAATGCGGCT
>NZ_JBXSOL010000063.1:0-12472 GCF_057784555.1 Rhizobium sp. CNPSo 3670
CTCTTGAAAGGATTGAACCAGCGAGCCACGCGATTTGCCTCGTGCGGCATACGCATGTCACTGTGTGGAACATGGAACCCCTTCGATCGACCTTGGAAACTCCAGCGCTTCGGCATTAATCCGCTTTTTGTATCGGCAACCATGCAGGCGCTTCTGGCCGGCCAGGTCGTCGCAGTCGGAGCGAACCAGTTCTATCTCGCACGGGTAGAAAAGCAGGCACCAGGGCGCCTATGAATATAAGATACCGATTGTCGCCACGTACTACGGCGCCGGCTCCGGCTTGGGCGATAAGGAGATCAACAAGGCCGTCAATGACTTCATCGATGAGGCGAAATCCATCATCGAAACGTTTGATGTCGGCGCCTCGCGCCAGCTTTGTTAATTGGATATCCTGCGATAAGCCCTTGGGAACGCCGATCGCTCCGGTGTGAAAAGGCTTTCTACGGCTTGCCTTTTTCGCGGCCAGCACATTCACTTGGTTGCAATCTAGGGCACTGAGTGCTGCAGAACCTTCGCCCGCTCAGCGTTCATGGCAAGCCCTACAATTGTTCCAATGACGCGACCGGACGGATCGACATATTTTACTCGTATAACTCAAATGGCCTTAGGCAGGCGTAGCATTTTCGTAGCGCCACGCCAACTTTGCGCTTTTGCCTCTCCCAAGACCCTGATCGCCTGCACAAGTCGAAAAGCAATCGCGAAACATCGGCCGAAGTCTGCTGTCGACCCCAAGCTAACTCCAATCAGACTAGCGACAGCGCGGCTCTTGAAACAAAATAATCGAGAAAATAGATTGTCGGCTGGCGCTGGATTCCGGGCGCCATCCTTGTTGATCACCAACGTTTTCAGTGAGGTAGCTATGAATGCAAATTTCAATCGTCCCGTATATCTTAAGGAGCGGGACAGCCTGGTTCGGGAGATAATCTCCCTGGCAGATGCGATTGACTTCCTTGAAGATTGGCCCGAGCGCGAGCGGGACATTACCCACGAAGCGACCCTTAAGACCTGCTACATGGCCCACGATGGACATAAGCCACTCGAGGTAGCTCGCGACGCCATTCGCGCGTTCGGGAATAAGAAGGGCATCTTGATGAAGCAGCCGGCAATCCAGCCGTGGATGATCAAGACCCCTGCCGGAGGCGGGCGCGTTTCCGCCTGATTGATTCGCACGAGTGGAGAGGCTGCGATCGCGGCCTCTCTCATGAGCCGTACCTGAGGCGACGCTGCGGTTGGCGCGACGCAGGCTGCTTGTACCTAGGCCTTTAGTCGCAGATGTACCCCCGACCTTGGTCCCATAGCTGGAATCTCCGGAACGAGTGGGTCTGCTGCGTATTTCTTCTGCGGTCAGCACGCCGGAGGAGACAAGATGAGCAGTGATCTGTGGGACAAGCCAATCGAGTTGATGATCGATTCCGATCATTTCCGGAGCGTCGGCAGCAGTCGTGATGCCATGGCGTACCTGATGACCTCTTGGCCCACGAAAGGCGGTAAGTCCTTTTCCGCTGCTCGGCGAGCCTGTCTCGGTGCGATCGACGGGAAGGTCGACAGCGCGACCGCTAAGGTCGCCTTCATTCGCGCGGCCCGGGAAGCCGGCATCCTCAGACCTTGATCGACGTTGTGTCTTCATTGGCATCATGCGGCCACCTCATCTGATCGCGAAGGATCTATTCGCCGCTGGGCGATGTCCGCGTATTCGGGATTGAGTTCGATCAGAATACTGCGAAGGCCAAGCTGCTAAGCGGCGAAGCCGACGGTACCGGCGCCGCCGAAGGGTTTCGAACACGACACCGGGCTCGCAGCCGAAGACTTCGCAAATCGGGCCGCAACCTTCGACAGCTCCGCAGCATGAGCAGATTGTCTTTGGCGCGCCTGCCTTGATGCAGCGCTCGGCGAGCGCCGGCGGGTCAAAAGTTGGTTGGAGGCCTCGCCCGGAATTGGCAATTGTAGCAGTTTCAATTAGGTCCTGTTGACAAAGTGGATCCCCCAATCATCTGAGGCATGATTCAAGACTGTCTTTTAGGAGACGGTTTTGGCTCGCGGCGACCTGACGGATATGGAATGGCGGATAGTCGAGGGGCTGTTGCCCACAGAACGCGGGAGGAAGTCTCGGCCCTCGCACGATAATCAGCAATATCTGAATGGCATGCTGCATGTTCTTCGGGTCGGCTGTCCCTGGCGCGACATGCATGAACGCTACGGAAAGTGGAATTCTGTCTATGTGCGCTTCCGCCGTTGGGCTGAGCAGGGTGTTTGGGATGCTCTCCTCGAGACCCTGGTCGAACTCGGCCTGACGGATGACTGGCAGCACATGATCGACAGCACCACGGTTCGCGGCCACTCTAAGGCTGCGGGCGCAAAAGGGGGACTTGTCAGGAGGCTTTTTGTAGATCAGGCGGCGGCTTTACGACGAAAATCCATGCCCGGTTAAGGACGCCCTCTCGGCTTCGCATGCCGCCAAGCGCTCATGATTGCTGGACATGTCTTGGAGCAGCGCTAGCGGCGGCTGTAAGCTGCAGAGCCACGAACAGCCAATGCAGAACGGTCGTAACGTAGCCGACGGCCAGCACATCGCCGACCACGAAAACGTCCCAGAATAGCAGGTTGCAGGAACCGAGGAGGATGTGAATGCCGGCCGCTGTCAGATGCGACTGGCGCCCTGGCACGGCGCGCCACAGCAACACACCAAGAATGAAGGCGAGGCCGTGCGCCTCGGCCGAGCCGATGGCGAGGTATGGCGCTTTGCTGAACATAGAGGCCACGGGGCCGGCTGCGAAGAAGCTGCCGGCGATATCCGCTAAGAAAGCGGCACTGGAGGCGAACAGCAAAAAGATCGCATTGGCGCGGAGTATCAGTGCGCATGTTGGGTTGGACATCGTGAGCTCCATTGATTGACAGGTTCTAAACAGGGCGCCTCTGAGAGAACAGCCGGCCTTCTTCATTCGGCCGCGATCGGTAGGCTTCGGGTCTGCAACAGGGCAGGCGCGAGTGCCTGCTCGTCGGCCTGCGCTGTCACGGTTGTCGACGGCGCCTTGATCCTGAACCAGGCGACGTAGAGCGCCGGAAGGAACAGCAGCGTGATCAACGTGCCGGCGATGATGCCGCCCATCATCGCGTAGGCCATCGGCCCCCAAAACACCTCGCGGGCGATCGGGATAAGGCCGAGGCTGGCCGCTGCGGCAGTAAGCATGATCGGCCGCATGCGCGTGATGGTAGCCTCGACGACGGCGTCCCAAGGCGCATGGCCCTGGCTGCGCAGCTCCTCGATCTGAACGATCAAGATCACCGAGTTGCGGATCAGAATGCCGATCAGCGCGAGCACGCCGAGGATCGCGACGAAGCCGAGCGGCGCACCGCTGGGGACGAGCGCGGCTACCACGCCGATCAGTCCGAGCGGTGCCGCCGCGACGACCAGGAACAAGCGCTGAAAGCTCTGCACCTGGACCATCAGAATTGTCGCCATGACGAACAGCATGAGCGGCACGACAGCGGCGATCGGACCCTGCCCCTTGGCGCTCTGCTCGACCGAGCCAGCGGTAGCGACGGCGTACCCCGCCGGCAGCTCGTCAACGAACTTCTCAACGACAGGCGCCAGTTCCGCCACCACGGTCGCCGGCTGCGCCGTGCTCACGATGCCGGCGCTGATAGTAAGCGTCGGCACGCGGCTGCGCCGCCAGATGACCGGCTGCTCGAGCTCGTAGCGGAAGGTCGCGAGCGCGGCCAACGGCACCGACTCGCCGCCGCGGGTCGGCAGCTGCAGGTTTTCGAGCGTGTCGATCGACTGCCGCTCCTCGGCGCGTGCGCGGCCGACCACGTTGACGAGATAGATGTCGTCACGAACCTGCGTCGCGGTGGTGCCGCTCACCGCCCGGTTCACCGCCGAGGCAATGTCCTCCGAACTGATGCCGAGCTGACGCGCCTTGTCCTGCAACACGTCGATCTTCAGCACCCGCGACGGCTCCATCCAGTCATAGGTGACGTCACCGAGGTTCGGGTTCTCGGCGATCGCCGCCGCGAGCTTCTGCGACAGCTCGCGCACGGTTTGGATGTCGGGGCCGCCGATCCGGTACTGCACGGGACGGCCAACTGGCGGTCCGAGCTCCAGGCGCTTGATGAAGGCGTCGGTGCCGACGAAGTCGCGGCGCAGGACCTCCTTGAGCCGCGCTCTCACCCGCTCGCGCTCATCCGACCCCTTGGTGACAATCACCATCTGGCCGAAATACGGGTTCGCCGGCTGCACATCGAAGGAAAGGACAAAGCGCGGCGCACCCTGGCCGATGTAGCTCGACCAATGGTCGATGTCGGGATCGCTGGCAAGCGACTTCTCGAAGCGCTCCATCTGTGCCTTCGTCTCGGCAATCGAGCTGTTCTGCTGCAGCGTCCAGTCGACGATCAGCTCGGGCCGGTCGGAGGCCGGGAAGAATTGGTGCTGGACGAAACGCATGCCGAAGAGGGCAAGCCCGAACGCCATGATCGTGGCAACTATCGTCAGCCAGCGCCGGCGCATGGCGAACAGGAGCATTGCCTTGAAGCCGGCATTGACGCGGCTCGGCTTGCCGTGATGCGCCTTCATCGTCGCCGGCAGCAAGGCCACGCCGATCAGCGGCGTGAACAGCACGGCGACGATCCAGGAGATCAGCAGCGACAGCGCGATCACCACGAACAGGGTGAAGGTGTATTCGCCTGGCGCGCTGCCGTTGAGACCGATCGGGATGAAGCCGGCGACGGTCACCAGCGTGCCCGTCAGCATGGGAAATGCCGTCGAGGTGTAGGCGAAGGTCGCGGCCTTCTTTAGAGAATCGCCGTGCTCCAGCCGCGACACCATCGTCTCGACCGCGATCATGGCGTCGTCGACCAAAAGGCCGAGCGCGATGATTAGGGCGCCGAGCGAGATGCGCTGCAGCGATATCCCGAAATAGGCCATCGCCATGAAGGTCATCGCCAGCACCAGCGGGATCGACAGCGCGACGACGAAGCCGGCGCGCATGCCGAGGCTGACGAAACTCACCGCCAGCACGATCGCCACCGCCTCGAACAGCGCCTGCGTGAAGCCGCCGACCGCTTCCTCGACCACGACCGGCTGGTCGGCGACGAGATGCACGCCGATGCCGGCCGGCAGCTCTTTAGCGATCTTCTCCATGCGCTCTTCCAGCGCCTTGCCGAACTCCAGCAGATTTCCATTCGTGCGCATGCCGATGGCAAGACCGATCGCCGGCTCGCCGTTGAAGCGGAACATGGGCTGCGGCGGGTCGGCGTAACCGCGGGTGACGGTGGCGATGTCGGCCAGCCGGAAGAAGCGGTCGTTGACCCTGAGGTTGATCGAACGCAGGCTCTCCTCGTCGGTGAATTGTCCGCCGACACGCACGCTAATACGCTCGGGGCCGGATTGGATAATGCCCGACGGCGTGATCGCGTTCTGGCCCTGAAGCGTGCGCAGGATGGTCTGCTGGTCGAGGCCGAGGGCGGCGATCCGGCGCGTCGAGAATTCGAGGTAGATCACCTCGTCCTGAACGCCGACCAACTCGACCTTGCCGATGTTGGGGATGGTGAGCAGCTTCGCGCGCACGTCCTCGACGTAGTCGCGCAGCCGGCGCATGCCGACGCCGTCCGAGGTGAAGGCATAGATGTTGCCGTACACGTCGCCGAAACGGTCGTTGAAGGACGGCCCAACCGTCCCCTGCGGCAACTAGGCGCGTATGTCGCCAACCATGTTGCGGACCTGGTTCCAGATTGCCGGAACATCACGCGCCTTGGTCGAGTCCTTGAGGTTGACGAAGATCGTGGTCTCGCCCGGCGTGGTGATGGAGCGCGTGTAGTCGATCGGCTCCAGCTCCTCGAGCTTGCGTTCAATGCGGTCGGTGACCTGGCGGATCATCTCTTCGGCCGACGCGCCGGGCCAACCGGCCTTCACGATCATGGTCTTGATCGTGAAGGTCGGGTCCTCCTCGCGGCCGAGGTTGATGTAGCTCATCACGCCGGCGATCGTCGACGCGATCATGAAGTACCAGACGAGCGACTTGTGCCGGAGCGCCCATTCCGAAAGGTTGAAACTGCCCATCGCGCTCAGTCCTCCGAGATCCTGACCAGTTGTCCCGGCTTCAGGCTGTGTACGCCGGCGACGACAACCTGGTTGCCGTCGGCGATGCCTTCCGCCACTTCGATGATTGCGTCGCTGCGCGCGGCGATCTTCACTTCGCGCAGCGATACCTTGCTCGAGGCCGGGTCGATGACCCAGACCATCTGCTTGCCATCGCGCTCGACCAGGCCAGAGGCCGGCAGCTCGACATGCGAGGCTGTCCTGCGCTCCGGCGTGGCGGTGACGATCGTGCCCAACCGGAAACTGCCGGCGGCGGCGCCCAGCGAGATGCGCAGCCGGCGCGTGCGCGTTGCCTGGTCGGACTGCGGCGCGATCTCGCGCAGCATGCCTCCGGCGACGATCGTGCTCTCGACCTGCAGCGCAATCTCGAAGGGGTCGCCCGGCGCGAAGGCGCCGGCGAGCTCGTCGGGAACGTCGATGACGGCCTCACGCGCGTCGGAGCCGGCGACGGTGACGACCGGCTGGCCCGGTGATGCGACCTGGCCGACCTCCGTCTGCACCGAGGTGACCACGCCGTCGAACTCCGCTGCGAGCACTGTGTAACCAAGCTGCTCCCTTGCCTTGGCGAGCCTGGCGCGGGCGTCGGCGAGCCCGGCCTGGGCGGTCGAGAGCGCCTCTTGCGCAAGCTCGACCTGCATCTTCGAGGCGACGTCGCGCTTCGACAGGACGCGCATGCGCGCGGCGCTGGCTTTAGCATTGGCGAAGCGCGCCTCGGCGAGAGTGACTTCCGCTTCCGCCGCCCGGGCAGCAAGCTCGAGCGCGACCGGGTCGAGCCGGGCGAGCACATCGCCCCTGCGGACCAAGGCGCCGACCGCGGCGTTCTGCTCCACGACGCGGCCAAGCAGGCGAAAGCCGAGGTTCGCCTGGGTGCGCGGCTCGATGGTGCCGGTGAAGGTCGAGGGATCGCGATGCGCAGAGCTGGCGACGACGGCGAGGACGGGCTGGACCTCGGGCTCGGCCTCTGCCTTCACTTGCCCTTCCTCGCAAGCGGCGAGCGCCAGGATCAGGCTTGCGGAAATGATCAGACGCGGCTTCATGACTTTGCTCCATCGGCCAATTCGACCTGCTGTCCCGGCCGCAGCAGCTGCGAGCCCGTGGTCACCACGATCTCGCCGGGCGCGAGCCCGTCGCGGATGAACACCTGTCCGGCGTCATAGCGGTCGACAATGACCGGCCTCAGCTCCACCGTTCGCGCGACGGGATCGACAATCCACACGGCCGCTTCTCCTCCGCTCAAGGTCAGCGCCTGCCACGGCAATACAATGACCTTGCCGGATCGGAATTTCGCAACGCCGCTCACCGCGGCGCCGAACGCCATCGAGGGCGGCGGGCTGGTGAGGGCGACCCTCGTGACGACCGTTCCGGCGGCACTCAGCGCCGGCGAAACTTCGCGCACCGTGCCGGTCGTCCTGACGTCGGGGTTGGAGACCAGCGCAACGGCGACAGAGGGCTCCTCCGGCTCGCGCGAGAAGATCGACTCGTTGACGCTGAAGACGGCATCCCTGGGCCCGTCGCCGGCGATGGTGAATACCGGCTGCGCTGCCTGCACGACCTGCCCCACCTCAACATTACGGGCCGTCACGATTCCCGCGATCGGCGCACGCAGCTCGGCGTGCGCCAGCTGGTCGCGGGCTGCATCGAGTTGCGCCTCGGCGTGGTCGAGCGCGGCGTGGGTCGTGCGCATCGCCTCGTCCGCCTGGTCGTAGGCGCGGCGCGTGGTGATACCGCCGGCGAGCAGCGCCTTCTGTCTGGCGAACGCGGACGCCGCCTGGCTGTGCTGTGCCCTCGCGGCATCCACGGCCGCCTTGGCTGAGGTGACGCTGGTCTGCAGCTCGGCGGGGTCGAGGCTGGCCAGCAGCTGACCGGCCTGGACGTGGTCGCCGACGTCGACGGCGCGGCCAACGACACGGCCGCCGACGCGGAAGGCCTGCACGCTCTCGACCTGTGGCCTGATTTCGCCGGTCAGCGTTACCGTCGGCGTGTGGTCGGTAAGCTCGACGGCGATTGCGCGCACAATTTGCGGCGGATGGGCTGGCGCCGCCTCATCCGAGCAGGCGGTGAGGCTGGTCGAGGACAGGGTCAGGCATGCGATGATGCGGCATGCAGCGGCGGCGTGTGGCAGCGTGCGCATGGAGACTTCTCCCTTAGCGTTTGAGCTCGTTGCGCGCCGCGTAGCCAATCTCGCTGCAAACGAGACCGATGTCGCGAAGCGGGCGATCGTCGAGCAGGCTGAGATCGCGCTCTGCGCGGCGCTGGCGAAACTCGGCATCAATCGTGCGCGAAAGCGACGTCAACGCCGCTGCAACGAGGCGCAGGGAGGTCTTGAGAGTGTCCGGCGCGGGCCCGGATCCGGCTGTGTACGTCAGGGACGTCTTCCTTCTTGTGTGTTGCCTCGCGGTGCGGCCGCGAGTGGCGTCGTCGCGCCGTGGCCCACGGCGCCGGCGTCCGCCGAGGCGCCGGCCTGCAGCGGGAATTCGAGAGGCGGATGTATTTTATTAAGAAAGAAACAACTTTCTTTCCAATAAAAAGAAAGCCTTTTCTTTCCGATTGTCAACTGATATTTTCCTGAATGCGACCGAGGCCGGCATGGCCGCTCGCCCCGCCCGACAGGAAAGGACGTTCTGGAATGGATCAAAAGGCAACTGGCGGATCGCAGCGCAGCGGCTCGGGCCGGCTCTCCGCCGAGGAGGCCGCGCGGTTGCCAGACCGGCTGCTCGACGCGGCGATGGCCGTGTTCCTCGATCAGGGCTACGCGCAGACCACGATGGACCGCATCGTGCGAGCCGCCGGCGCATCGACCAAGACCGTCTACAGCCGCTATCGCAACAAGAACGAGATTCTGACGGCCGCCGTGCGAAGGCTGATGGAAAGCGCCGTGCCGAATCTGATCAGCGAGCTCGATGCCGAAGTCGACGAGACCGAGCCACGGCTATTCCTCATCAAGATCGGCGAGCGGCTCGCCACACTCGCCACGGCGGAAGAATCGCTCGGTATCTATCGCCTGGTCGTCGCGGAGAGCGGTCGTTTTCCCGGCCTGGCCAAGCTCTATGGGGAAGGGTCGGGTCGCGTCTTAGCCTTCCTCGCACGACTATTTGCGCACTGGCACGAGAGCGGAAGGTTGCCGTTCTATGGCGAGCCCGCAAGCGCTGCCGCTGCCTTTCTTGATCTTGTCGTCGCCACGCCGCGCAACAAGGCCGTCATCGGTATGCCGCTCAGTCGCGCCGCTCTGAAAAAACATGTTGCGGCGGCAGTAGACATATTTTTGCGTGGCTGCGGACCGCAGCCAAGGGCAAACCCCTCGGGACGCAAAAGGTGATCTCCACTCCGTTACTGCCCGGTCTGACTCATCGGCAAACTATCGTTATCGGCGAGCACCTAACCTTGCCTGCTGTCGTCTCCAGCGCGTTCACAGGGTTCGCCGACATGCCTCCCGTCTTTGCGACAGCGTTTCTCGTCGGCTTTGTCGAGTGGACCTGTATAGAGGCGTTGCGACCCCATTTGAGCTCTGGACAACGGACGGTCGGAGTACATGTCGATCTGAGCCATTCCGCCGCGACCCCGGTCGGCATGGCAGTTACGGCGGACATCAAGTCACTGTCTTTTTCGGGTCGAGCACTGCGGTTCGGAGTCACTTGTCGGGATGAGGTAGAAGTCATTTCCGAAAGTTACCATGATCGTTTTCTGGTCGAGAGCGATCGCTTCATGGCACGTGTTGCAAGGAAGGCAGCGTAGAGGAAAGGCGCGTTGTAACGGTCCCATGGTTGAAACGATGACTGCACTTAGGTCGTGAAGCAGAAGCTCGAGGTTCCGCTGCTGCTTGGCATCGACGCTGTTGAACCTCCACTCGAATGCTGAGACCTGCAGGAGGCAAAGGTTGACCCGAAGCTGACCTCATTTCCGCACACCAGATGGTGACTTAGCGCCTCCATCCCCGACATACTTGCATCCTAGAGATTCCCAGAAGTGGACATCTCGGCGGATCATCGAGGCGGCAGGTTTGCACGAAAAGTGGATGCAGGCTCGACCGCCATAAATGATCCGGGAATGGGCGAGTTGCCGCTTCTCACCTTGAGATGGTCCACAGGCCGGCCATCCGGGATATCCGAATCTTCCTCATTTCCATGGATCGCTCTTAAGGCCCTTGGACACGCCCAGCATGCCTTCAGCGAAATGCCAGCACATCGTTGACCCCTCACCTTCGAGTTACGGCGCCTGGAGTTATTGTATTACCTGCTCTCAAACAGTACTACCGAGACGGGAACAATAAGCACGGAAGCTGGCGGTGATCGCCAAGGGACGAGTGAAGGAGCTTTTGGCCGAAAAAGGCTTGCGGGTTATGTTCAGTGGCGCCGTGGACCGTACACCAGTGCACCGGCCGCTCGTCAACATCTGTCGAACGAATGAACGAATGGGGAAGAGATCGGGAAGACGCTGCTGACAGAAGGCTTCGCTCGCAGTTGGAGCCCCAAGCGGCGCAACGACTGGTGCGATAGATTCTCAGTACGAGACCGTACGCGGAACCTTACCAATCACGTCTGAGTTTGAGCAGCAGGAAAGCGCGGGTGTTCCTCCTGTGCGATCCAGTGTTGTCAACTGCCCCGCTTCGGCGGGGCTTTTTTTAGGGCAGCGCTCGTCTTTCGTTAGTAGGGATGCCCGCTCGAACCCTCCACTTCACGCACCCGATCATGCAGCAGATAGCGGCGTGTCGGCAGCCATGCGGGCTCACGCACCTTGGGAATTGACGGAGCCGCCTGGAAGAAGACTAGGAATGACGCTGCGGCCGCGCGTGAAAGACCCTGCGCATCGACGACTTTAAGTATCGGCTTACTGATCAGCCGAATGGCTGGTTCGGATCAAGGCCGACTGGCCGATCCTGCTTAACCTCCGCCTGGACCCGTTCGAGCGCACGGGCCTCGGGCCAAAGCTCTTTGCAAAGGATTGGTGGGCCTACGAGTTCTGGCGCTACGTCTTCCTGCAGCAGGAGGTGGCGAAGGCCGCTCAGACCTTCCTCGACTTCCCGCCGATTCAGAAAGGCTCAAGCTTCAATCTGGAAGCTTTGAAAGGGGAGCTGGACAAGAGAATGGCCAGTCAGGCGGCGCGGTAACAGACGCTTGCTCGCCAAATCAAGGCGGGCGCCATCAACGCGCCCGCCAATGGCTGCCTGCCCGAGGGGCAATTCAGGCACCGAGGCCAACCCCCATTTCCTCCTCCCGGCGTTCCTCACATGCCCCTGCGGAAACGCAAGATGGTGGCATTTGCAACCGGGGACGCGCCGGAGAAGGGTCGCATGACGACGCGCGCGCGTTCCGCTCCCCTTCCTCTCCGTACGGTAGCGGACCCCTTCCGTTAAAAAACGGAACATCGGCAACTCCTTCAGGTTGGGCCTCTATCTCGAACGTCCAACAGCAAAGGCGAAACCGATGATTTTGAGAATTCTCGCGACTTCGACACTTGCCCTGGCCCTGGCGACCTCAGCCATGGCACAGACCTCCGGCACATCAGGCGGCACGTCAGGCACGTCCGGCAGCGGCACGTCGGGCAAAAATACCAACAGTGGCAACAGCAACGGCACCGGCAGCAACATGAACGGCAGCAGCACCAACGGCAGTGCGACGGACAATAGCTCGACCGGCTCGATTAACGGCAAGGGCAATCCCTCCAGCAGCACCAGGACTTCCGGCTCCTCCGGCGGCGACCCCAACGATTGCCAGCGCACGACCGGCAGCGGCACCGGCAACCCGGCACCGACGCCCTCGGTCAACTCGCCCCTACCCGACGCCGCCAACGCCTGCTGATGCTCCCTTGGCAGCAGCGGCCCGACTCGCGGCAGATGAGCGTCTGCCGCAAGCCGGGTGTGCGTCTCGAACACTGATGAGTGGATGCCGCAACACCTCACTCCTTCTCGCAGCGTTGGAGATCTGAAAAAGGAGGCAGCGCCGGCTCCTTCCTGCAACGCTAGACTCGGCTGTCAGGTCCGCATCCGATTGGTCCTTGGCATTCAACCACACGTATCGGTAGTCCATTGACTGCCATCAGATCCTGATATCGTGTACTGTGACCAGATGTCGAAATCGGGGATCAGCGGACATGGGCGAGTAGGGCTTGCCTAAGATCTCAGCCCGGTATGGCAACACTGCCATCGCGCGGCTTAGCGGGTGGCGGTGGCGGTTACATCGCCAGCGAACAACGGCCGTGCAGGCAACTGCGACCATATCTGTCTGCTTCATCTTCAGGCTCTATCGTGAAATCCGCGTCGAAAGGATGATCGACGAGAGCGTCCGCTCGACGCCCTCGATCGTGCCGATATCGTCGATCATCTGGTCGAGTTCGGAGATCGATGGTGCGGCGATGATGGCGATCAGGTCGAAGCTGCCACTG
>NZ_JBXSOL010000064.1:0-12381 GCF_057784555.1 Rhizobium sp. CNPSo 3670
GGAAAGCAAGTCGCTCCGACACTGGCAAACGAACCCGCCTGCTTGTAGGCACTTCATCCAATGGGGTGGATGGCGAAGCGCCACTCTCCCTCTTCTCCCCAGCGGGGAGAAGGTGGCCCGAAGGGTCGGATGAGGGGGCCTCGCGGCACGACATCAATGACAAGAGCCGTCGTTGCCCGACGAGCCGTCGATAGGTCTCACCCCTCCGCCGGCCCGTAGAGGCCGAGCTGGTCGAGAAGCGCCCGCTGCCGGTCGGCATTTTCGACCAGGAGGGCGGTGTAGCGTTCGACGATCCGCGCGCGGTGATCCGGGTCGGAGACGGCGGAAAGCGCGCCTGTTATGGCGGCGATCCTTTCCGAGGTCTGGCGCAGCTCTTCCAGAAGCTCGGCCTTGCCGCCGGCCTCGGCGACCACCTGCTTCGTCACCTTGCCGATGCCGGCCGGCGTGCGGCTGCCGGCCGAGACGTAACCCTCCGGCAGGTCGCCCTTCAGATTGACGACCGACTTGAAGCGGATGACGTCGAAGATCTGTTCGACCGCCTGCTTGGCGCCGGTCACCCGTGAGGGATGGTCGGTGTCGGCAGCGGCATGCGGCAGCAGTTCGAGCTTACCCTTGTGGCGCTGTTCGAGCGGCAGGTAGGGCAGCATCGGGCCGCTCAGCGTGCCGGTCGCAGCGTCCCGGAACAGGTCGGCGTCGATTGCCGCATGCGCGATCTTGCCGGATGCCAGTGCTGCATCGAGCGCATTGGGATCGACGACTTCGCCGCGGTCGTAATTGACGAGCACCGCGCCGTCCTTCATGGCGGAGAGCACTTCTGCATCGACGGTGCCGGCATTCGAATAGACGCCGGTCGATGCATCCAGGCGGCCGAGGCCGATATGGACGGAGAGCACGTCGGCGCCGCTAGCCGCTTCGACCGGGCTTGCGGCATAGTCGAAACCCTCAGCCTCGATCCAGCGCTTGTGGTGCTCGCGGGCATAGATCGCCACATTCATGCCGAAGGCCTTGCCGAGCTTGGCGACTTCACGGCCGATATTGCCGTAGCCGAGGACGGCGAGCTTGCGGCCCTCAAGCTTTGCCGTCGGGAAATCCTTGAGCTGACGGCCCGTGTCGAAATCGCCGCCGGCGACCATGCGGTGCAATCTATCGACCGGCAGGTCGGGAACGACCTTCAGGATCGCCTTCATCACCATCTGGGCGGTCGCCCGGCTGTTGATCCCCGGCGTATTCATCAGGGCCGCAGTGCCGCCCTCGCCATTGCCGCCGCCCCAGGAAGCCGAGCCCATATTGCCGGTGCCGGCACCGATGCGCACGCCGCCGAGCGGGAAGACCGAGGCCTTTGGAATGAAGGTCGCCGCCGCGATCAGCGCGTCGTACTGGCCCTTGTCGGTCTGCGGCAGGATCTCCGCCTCGGTGCTGAGGTTCGGCTGGTAGAAGAAGTGGATGCGGCCCTTTTCGAGGCCGGCGCGATCGCCGAGCGGACCGAGATGGAAGACGCCACCCTTCTCCTCGATATAGGCCTTGACCTCGCTGTAATCAGGCTCGCCGTCGGCGCCGAAACGCAGGCCCATCAGGTCGGCGATCAGCACCGTGTAAGCGCGGGTCGGATCGTCCTTGCGCAGGGCGCCTTCGGCTTTGACCGGCGCCTCGAAGGTCACGCCGTGCTTTGCCAGCTCCTCCTCGAGAACGACGATCTTGGCTCTGAGATAGGCATATTGCAGATTTTCCAGCAGTGCCACGACATCGTCCGGCTCGCGGATGCCGCCGACCCAGGCGCGGTAATCGCCCGGCGTGCCCGGGAAGGCATTGACATAGCGGGCCGCGTCGAGGCCGGGCTCGTATTCGCCGTTCGGATGGGTGATGCCCTCATAACCCAGCAGCTGCTTCGACCGGGCGATGATCCGGGCGTGGATGGCGGCGTCGGTGATGCCGTCGTCCTCGACCTTCAGCAGCGTCACCGCAGCACCGCGGCGATCGGCATCGGTGACGGTCAAGGACAGCAGCGGGTGCGACTTGACCCATTCGTCGATCACGGCGCGATTGGCGGCGGAGCGGCGGTTGAGCTCGACGACGGAGCCGACCCGGGCCTCCGACTGCAGCAGGCCGAAGGTGGTCTCGGCAAAGGCGAGCGCGCTGTAGGTGTTGATGACGCCGCCGAGCATGCGGTCTTCGCCGGCATCGTAAAACGGGCCGGCATCGACGGAGCGCTTGGCCGAAAACGGCTGGCGCGGATCGATCGGCGGGGCGATCTTCAGCTGCCGCGGGATCGCCCAGGCCGGATCCTGCTGATTCTTCTCGATCAGCGCCAGCGCATGCGGGGTGAAGGAGGCGACGAAATAGCCCGAGATGCCGCCGATCGCCTTCTGGAACGGCATGAACAGGCAGCATTTTGCCATCACGGCGCTGACGAGTTCCGGTTCCCATGGCATGGCGCCGAGCATCGAAGTGGCGTCGAACACCGCGTGGCGGTTGGCCGGGTCGCCGTCGAGCCAGCTCAGCAGCTCGCGGATCTCGCCGCTGGTATAGGCATTCGCCCCCGTCGTCTCGTGGCCGACTCCGACGAAGATCGACGCGCCGAGGTCGGCAAGTTCGGCCGCCGTCGGGATCACGCCCTCGGAGGCGGCGAAATGAATGCGGCTCTCGCAGCCTTTCTCGGCGAAGCGCTGCATCTCGATCAGCTGTGTGGCCCAGGACTGGCGGAAGAAGCCGGCCGCCTTGGACAGATCGCTCTCCGGCCGCGGCGTATCGACATAGACGCGCTGGCCGGCGTCGTTGGCATTCATCAGATGCTGGATGCAGACGGTGAAGCCGCTGTGGCCGCCGCCGAGCCCGACCGCCATGCGGTTGACCTTCGGGAAGCCGAAATAACGATGGATCGCCCGCATCATGTCGGTGAGGATCTTGTCGGCCGGATAGCCGCGATGCATGCTGCGGGAAATCTCGGCGGTGGTGAAGCCGCCGATATCGTTGCCCCTGTCATCGAACTTGCGATAGGTCTTCTCGATCCAGGCGTCGAAGGCGATGCGCCGCAGGCGGCTGTCGACCTCGTCGGTCGTCGCGTCGGTGATCGGCCCGACGCCGAAGAACGGGTTAGACGGCAGTCTCGGCGCACCCGAGGCGGTCTGTCGAAGGGCGCTCAATCGCTGTTCCTGCATCTGCGCAATATTTGTCATTGCCTGCCTGTCTCTGTCCGGAGCTGAAGTGCCGTCAATGGTGAAGCGACCGTTCGGCCAAGACAACCTCATATGCGCCGAACGACAGGCGAAACGCGCCATCGGTGGCCGTATCGTTGATGATAGCGCGATGGGCGGGGGGACGCGACGCGTTCCTGCCTTGAGATCGGCGGTACTTTGATGACGGAGGAGAAGTGGTGCTGCGGATGGAGGGGCAGAGGTGGTGCCGCGAGCTGCATCGCCGGTGCGTCTGGCAACAAAGCCAACCACACTCTCCGTCATCCCAGGGCTTGACCCTGGGATCCACAACCAAGGACGCGCGGACTGCTATTTCTTTGCCCCGATCCACCTCGTCCCAGCCGCATGGATCCCAGGGTCAAGCCCTGGGATGACGGAGGAGAGGTGGTGCCCGGGATGGAGGAGGAGAGGTAGTGCCGGGGACCAAAAGCCTCGTCAGGGCGAGAAGCGAACCGTGAGCGCGGCGCCACAAAGCATCACAGCCGCAACCACCCCCCGCACAAAAACAGACTTGCCGCACGCAACCATCCGGCGTATGTCTTGCTCGTCGCGAAAAGCGACTGCTTCCCTTGATCCGCTCAGTGGCGGAGTAAACAGGTGGACGAATGGGTCGTCCAGGCGGTCGAGCACACGCCGGCCATGCGTTTCAGCCATGGTTCGGCCAGCACTCCCTGAAACCAACGCCTGACGAGATCAGGCCTCATCGTGAGCCATCGGCGCACTCTCGTGGGCGCTCGTGCGCTCGCGTCGACCGTGGAACGCACCCATGACCAGATCCCTTATCGTCATCTTTACCGCCATTGTCCTCGATGCCGTCGGCATCGGGCTCATTTTCCCCATCCTGCCGTCGCTGCTGCAGGACATCACCCACAGCGACGACGTCGCGCCTTATATCGGCGCGATGACCGCACTCTATGCGGTGATGCAGTTCATCTTCGCGCCGGTGCTCGGGGCGCTGAGCGACCGGCTCGGCCGCCGGCCCGTGCTGCTGATTTCGCTCGCGGGCGCGGCCGTGAACTACCTGTTCCTCGCATTGGCGCCCAACTTGCTGCTGCTCTTCATCGGCCGGGCGGTCGCCGGGCTGACGAGCGCCAACGTCTCGGTGGCCACCGCCTATATCACCGACATCTCGCCGGAGGAAAAACGCGCCCGCCGGTTCGGCCTGTTCAACGCCATGTTCGGCCTCGGCTTCATCATCGGCCCGGTGCTCGGCGGCGTGCTCGGCGATCATTGGCTGCGGCTGCCCTTCATCGCAGCCGCCGCGCTCAACGGCGCCAACCTGCTGCTCGCCTTCTTCGTTCTGCCGGAATCGCGGCCTGGCAGCCGCGAGAGGATCGATCTCGCGACCCTCAATCCACTCCAGCCGCTGCGCTCGGTGCTGGAGGTCAAAAGCCTGCTGCCCATCATCATCCTCTTCTTCCTCTTCAGCGCCACCGGCGAGGCCTATGGCACCTGCTGGGCGCTCTGGGGCAGCGACGCCTTTCACTGGAACGGGCTTGCGATCGGCCTGTCGCTCGGCGCCTTCGGTCTCTGCCAGGCGCTTGCCCAGGCCTTCCTGCCCGGACCGGCCGTCAAACTGCTCGGCGAACGCGGGGCGATCCTGACCGGCGTCGCCGGCGTCTCGATCGCGCTTTGCACCATGGCCTTTGCCGACCGGAGCTGGATGATCTTCGCGATCATGCCGGTCTTCACCCTCGGCGGCATCGGCGTGCCGGCGCTGCAGTCGCTGGCGACCCGGCAGGTCGATGAAAACAGCCAAGGCCAGTTCCAGGGCGTGCTCGCCTCGGCCGTCAGCCTCGCCTCGATCGTCGCCCCGCTTGGCTTTTCCAGCCTCTACTTCCTCGTCCGTCAGCAATGGCCGGGCGCCATCTGGCTCTCCGTCGTCGCCGTCTATGCGCTCGCCGTGCCGCTGATTCTGGGTCTCGGGCTGAGGAAGCCGGCGGCTGCGGCGAGATGAACCGCTGCGGCGGCGGGCTTTTGCATCCAGGCACCGCCTCTCCTCCGTCATCCCAGGGCTTCAACTGTGCCAGCGGTGCGTTTGGCAACAAAGGCCACCCCACCCTCCGTCATCCTAGGGCTTGACCCTGGGATCCACAGCCAAGCACTCTGCCCACATGGCAGGATATGTTTACATCGTCACCAACCAGAAAAACGGCACGCTCTATATCGGCGTCACATCGGATCTGGAGCGCCGCATCTACGAGCATCGCGAGGGGCTGACACCGGGCTTTGCCTGGAAATATGGCTGCACCCGCCTCGTCTGGTACGAGGAGCATTGGGACAGCGGCAGCGCCATCCAGCGCGAGAAGTCATTGAAACGATGGAACCGGCAATGGAAGATCGACCTGGTCGAGGCGATGAATCCCGAGTGGGACGATCTTTATCTTACGCTGTGGTGATGGCGGCTGCATCTTCTGTGGTGCTCTGGGCATGGATCTCAGGGTCAAGCCCTGGGATGACGGAGGAGAGCTGATTGCGCGACAGATCGGCTCCGCAGGCGCGATGAAGCTTCAACAAAAGCGACATCCCACAAGCTGCACCGGCGGTGCATTTGGCGAGAGCGCCAACCACACACTCCGTCATCCCAGGGCCTGACCCTGGGATCCACAGCCAAGCACGCGGCTTCAATAATTTCCCAGCTTCGGCTGCCATCTCTGTTCACGCAGCGCCAGCCGCACGGATCCAGGGTCAAGCCCTGGGATGACGAAGAAGAGGTAGTGCCCGGACGCACAAGCCGGCGCGGACGAGAGGGGTGCTGGACGCATAAGTCCGCCTTCTGCGGAAGAGAGGTGGCGCCGCGACACATCGGCTCAGCAGCGGTGCGGAAGCTTCGGCAGATGCGGCGCCGCACAAGCCTCGGCGAAAGCGACATCCCACAAGCGGGCTCTCAAGCTGCCCCGGTGCGTTTGGCGAGAACGCCAACCCCACACTCCGTCATCCCAGGGCTTGACCCTGGGATCCACAGCCAAGCACGCGGCTTCAATAATTTCCCGCAGACGGCCTCCATCAATTCACGTAGTGCCAGCCGCATGGATCCCAGGGTCAAGCCCTGGGATGACGGAGGAGAGGTGATTGCGTGGCAAATCGGCTCTGCAGGCGCGATGGAGTTTCAACAAAGGCGGCGTCTCTCAAGCTGCACCGGTGGTGCATTTGGCGAGAGCGCCAACCACACACTCCGTCATCCCAGGGCCTGACCCTGGGATCCACAGCCAAGCACGCGGCTTCAATAATTTCCCTCAGACGGCCTCCATCAATTCAGGTAGTGCCAGCCGCATGGATCCCAGGGTCAAGCCCTGGGATGACGGAGGAGAGGTGGTGCCCGGACGCAGACGCCGACGCGGACGAGAGATGGTACTGGACGCATAAGTGCGCCAGCGCGGACGAGAGGTCGTGCCGCGAAGAATCGCCAGCAGCGGCGATGAAGCGACGGCAGATGCGGCGCCGCACATGCTGCATTCGGCGCCTGGCGACAGAGGAGAGCGTGCGCCCTCCCCCGTCCAACGCCCAGCGCTAGGCCGCCTCTTCCTTCTCAGCCGCCCCTTCCGCCAGCTTGCGGGCGGCGACGAAATCGACCTTGCCGGAGCCGAGCACCGGGACCTTGCCGATCGTGACTTCCGCCGGAACCATCATGTCCATGGCGCCCTTCGACTTGGCGAAGGCGAGGAATTCGGCGCGGGTGGCGGTCGGGGCGTCGGTCAGGAGCACCAGGCGCTCGCCCTTCTTGGAGTCGGGCAGCGAGGAGACGACCGAGAGCGCGCCGGGCCAGAGTTCGGCGGCGAGCGCCTCGATTGCCGCCAGCGACACCATCTCGCCGCCGATCTTGGCGAAGCGTTTGGCGCGGCCGCGGATCTTGACGAAGCCATCCTCGTCGATGGTGACGATGTCGCCGGTGTCGTGCCAGCCATTGGCGAGCGGTTCGAGCACGCCGGGCTTTTCGGCGCGGAGATAACCGGCCATGACATTGGCGCCGCGCACATGCAGGCGGCCGCCCTCATCGATGCCGGGCACCGGCTCGAGCTTCCATTCCATGCCCGGCAGGATTTTGCCGACCGTGCCGGAGCGGTTGTACATCGGCGTGTTGATCGAGATAACAGGCGCGGTCTCGGTGACGCCGTAGCCTTCGAGGATGCGCAGGCCGAATTTTTCCATATAGGTGTTGCGAGTTGCCGCCTTCACCGGCTCGGCGCCGGCGAAGATATAGCGGATCGAGCGGAAATCGTAAGGGTGCGCAGTCCGGGCATAACCGTTGAGGAAGGTGTCGGTGCCGAAGATGATCGTGGCGTTGGAGACATAGATCAGCTCCGGCACGATGCGGTAATGCAAGGGCGAAGGATAGAAATAGACCGGCACGCCCGAGATCAGCGGCAGCACGGTGCCCGCCGTCAACCCGAAGGAATGGAAGACGGGCAGGATGTTGAACACCTTGTCGCCGCTGTGGAAATCGATGCGGGCGGCGGCCTGGGCGGCATTCGACAGGATGTTGCGGTGGGTCAGCACCACGCCCTTCGGCGTGCCTTCCGAGCCCGAGGTGAAGAGGATGACGGCCGGATCGTCGGCCTGGCGTTTGACGAGCGGCCGCGCCTTGCGCAGAAGCCCGACGAGCTTGTCCTTGAATGAGATTTCCGCCCTGAGATCATCGAGCCAGACGATGGTCAGCTGCTTTTCCAGCTCCTCGACGACAGGGCCGAGCTTGGCCTGGGCGACGAAGGCGCGCGAAGTCAGCACGTGTTTCACCTCAGCCGCCTTGCAGGCAGAGAGGATGTTGGCCGCACCCGCGGTGAAGTTCAGCATGGCCGGCACCTTGCCCGCCGACATGACGCCGAGAAGGGTGGCGGCGGCGCCATTGGCATTCGGCAGCATGACGCCGAGATTCTGTTCCGGGAAACGGGCGCGGAATTTCGCGCCGAGCACGGCAGCCCCGGTCAAGAGCTTGCCATAGGTCAGCCGACCGGTGACCGGGTCTTCGACCGCAAGCTTTTTCATGCCGAATTCGTGGCCGGCCTCAATGACGCGATCGAGCACGGTCGACGAGGTATCGGCGGTGCGGAACAACAGGTTCGACATCACCTGGTAAAGTGCTGCCCCCGCCGCCGTGCGGCGTTTGCGGCCCTTCAGCTCGGCCGGCACTTCCAGCTTCACCGGCTCGAGAATGGTGACCTTGACCTTGGGAAACAGCCGGCGGCGGATCTTGCCGTCGCCGAGATAGGAGAAATAGGTCTTCTCCAGCCCGTCGATCTTGACCGGCACCACCATCGAACCGGTCTTGTCGGCGACCATGGCGGCGCCGTCATAGACCTTCATCAGCGTGCCGGTCACCGTCAGCCGGCCTTCGGGGAAGATGCCGATCGGATTGCCTTCCTGCGCCACCTTGATCAGCGAGCGCGTCGCCATCGGCTTGGTTGGATCGAGCGGCAGGAATTTGCACATTTTCAGGAAGGGGCGCACCCACCAGGCCTGGGCGATCTTGTAATCGACGGCAAAGACCGGCTCCTCCTCGGTGATGGCTAGCGCGAGCGCGCCATCGAGCAGGCTGACATGGTTGAGCGCAATGATCGGCGCCGGGCCGGCCTTCTTGATATTCTCCAGCCCCTCGACCTCGAGCCGCATGAAGGCGCGGAACAGGATCGAGATGAAATCGCGGAAGGCATTGGTCGGCAGCGTCTTCAGCATCAGCCAGGCGACGGCGAAATTGACGATGCCGAGGCCGATCAGGATTTGAGGAATGGTGGCGCCGAGCGCCTGGATGACGGCGACGAGGCCGAGGCCGACGGTGATGAACAGCGCCGAGAGCACGTTGGCGGCGCCGATGACCCGGGCGCGGCGATCCTCATGCGCCCATGTCTGCAGGCCGGCGAAAGTCGGCACGGCGATGAAGGCGCCCGAGATCGCCATGCCGGCGAGATCGATGGCGACACGGATGGTATTTTCGCCAGCGAAGAAATCGAGGATCGTCGTCGCGTGGACTGTCGACGCCAGGCCCCAGAGGTTCCAGGCAAGATCGAGGCTGAAAAGGCCGAGCAGCGCCGTGCCGACAGGGGCCGGCAAGAGCACGATGCGGCCCGACGACATCCAGGCGGCAATGCCGGAACCGACGGCGACCGCGATGGCAAAGACCGTGAGATAGGCCGGCACGACGAGCTCGGAGCCGCCGAGCAGCTCGGTCACCATGGTCGGCAGGATGGAGAGGGTGAAGGCGCCGACCAGCCAGAACCAGCTATTCATCAGCGCCGAGCGCCACAGCCGCTTGTCCTGACGTATTTCCATGACCAGCCTGTAGCTGGAGCGGATGACGTTACGGTCGATCTCAAGATCCGGCGCCTTGGAGCCGGTCGCCGGGATCATGCGGGCCGACAGCCAGCAGAGCACCGACAGCCCCATCATCATCGAGCCGAACAGCAGGACATTGTCGCCGCTGGAAAAGGCAAGGGCGGCGATGATCGTGCCGCCAAGGATGGCGATGAAGGTGCCGCCCTCGATCCAGGCATTGGCCTTCGGCAGGTCGCGGCGTTCGAGATGATCGGGCAGGATGCCGTATTTGATCGGCCCGAACAGCGCCGAGACGACGCCGAAGCCGAAGAGCGCCACCATCAGCACAAAAATCGAGGAAAAGCCGAGACCGACGACGGCAAGGGCGGCGACGCCGATCTCGCAGCGTTTGAGGAGCTCCGCCACCTTGGCCTTGTCGTGCTTGTCGGCGATTTCGCCGCCGAGCGCCGAGAGCAGCAGGAAGGGCACGATCAGGATGACGCCGGCAAGCGTCACCAGTGCTGCCCCCTCGCTCGCCGACATTTTGTAGAGGATGAGGAATACCAAAGTATTCTTGAGGAAATTGTCGTTGAAGGCGGTCAGGAACTGTGTCCAGAACAGCGGCGCGAATTTCCTCGATGTCATCAGATTCTGTTGCACGGCGAGACCCTCTTTTGGTGGGCAGAGAAGGCCACAGAGTTGTTACGCAAAAGTTGAGTGCGATAACAACTCTGCGATGTGGTTAAGGAAGATCAATCTTCATCGCTACGATTGAATTTGACCAGCAGCTTTTCGGTGCGGGCATCTTCGACCTTGCGGATCAGCTTCTCGGATTCGGCATTGTCGCGCAGCGTCTTGGTGATATTCACCGTCGTCTGCACCAGCATCAGGATGCCCATGGCGAGATAGCCCTTCCCCCAGAGATCGAGCGGCATCATGTAGAGGCCGAGCGCCAGCATGAAGGCGGCGGCGCCGAAGGAGATGTAGGAGAAGCTGACCCAGCTGGCGGAGTGTTTCTGGAAACTGTCGTTCATAGCAGTGACCCTTTAATTTCTAGGGGTGGATGGTGGGATGACGATGTCAGGCGGCCGGCGTGATGCGGCTCTTCAGCCGGGCGAGCACGTCATCGGCCGATGAGGCGAGCGGCGCGCCGCAGCCGGCATTGGCAAGCTTTTCGATGATGCCGGCCGGCCGCGTGGCGCTTTCCATCTCCTTCAGCGCCGCCGCCGTCAGCTCGTTCTGGCTCTGGCGCAGGCGAAGGCGCGCCAGCGTCTCCTCGGCCTCGTCGAGGGTCGCGAGGCCGGGGCCGGCGACCGCGATATCGAGCTTCTGCGCCTCCTCAGTGGCGCGGGCCAGCCGCTCACCGCGCTGCAGCGCCTGCAGCCGCGCCTCGGCATCCCTGACAATGCCCTTCAGCTTGGCGATACCAGTGGTGAACTGGCTTTGCGCCTGTTCCGACGCATCTCGCTCGGCCTCGAGAAAGGCGATCGCCTCGGCCGCTTCCCGCGCCAGCCCTTCATTGCCCTTGGTGAGCGCCGCGGTGGCGCGGGTCTCGAGATCGGCGATTCGGGCAAGGATCGTCTGGTGCTGCGCCTTCTCCTGCTCGTTCTGGGCGATGGCGACGGCGACGCTGCGGCGCGCCGTCTGGATCGATTGCGCCGCGTCGCGGATCTGCTGGGCCAGCAGCGGCACGGCGTGGCGATCGGCGAAAGCCTGCTCGGCATCATGCGCCCTGCCCCGCAGCAATGTGGAAATCAATTTGAACATTTCTTTCCTCCGGTTTATGAACGTTGTTCACGAGATGAGTTATGGCAGAATCATGAACGACGTTCAAGATAAATTTTGAACGTCGTTCAAACTTTCGAAGGGAAATGGTTAATGGCCGGCAGACGAGAAGAAAAACGCGAAGATTTGAAGGCCCGGCTGATCGAGGCGGCGCGCGAACGCATCGCCCGCGATGGCCTTGCCAACCTGCGCGCCCGCGACATCACCCAGGATGCCGGCTGCGCCCTCGGCGGCCTCTACACCGTCTTCACCGACCTCGCCGAATTGGTCATCCACGTCAATTCCGCGACGCTGAAGGCGCTCGAGGCGAGGCTGACGCTTGACGAAGCCAAAGGCAAAAGCCCAACCGACCGCCTGCGCAACCTCGCCCAGGGCTACCTCGCCTTCGCGGTGGAACACCGCAATCTCTGGAAGGCGCTGTTCGACCACTTCCCCCCCGCCACCAGCCCAACGCCGCAATGGCACCTCGACGAACACCTCTTCCTGATGGACGTGATCGCCGAACCCCTCGCCGAACTGCAGCCCGACATGCCCGCCGAAGACCGCGCCATCCGCGCCCGCACCCTCTTCGGCGCCGTCCACGGCGTCGTCAGCATCAGCCTCGAAGGCCGCTTCGTCGGCCTGCCGCTGGAGCGGCTGGCACGCGAGGTGGACGAACTGGTGCAGACGATCGCCGCGGGGGCGGAGCTGCGGCGGCAGGGGATGTGAGGTGGTGTTGGGTGGCGTGAGGTCGGAGGACGAGCGGACGTCGAGAGAGTGGTGTTTGGCGGAGTGGCGTTAAGAGGAAGCTCGGAATCATCCGACCACCGGCTTTGCGGCTCCAGCCTAAGCCCCACCCCACTCTCCGTCATCCTCGGCCTTGAGCCGAGGATCCACGCCCGCCACCCATGATCTCGACGGGTATTGGCGATAACCCGCTGAAACCACCGCGAAAACGCCCCTCATCCGCCTGCCGGCACCTTCTCCCCGCAAACGGGGCGAAGGGGATATGCCGCACCCTGTCCGTCCCTCTCCCACGTTCCGCAGGGCACGTCCCCTCGCCCCGTTTTTACGGGGAGAGGGTTAGGGTGAGGGGCAAGCATCCGCACAACGGACAAGCAAAAAACCTCACCATACAACGCGCCGGGAACCCGCCCCCCCAACTCCAGCATTGAGCACC
>NZ_JBXSOL010000065.1:0-12163 GCF_057784555.1 Rhizobium sp. CNPSo 3670
CGACCCACCTACGGTTTTCGAGCTCTTCACCGCCTCGTTCGCGCCGAGCGCCTGTGCTCAGCGTGTGAACTCCATCGGCGGACGTCTTTCATCTCACCAGTGGGGAAACAGCCAGATGAATTTTCGAGCCGGGCGGTGTATGCCCGCGCCGCAAATTTGATTGCGGTTCGCCCCTAGCGATCAGACTTTTTAGTTTTTGGGGGCGCATGCAGCAGCTGGACCAGAACGCCATCGCTCCCCCTTAAATCGGTCATATCAAGAAATGTATGAGGGCCGTAAACATCCGCCCATGTCGTCACCTCGTTGCCATTGAGGCCTATTCGTCCGGAGCCGTTCTGGCTCAGGTGAAGTGTTCTGACCAGGTCATCAAAATAGGCGCGTTTATCCAGCGCATTTGATGCTATTCCGCGGTTGGTGGCGTCGATAGTGGGCCCGCTGATCTTCTCAAGAAGTAAGCTGAAGGGGCCAGTCGAGAGAGCCCCTTCGAAGACTTGGAGATGACGCGTGATGTCTCCAGACTGTTTTTCCGTCTTATCAATCGACTTACGCATGAACATCGCCTGCGCGGTCGCGCTGATATGTTCAAAGTTTTCCGGCTCGAGGGTGCACATGATCTGAAACGCGTTGATGACTGAATCGTCATGATTGGCGAGAGGACCCGTTGCCGTGGCGTAGTCGGCGTTTGCTGCAAGAGCTGAAGCGCAATGAATGGTCACGAGCAGTATAACGCCCATACCGATGTTGGCCACACGCATGTTTATTCTCCATTTGAAACGAGGAGATCGGCGTAGGGTTCGTGACCGTGGTGCTTATCAACGTTCTTTCCATTAGTCGGCTTTCGATCAGCTGAACATGTTCGATAACTATGGAGAAGGATCAATCTTGCACAAGATCGCATGTCCTCATGCGACAAAATGGCCTTACGTCTAAAATGCACGCGATATCACAGAGCCGTGATTTGACCGACAATTCTCTCTGCGTAACGTGAGACACGCAAAACAAAATCAGAGGTAGTCCTTCTTACAAAGAATTGCCGATCCATCTTGAACTATGAAATGACCAACCGGCATTGGCGAGCGGGGGCTCGGAATCCAATTCCACTGCGCGTAGGGTCGCAGTGGGATTAGTTAAAGCTGGTTGTCTAAGGAGCCTTCGTTCAAGCCGAAGGTAACTGTCCCTTTATAAGAAGAAGCGAGCCCCAGAAGTAAATGACTCCCCCTCAAAACCAATAACACTAACATATTTTGTACGAGCTAGGGCGCACTTGGCGTTTAGCTTCGCTTCGCATTGGTTTCGCGTCATCAACCGTGAGCGTCGCGAGGCCAACTCTCCTGGGCCAGCATAAGCAACAGATTTTATCCCGTGTCGTACGACACGGGTTCGATTGCAATATTTATATATCCAATAGGATTGGTCTTTCGTATGGGCAGCCTCGACCCTGGCACCGCAAATGTGGCGGCGCAACCTGTGGATTCCGGGCTGCGTGCTCTGTGCGGAATCGCAGCCTTTTACCGTATTGCTGCCGATCCCAACCGGCTTCATCATGAGCTTGCAATTGCGAGCGGAGTTGCGTCTGAACTGGATCTTCTGCGGGCGGCGACAGCAGTTGGGTTGAAGGCAAGGGCCGTCTGCGGATTGACCGAAGCGCGCCTCAGAAGCCTGCCTGTTCCGGCGATCGTGCATATGCCGGAAGGTACATTCGCCATTCTCGGCGGGCCGACCCCGGCCGGCCGGTACAGGGTGATTGATCCCGTCACACGCGCCGATCGCGAGTTATCTGCAGCCGAACTGCTGGTCGAGACGGGTGGCCGCGCGCTTCTCGTTGCCCGGAAATTGGGTGGAACAGGAACAGATCCGAGGACCTTCGGGCTGAAATGGTTTCTGCCCTCCATCTGGCGCTATCGCAAGCCGCTGGCGCATGTCCTCATCGCCTCGCTCTTTGTTCAGATTTTTGCCCTGGTCACGCCGCTCTTCTTTCAGGTGGTCGTCGACAAAGTTCTTACGCACAAGGGCTATTCCACCTTGTTCGTTCTGGTCGCCGGCATTGCCATCATCGGCCTCTTCGATGTCGTCTTGCAGTATCTGCGAACCTATGCGTTGTCGCACACGACGAACCGTATCGACGTCGAGCTTGGACAACGGCTTTTCCGTCATCTGCTTCGCTTGCCGCTCGACTATTTCGAAACGCGCTCGGCAGGTCAGACGGTCGCCCGTGTCCGGGAATTGGAAACGATCCGAAACTTTTTGACGGGCCAGGGGCTATTTGCCGCGATCGACCTGGTATTCGCCGTCGTCTTCCTCTGCATTCTCTGGTTCTACTCGTGGAGCCTGACGCTGATCGTCCTCGGATCGATCCCGCTCTACGTCTTGGTCGGACTACTCGTTCGCCCGCCGCTTCGCGACATGGTCAAGGAGAAGTTCAATCGGGGCGCCGTCAGCCAGCAGTTGCTCGTCGAGGCGATCATAGGAATTCAGACCGTCAAGTCGGCGGCGGTGGAACCGGTCATGCAGGCGCAGTGGGAAGAAAAGCTCGCGGCCTATGTGAAAACCGCGTTCCACACGACGCTTCTCGGCGCCGGCGGGCAGAATGTCATCCAATACATCAGCAAGCTTACGACTGCGCTGCTGTTGCTGTTCGGTGCGCGCGCCGTCATCAACGGTGAGCTCTCAGTGGGTTCGCTCGTTGCCTTCAATATGATCGCCGGCCAGGCGACGGCGCCTGTGCTGCGGCTGTCGCAGCTCTGGCAGGATTTTCAGCAGGTTCAGATTTCGATCGACCGCCTCGGCGATATCTTGAATACGCCGATGGAGCGGACGCCGGCGACACGGCTGGCGCTTCCCGCTCCAAGGGGGCTGATCGAGTTCAGGAATGTCAGCTTCCGGTACCGCGCTGGTGGCCAGGATATTCTGAAGGGGATCAATCTGCAGATCCGCCCTGGCGAGGTTGTCGGCATCGTCGGTGCTTCGGGCTCTGGCAAATCGACGCTGACAAAGCTCATTCAGAGGCTATACCTGGCCAGTGAAGGCCAGGTTCTGCTCGATGGGATGGATATCTCGCAGATGGACCCGGCGTGGCTGCGCGGGCATATCGGCGTTGTTCTGCAGGAAAACCTGCTCTTCAATCGCACGATCCACGAGAATATCGCGCTCGCCAATCCCGCATTGCCGCGCGCCCAGGTCCTGTCGGTGGCCCGTCTTTCCGGCGCGGACGAATTCATATCGAAGCTGCCGCAGGGCTACGACACCGTCATCGAGGAACGGGGGGCGAACCTGTCGGGTGGGCAGCGCCAGCGCATGGCGATCGCCAGGGCGCTTGCGACCAACCCGCCGCTTCTCATCTTCGATGAGGCGACGAGTGCGCTCGATTACGAAAGCGAGCGCGTCGTCCAGGAAAATATGCGCCACATCGTCCAGGGCCGGACCGTCATCATCATCGCCCATCGCCTCGCCGCCGTCAGGAACTGCCACAGGATTGTCGGCATGGCGGACGGCCGAGTTGTCGAGATGGGAACGCACGACGAGCTTCTACAAAAGAAGGACGGCCTTTTCGCGCGGCTTTGGGCGCTGCAACATGATGCGAGGGTTCCTGCATGACCGTGGCCGTGCGCACTTTCGCTTCGCCTCCACCGTCGCGGTCGAGATCAGACAATCAGTTCCTGGCGCCTGCACTCGAGGTGCTTGAAACGCCGGCGTCGCCAGCCGGAACGGCGCTCATCTTGATCATCTGTCTGCTCGCGGCGGTCGCACTTGCATGGGCTTATCTCGGCAGGATCGACATTATCGCGACTGCACAAGGCAAGATTCAACCGGTCGGCCGGGTCAAGATCGTCCAGCCGCTCTACGGCGGCAAGGTGGTTGGTCTCCCGCCAGCCAACGGTACGGAAGTGCATCGCGGCGATGTGCTGTTCCAGCTGGATTCCGCCGAAGCCGTGGCTGACGAAAAGGATGCGGATTCGGCGCTTTCGTCGGTTCGGGCGGAAGCCACGCGCCGGCGCGCTGCTCTGGCCGCTACAAGTACGACGGAGGTCAGTCACCGCGGCCGGATTGACTGGGCGGCCGATGTCCCGGAAAAGCTTCGGCGGCGAGAAGATGCCATCCTTTCGAGCGAATTGGGCCAACTCGACGCGTCGTTGATGTCCCTGCGGTCACAGATGCGACAGAAGGAAGGGGAGCGCGATCACCTCCGGGATACGCTCGACGAGCAGGCGTCGCTGGTTGACACGCTCCAGCAGCGGGTCGCAATGCGCAACACGCTCGTCGGCGAGAATGCAGGGCCGATGGCCGGCGTCATAGACGCGACCGAAACGTTGAAGACGCAGCGGACACAGCTCGCGATCCTGAAGGGCGAATTCGCCGACGCAGTGGCGGGGATCGACGTCCTCGGCGCCGAAATAGAGAAGACCCGCAGCGCATTCATCAGCGATCAGACCGAAAAGCTTGGCGATGCTGAACGGCAGGCGGAAGACCTTGAACAGCGCCTTGCGAAGAGCCGCGCCGAACTGGCGCAGATGACGGTGCGCAGCCCGATCGACGGCGTCGTCCAGGCTTCCGTGATTTCGACCGAAGGCCAGGTGGTGACGGCCGGGGAGGAGGTCCTGAGGGTCGTTCCGGCAGGAGCCACGCTAGAGCTCGAGGTCTACGTTCCCAACCGCGATATCGGCTTCATCCATGTCGGCCAGCCGGCGGTGGTGAAACTGGATGCGTTCCCGTTCACCCAGTACGGCACGGTTCCTGCGACGATCGTCAAGATAGCGACCGATGCTATCCCGGAGCCGGATGCTGAGCGCCGTGAGGAAGACACTGCTGCCGCACCGCAAACTTCGCTGTTTGCGGGTGCCGAGCGGACGCAGAACCTCGTCTTTGCTGTCACGCTAAAGCTTGAACGAAATGCGGTGCAGGCGGATGGCGCAGATGTTTCGCTTTCGCCGGGAATGTCGGCAACGGCCGAGGTCAGAACCGGTTCGAGGCGGATACTGGCCTACGTGTTTTCACCACTCGTCGAGGTGGCAAGCGACGCAATGAAGGAGCGATGAGGGAGAAAGCTATTGATGCATCACCGGGGTAATCTAGACGGGTTTCAACTATCTAGTTCTCAAAATCAGACGGAAGCAAGGATTAATAGTAATGGCACCAGATCCAGATTCTCCTAGGAATAGGACGAGGATAAAAACTTTTATATCCATGTACTGGTCTTGGATTATTCTTGCAGTATTTCCCGCTTTAATAGTAGGTATTGCTGTAATTACCAATGGTAATGAGCCAGTAATACTAATTTTACTATCCGTATATGCGGCTTATAGTTACATAAAGGTGATTAACCCACTTTTTTCTATAACTAGGCAATCCAACAAAAATACTGAGCCTGGAGATTCCGATGAGCAATAACGGTGAACGCGATTATTGGGGTGCAGCGGGTAACTCGATCGCCTTTTCCAGTTGGGCGCTTGACAATCTTCGTGAGGTAATGAAGGACGATCCACACAACATACCGGGATTTGGTGTGGCGGCCGGCGCCACTCTCAGTGTCTTAGGAGCATTTATTGATTTCTATCAATATCGTGCAGACGGTTACTCAACTACAAAAAGTGCGGAGATAACCGGATTACAGTTCGCCACTACCAACTTTGCAAATGCCGGTATAGTGGCAGGCACAACATATTTAGCGTCACGAAATCCCGCTCTCGCTAGCCAATACGTTTATGGTTCTTTCGCTACCATAGCATTCACCGACTTTACGCTGGGGAACATATTCCACTCATACTTCAATAATCAGCCCACACCAAATCCGACGGCGAGCAACTGGTCGCTTCGCGCTGAACTGCCGTCGATTTTCGATCCGAACCCATACACCCAATTCACTGCGGATGGATATGAGGTACTCTCCGGGTACACTGGATTAAATTCTGGCTTCGATACTCCTTCTGAGACGCGTCTCACTCAGACTTCTTTGCTTCCGACGAGTCTGGCGCCACTTTCGAATTTTGAACCCGAGGATAGTTTTCTCGGAGGAGTTCCCGCCCCGGATAGCAGTCCTATTGATCCCACAGGGAGCTATTTCACCGACCCGGCGAATTTCGGTTTCACGAGTATTCATGAGGCAGCCAACGCTCCACAATCCTGGGACTACTTCTATCAGGACGACTGGACCGACAGTAGCGGGTCGGATGACAATAGTCCGTCGTCGTCGCGATTCGATCCCTTTTCGAGTGGACAAGGATCGCACGAGTATGACTTCAGCTACGACAAGGGTGACGACAGTAGCAGCGAACCGGCCGATCCGGATGAAGGTTCGCTTGGTGGCGTGAGCTACAGCAACTCCGGCGGGCAGCATAACGTAAGTATTGACACCGGACCGAGCTACTACGACCCAGGTGGTTTCTTCCCGGATGTCGATGGTAATCTTGACGACGATTCTAGTGGCGACAACAATGACGACGACGACGATGACAGCGATGACGACGAACCGATCGTTCTCGATCTCGACGGCAATGGGATCAAGCTGACGCAGCAGACGTCGTCTATCACTTATTTCGACATGGCCGGCGACGGCAAGCAGCACCTGACCGCCTGGGCGGCGGCCGGCGACGGCGTGCTTGCGATCGACGCGAACGGCGACGGCAAGATCGATCAGAAAAGTGAGATCGATTTTACCGCCTGGGACACGACCGCCACGACGGACATGCAGGCGCTGCGTGATGTCTTCGATACCAACCACAACGGAAAGCTCGACGCCGGCGACAGCCGTTTTGCCGATTTCAAGGTTGTCGTGACGCAGGCAGATGGAACGAAGCAACTCAAAAGCCTTGCTGATCTCGGCATCACGTCGATCGACCTGATTTCGAACAATCAGGCGACGGAGCAGCCCGATGGATCCAAAATCAGCGGTACGGCGGCATTCTCGCGGGCGAACGGCTCGACCGGAACGGCTGCGGATGTGTCGCTCGCCTTTGGCAAGACCGGCGTCGTGACCTCGACTTCGACCACTCATCTTGCCGATGGATCGACCACGATCGATACCAAGGCCAGCGGCACCGATGGCGCACTGCAGTCGGAGCGCATCCTGGTGACTTCGGCGGACGGGTTGAGCCGCACATTGACGATCGACACCGACGGCGACGGCGTCATCGATCAGCGGCAGACTGACGTGACGGTGATTGGAAGCGATGGCAGCCGCTCCGAAACGCTTTCCGATTTCGGCAATGGCGGGACGATCCTGACCGACAGCACGACGACGGTCACCAGCGCTGATGGAAAGCTTGTTACGATATCGAGAGACCAGACTGGCGGCGGACACACGACACAGCAGGAGACGGATTCGACCGCCACCAACGGTGCGCTCACCGTGACGGTCACTAACCTCAACGCCGACGGTTCCAATAAGGATCGCACGACGACTATCACCAGCGCCGATGGTCTTTCGAAGACCAAGAGCTCGGATTCGACCGGGCGCGGTATCGTTGACGGGACCACGACCGACATGATTTCCGTCGCGGGCGACGGCACGCGGACCGAGGATGTCAGCGACTACGCGGGTACGAGTTCTGCCAGCAACAGCCGCGTGGACGAGACGATAACGGCGACGAGCGGCGATGGCCGAAGCAAGACCGTCACCTCCGATCTTGATGGCGACGGACATGCCGATCAGCGTGCCTCAAATGTGATCGTGGTCAATGCCAACGGCACATCGACGGCAACACAGACCAGGCGCGGCGCCGATGGCTCGCTGCTCAGCGAGACGGTGACGGAGTTGAGCGCCGATTCCCTGGTGCGCTCCACGAGTACCGATGCCGACGGCGACGGCACTTTCGAAGAGAAAAGCCAGGACAGCACGGTGATTGCGGCCGATGGCGGCCGGGTTGAAACCGTTACGGATACCAACGCTGATGTATCGCTACGCGATCGCACGATCACCGCCTGGAGCGCCGATGGGCGGACCAGGACGATCGAAACCGACACGAATGGCGATGGTGGCTACGATTCCGTCGAGACGATCACGGTCGCCGGCAACGGAACAATCACGGATACGCTTTCGGACTTCAATCCGGCGGGGACGATCCTGTCGGACCGGGCGGTCACGGTGACGTCGGCCGACGGGCTGTCGAAGAATGTGCGCACCGATGAGAACGGCGATGGCGATTTCGACAGGCAGGCCGATACGGCAATCGTCATCAATGCCGACGGCTCTTCGATCACAACGCTGATCAACTGGAACGGCGCGCACAGCATCCAGACCGGCAAGGCCGTAACAACGGTCGGTGCTGATGGAAAAAACACGACGGTCGATCGATACCTCGGATCCTCCAGCGCAAAGGATACCTCGGAACAGGATACGACGGTCCTGAACGCCGACGGATCGCAAACTCGTACCGTCATCGACACCGCGGGATCGTCCTCGGCGCCGGTCAGCAAGACCGTGACGGTAACAAGTGCGGATCATCTGAATATTACGACCAGTATCTATCTCGACCAGTTTTCCAATCCGGAACAGGTCAGCGCCCAGGTCACCGCCTCTGACGGCAGTGAAACGACCACTTCCTCGACCTACAGCGCTGACGGAAAGCATCTGCTTCAGTCTTCGGTGACGGCGACGAGTGCCGATCGCCTGACCTCGCTTGTCACGACCGACAGCGACGGCGACGGCGATGCCGACCAGCACAAGAGCGATGTCACAGTGCTCAACGCGGATGGAAGCCATGTGGAGACCGTTTCGGATTACGCCGGGACGGGCTCGGCGGCTGCCAATCTCGTCGATAGCCGTGTGACGACAACAGGCGCCAACGGCCGGCAGATCACTGTCCAGGTGGACCTCGACGGTGACGGGACCTTCGATCGCGTTGCAAGCGACGTGACGGCTTTTTCCGCCGACGGATCGCAAGCCGAGACATTCTCCGACTATGCCGGGAACGGCACCACCCTCATCGACCGGACAACGATCACGACAAGCCATAGCGGCTATGACAAAATCACGGCTGTCGATGCCGACGGCGACGGCCAGGTCGATACGACGACCACCGACCTAACGACGCTCAATTCCGATGGATCGACGACCGAGTCCATCACCATTGCCAATGGTGCGACACTCAGAAGCCGGTTCGTTACCACAGAGCAGGCGGACGGCAAGACCAAGACGATCAAGACCGATGCGAACGGTGATGGAGGCTTCGACACCGTCGAGTCCGTCACGGTTTCTGCCGACGGGAGCACTGTCGACGGCGTCTCGACCTTCAGTCCTGATGGGACCGTTCTCGAAAAGCGCGTGGTCACGACGACGTCGGCCGACGGCCTGATCAAGACCGTGGCAACGGACGCCGATGGCGACGGCGATTTCGACAGCCGGTCGGTAACCTCGAGCGCGACGAATGCCGACGGATCCACAACCGTCACTGCTACCCAGACGAACGGCGACGGGAGCGTGCAGACAGGAAAGACGGTCAAGACGATCAGTGCCGATGGCCAGACGCTGACGACCGACACCTATATTGGCAGCGATTCTTCCGTGGACAAGACCGTTCAGGAGGTCCGTACGCGCAATGCGGACGGCAGTATTCTCGATGTTGAGGACGGGGTTGCCGGCGTCAATCGCCTCAAATACGTCCACACTCTAACGACATCGAGCGCTGATGGGAGAAGCAGCACCAGCGACCTGTCGAACGGCATTCCGCCGACCAATGCCCAGACGACGGTCAGTTCGGTCAACGCGGACGGCTCCAAGGTAACGATCGTCGAAACCTACGGCATCAATAACCCGGTCGCCTTCAATGAAATCAAGACGACCACGATCAGCGCCGATGGATTGACGAAGACCGTCAAGAACGATTTCACCAATGCCGACAACACCGATTCCTACAACGAAACAATCTTCGACGGGATGGTCCTGAACGCGGATGGCTCGCGCACGGAAACGCTGCGGGACACCAACACGACGGGCCAGGTGATCGATCAGGTCATCAAGACCACCTCCGCGAACGGCGATCTCGTCACCCAGCAATGGAGCGGCAATCACACCTGGGCCACAGCTGCGCTCACCGTCCACAATAACGACGGTAGCACCACGACGACAACCAGCGCCGGCATCGCGATATCAGGCTCGGCTGTCACCGGATTGGTCGACCAGCAAGTACAGACGGTTTCGGCAGATGGCTTGATTACGAACACCGTGACCACCCTTCTAACGAAAACGGCAAAGACCGAGACCTCGATCCGCAATGTCGACGGCAGCAAAACGGAGACCGTCCAACTCTCGAATGCGGTCACCGGCCATCTGCTGCGTTCGGAGACGACCGCAGACAGCGCAGACGGCCTGTCGCATACGGAGAGCCGCGACAGCGATGGCGACGGCGTTGCCGATCACAGCGAAACGATCGTGACGACGGGCAATGGGGTCAAGACGACGACGATCTCCAATTTCAATGCCGACGGCACTCTCAAGGATCGCTCGACGACGTCAGTCAGCGCAAACGGTCTGGAGACCGATTACAGTTTCGACTCGGATGGGGACGGCGTGACCGATCGCCGGCGAACGGATATTACCGTTCTCAACCCGGACGGCAGCCGTACCGAGACCATTACCGATCTCGCCCCTGACGGTATTGCCGTGCTCGACAAGGTGACCAGCATCACGAGCGCCGATGGGCTGAGCAAGACACAACTCTCTCAGCTCGACGCAGCCGGGCGCGTCTCGGAATCACAGATCGACACCACGACCGTCGATGCCAACGGGGAGCTGGTCGAGACCAATACAACCTATTACAGCGACGGGACCAAGCGAAGCGGCTTTGTCCGCATCACAAGCGCCGACGGCCTCGAGATTGTCACCAACTTCGATCACGATGGCGACGGCGTCATCGACGAAAGCCAGCTGTCCAACACCGATGCGGCAGGAAACACCTATCAGTCCCTCGACTATCCGACAGGCAAGTCCTGGCGCACGGGTGCGGCGGACAGTTCAGCCGATGGTTTCGTCATCAACGTGGATGACGACGGGCGCAGCACCGATGTGACGATCCTGTCGCCGGACACGCCATCCGATCCAACGAGCGCGCCGACCGATCTCGGCGACGAATTCATATCGGTCGCCGCCGAGGCGAACGGCTCCTATAGCTGGGAAGCGGTTTCGACAACCGGCTCGGTCACCGCCTATGTCCGGCACGGGATCGATCCTGATGGCATCGATACCATCAGTTGGTCGAATGTGCGTGGTCTCAGCGGATCGGCGCAGATCGAATTGACCGAGGAAAACCTCGACGTCGCCCAAATGCAGCGGATCTACGATGTCGTCTTCGACCGCGACATGCAGAACTCCGAGCGCGAGCAGCTCGGGACCTACCTTACCCAAGGCGCCCTTAACGCGACGCAACTTGCGACCGACCTCATCGCAAGCGCAGCCTTCACGTCGAACTACGGGACCTTGTCGAATGTCGGCTTTGTTGAAGTGCTCTATCAGAATGCCTATGGACGCAATGCCTCCGTCAGCGAGATTGAGACATGGCTCGGCAAACTGAATTCCGGCAGCCTTACGCGGGCCGGACTAGTTCTTGCCATTTCGGAGAGTGCGGAACATCAGGTCGTCGGCAATGACCACATCACGACCAACGTCACCTCGGGCAAGTATCTGCATTCGACCGACAAGGCCGCGGCGACCGAAACCGTCGATCGTCTCTATCGCGTCCTGCTCGGCCGCGATCCGTCAGCAAGTGAAGCAGCGTCGAAGGCAACAGCCATCACAGGCGGTACGGAAACCCAGTTCCAGGTCGCCAATGACATTCTCGCCTCCTCGGCTTTCACGACGCTCTATGGCGGTCTGTCAACGGCAGATCTCGTCAATCAGCTCTTCCTAAATGCTCTCGGCAGGGCGCCGACCGCGTCGGAGGCGTCGTTCTGGACGTCAGCACTCGGATCCGGCACCACCAAGGCTGACTTCGCGGTGGCTCTCGCGGTCAATCAGTCCTATCTGTCATCGACGACGGGGAGTGGCATCGACGTTGTCGGCACCCCCGGCAACGATATTCTGACGGGCGGGACCGGCGACGATACGATCGATGGCGCGGCTGGCAACGATGTGATCCTCGGCTTCGCCGGCAATGATACGATTGTCGGAGGAGCGGGCACCGATACGATGATCGGCGGCACGGGCGACGACACCTATGTCGTCGACAATGCCGGC
>NZ_JBXSOL010000066.1:0-11627 GCF_057784555.1 Rhizobium sp. CNPSo 3670
CAATCCCGCCAACATGTTCGTCGCCGACTTCATGGGCTCACCGGCGATGAACCTGGTGAAGGCCTCGGTCGAGAACGGCGCCGGCGGCCTTGCGGTCTCGCTCGAGCGGCCGAACGCCGCCCCGCTCAGGCTTCCCGTCACGACAACCGGCAACGGCCTTTCCTCCTATGCCGGCCGGCAGGTGATCTTCGGCATCCGCCCCGAGGCGCTGACCGACCCCGATGGCGCCGACCGCAATGCCCGCTCGCTCACCGAAGGCGACTGCCTGATCGAGGTCGTCGAACCGGCCGGCTCCGACACCTTCGCCGTCACCAAGCTCGGCGGCAAGGAAGTCGTCGCCCGCCTGCGCGCCGATGCCGGTATCGCACCCGGCCAGCACACACGCCTCGCCTTCAATCTCGACAAGGCTGTCTTCTTCGATCCGGAAACGCAAGCGCGGATCGCGTGATGGCAAGGTGTTGACATGAGCGGTTCACCAGACATCGTCATCATCGGCTCGGGCGTCGGCGGCGCCACCGTCGCTGCCGGCCTGGCTGTATCAGGTGCGCAGATATTGGTCCTCGAAGCCGGCGATCATATTGCTGATCTTCCCGTCAATCGCGACCAGCGCGCCATCTTCCAGCGTGGCCACTTCCGGCCGAATGAGACGTGGTACGAGGCGAACGGCAGGGGCTTCAACCCCGGCAACTATTACAATGTCGGCGGCAACTCGAAATTCTACGGCGCCGTCCTCTCACGCTACCGCAAAGAGGATTTCGACGTCATCGAACATCGGGAAGGCGTGTCGCCGGCGTGGCCCTTTCCCTATGAAGAGCTGGAGCCCTGGTATTCGAAGGCGGAGCTGATGTATCAGGTTCGCGGCAGTCTTGGCGAAGATCCGACCGAACCGCATCACTCGGTTGCCTACGAATTCCCGCCCGTGCCCGATGAGGCGCCGGTCGCCGACGTCAGGGCACGCCTCAAGGCGAAAGGCCTGCATCCGTTTTCGCTGCCGCTCGGCCTGGATCTCGATGCCTGGCTCTCCAAGGCACGCACGCCCTGGGATGCGCATCCGAATTCGCGGGACGGCAAGATGGATGCCGAGACCGCAGCGCTCGCGGTGGCGCTGAAACACGAGAACGTGCGGCTTGAGACTAATGCACGGGTGATACGGCTCGACACGGGGGCGGGGAGCCGGATCGACCGGATCACCTATGTCAAGGACGGACAGACGCTGACCGTCTCGCCCAGGATCGTCATTCTTTCCGCCGGTGCGGTCCAGTCATCCGCGCTTTTGCTCCGTTCGAAAAACGACCGCTTCCCGAAGGGGCTCGCCAACTCTTCCGATCAGGTGGGCCGCAACTTCATGAACCACAACGCCTCGGCCGTGATAGCGCTCTCGCCGCGCTTCAGGAACACCGCCGTCTACCAGAAGACCTTCGCCTTCAACGACTTCTATCTCTCGGACGGGGAGGGCGGACCGCCGCTCGGCAATGTGCAGTTGCTGGGGCGTATTTCCGAAAAGGTCCTCAAAGGCTCTCTGCCGCAGGCGCCGGAATGGCTTCTGCGTTTCATGACGGACCATGCCATCGACTTCTATGCGATGAGCGAGGACGTTCCGAATCCCGAAAGCCGCGTGATGGTCGACGGCGATCGGATCATCCTTAAATGGCAGAGGACCAACTGGGACGCGCATCTTGCGCTTGTCGCCAAGCTGAAGGCGATCCTGCGGTCGATCGGTTTTCCGATCGTGCTATCCAGACCCTTCGACAAACGCACGCCGTCCCATCAGTGCGGAACGATCCGCATCGGAAACGACCCGGCAACAGCGCCACTGGATCCATACTGCCGATCCTACGATCATGGCAATCTTTTCGTCGTCGACGCCGGTTTTCTCCCCACATCGGCTGCGGTCAATCCGGCGCTCACCGTCGCCAGTCAAGCGCTCAGAGTTGCCCATCACATCGCATCGACGGATTTGCAGACACAGGCAGATCCATTAATGCGCGCCGGCTTCAAATAGGACAGTAAAATGGGATTCGACTATATCATCACCGGTGCCGGTCCTGCGGGCTGCGTTCTTGCAAGCCGCCTCAGCGAAGATCCCGATGTCAAGGTACTCCTTCTGGAGGCGGGCGGAGGCGACTGGAATCCCCTTTTCCACATGCCCGCCGGTTTCGCCAAGATGACCAAGGGCGTCGCTAGTTGGGGATGGGAAACCGTTCCCCAAAAGCACATGAAGGACAGAGTGCTTCGCTATACCCAGGCAAAGATCATCGGCGGCGGCTCGTCGATCAATGCGCAGCTCTACACCCGCGGAAACGCAGCTGATTATGATCTATGGGCCAGTGAAGACGGTTGCGAGGGCTGGGACTACCGTTCGATCCTGCCCTATTTCAAACGTGCCGAGGACAATCAACGTTTCGCCGACGACTACCACGCCTATGGCGGTCCGCTGGGTGTCTCCATGCCGGCTGCACCGTTGCCGATCTGCGACGCCTATATTCGCGCGGGTCAGGAGCTCGGCATACCTTATAATCACGATTTCAACGGCCGCCAGCAGGCCGGCGTCGGATTTTATCAGCTCACCCAGCGCAACCGCCGCCGGTCATCGGCATCGTTCGCCTATCTCTCGCCAATCAAAAACCGAAAGAATCTCATGATCCGGAAAGGCGCGCGCGTCGTCCGCATCATGCTGGAGGCGGGTCGCGCGGTCGGTGTCGAAATCGCGACCGGACACGGTCTGGAGGTCGTGCGGACTGAACGCGAAGTCCTCGTCTCGTCAGGCGCGATCGGATCGCCGAAGCTCCTGTTGCAGTCCGGGATAGGGCCGGCCGACCATTTGACCTCGGTTGGCGTCAGGCCCCTCCACGATCTGCCCGGCGTCGGCGGCAATCTTCAGGACCATCTCGATCTCTTCGTTATCGCCGAATGCACCGGCGATCACACCTATGACGGCGTCGCGAAGCTCCACCGGACACTGTGGGCCGGAATTCAATATGTTCTCTTCCGCACCGGTCCGGTCGCCTCGTCGCTCTTCGAGACTGGCGGCTTCTGGTATGCCGAACCCGACGCACGGTCTCCCGATATCCAGTTCCACCTCGGCCTGGGTTCAGGCATTGAAGCAGGCGTCGAGCGGCTCAGGAACGCCGGGGTCACGCTCAACTCGGCCTATCTGCATCCGCGCTCGCGAGGGACGGTGCGTCTTTCATCCGCCGATCCCGCTGCGGCTCCCTTGATCGATCCCAACTACTGGGCCGATCCCCATGACAGGAAGATGTCGCTGGAGGGGCTCAAGATCGCCCGCGAAATCATGCAGCAGGCGGCGCTGAAACCCTATGTCATGGCCGAAAGGCTTCCCGGGCCGAAGGTCGTGACCGACGAGCAGCTTTTCGACTATGGCTGCGCCAATGCCAAGACCGACCATCATCCGGTGGGCACCTGCAAGATGGGAACCGGGTCTGACGCGGTTGTCGGGCTCGATCTCAAGGTCCACGGCCTGGAAGGCCTCAGGGTCTGCGATTCCTCCGTCATGCCGCGCGTGCCGTCATGCAACACCAACGCGCCGACGATCATGGTCGGCGAAAAAGGATCGGACCTCATCCGGGGCCTGCCTGCACTGCCGTCGGCGATCTTCGCCCATGAGCGCAATGATACGAGGCCGCGGGCCCGCGCCGAGATCCGCTAAGGAGTAACGACGATGTCTGAAGTGAAAGTTGCAGTGCTTGGCGCCTCGGGCTGGATGGGAAAGGTCCACACGATGGCCTATCAAACCTTTCAGCATTTCTTCGGCGTGTCGGGCGGAACGGCGCGGATCGTGGCGCTTGTCGACAGCAACCCTGACGTAGCGCAGGATATCGGCAACAGGGCGCCGGGGGCCAGGATCTACCAGGATTGGAAGCTGGCGGTCACCGATCCCGAAGTCGATCTGATCGATATCTGTCTGCCCGACCATCTTCACTATCCGGTGGCCAAGGCCGCGCTGCTGGCCGGCAAACATGTCTATTGCGAGAAGCCGCTGGCAAACACCGCCGATGAAGCGCGGGAGCTGGCCGAGATCGCTAAAGAGAAGGGGGGCATTACACGTGTCGGACACGCGTTTCCCCGAAACCCCGTTCATGATTTGGCGAAAGAGATCATCGAATCCGGTGAAATCGGCGAGATAAAGCTGTTTCGCGGCTGCCAGCATGTCGACATGTATGGGGATCCCACGGCGCCCTACATGTGGCGTGCCGATGGCAAGCTCGCGCCGACCGGGATCGTCGGCGACACCGGTTCGCACATCTTCAGCTTCATGGATTTCCTCGTTGGCCGCGTCAGCTCCCTGATCGCCGACAATCTCATCGTCACCCCGCGCCGGCCGATCGTCGAGGGGCTTGCCTATGGGGAGCAGGTGAAACTGTCAGGCAACGAGGCCTGGGCCGATATCACCAATCCCGACGCGACGAACCTGCTGTGCCGGTTCGAAAACGGCGCCGCCGGCATCGTCGACTTCAGCCGCGTCGCCACCGGCCGCAAATTCATGCAGACCTATGAAATCTACGGAACGAAGGGCAGCATCGCCTATACCTATGACGAGATTAACCGGCTGCGTTTTTACTCCAACGACGACAACACGGGACGCCGGGGCTTTCGCGAGATCGACGTCGGTCCTGAGAACCCCACCTTCAGGGCCTTCCTTCCGCTGCCGAATTTCGGCATTGGCTACAATGAAAGCAAGATCATCGAGGTGGCGGAGGTGATCCGATCGATTGTCGCAAACAAACCGATGTGGCCGACATTCGATACCGGCCACCATATCTGCCAGATCGTCGACGCATGCATGGAGTCCTCCCGGCAGAGACGCTGGGTGGATATCCCGCTCAATTGATTGTGGCGAGCCGATGACAATAGACGTTCCGCAGGAAATTCTTGACGCACTGACCGACGTCGATATGCCGCGGCTTCCGCCGGAGGCTCCCGCTTCCGGGGTAGCCTGCCTCGCTGGTTTCGACGTGCCGATCTACCGCGCCGGTTGCGTTGTCGTCGGATCCGGCGCTGCGGGTCTGCGTGCGGCGGTGGAAATGAAACGGCGCGGCGTCGATGTCGTCATCATCAGCCAAAGCGCATGGGGCGGAACCTCGGCCTGCTCTGGCTCTGACAAGCAAACCCTGCACACCGCAAACACGGCCGATCAAGGCGACAATTACCGGGCGATGGCCCGCGCCATCGGCGGCGGCGGCGCCATGGACGAGGACACGGCCTATGTCGAGGCGGTGGGCTCGTCGCGGATGATGGCGTCGCTGCAGTTCTTGGGGCTGCCGCTGCCCCAGGATTCGCTTGGCGGAACGCTGAGATATCAGACCGACCATGACGAGGTCGGGCGCGCCACCAGCTGCGGCCCGCGCACCTCGCGGCTGATGGTCAAGGTGCTGGCGGAGGAGGCGATCCGGCTCGGCGTGCCGTTCTACAACCAGACCACCGCGGTCAAAATCCTCACCGAGGGCGCGGTGGCTGATCGTCATGTCGCCGGCATGCTCGTCATGCGCGCCGGCGGCCGTAGGCAGGAGAACCCGCTCGGCATCGCCTTGTTCGTGAGTGATGTGATTGTGCTCGCCGCCGGCGGCCCGGGCGAACTCTATCGCGACAGCGTTTACCCGAACGGCTGCTTCGGCTCCCTTGGATTGGCGCTGGAGGCAGGCGTCGAGCTCGTCAATTTGACCGAAAGCCAGTTCGGCATCGGGACGCGCAGGGAGGGCTTCCCGTGGAATCTGTCCGGCACGTACGTCCAGGCAATCCCACATATCTATTCGGTCGATGGCGAAGGCGCCGAACACCATTTCCTGGCGGAATATTATCGAAGCACCCGGGAGTTGGCGTCGAACATCTTCCGCAAGGGCTATCAATGGCCGTTCCATGCCACCCGCATGCTGGATTTCGGCTCGAGCCTGGTCGATCTCGCCATTTACCGTGAGACCGCAGCGGGTCGGCGCGTCTTTATGGACTTCAATCGCAATCCTCCGCCCGTTCCCGGCGACCTGCCATTCAGCCTGGAAAGGCTGGACGAGGATGTTCGGCTCTATCTCGGCAAGGCTGGCGCCGATCAGGAAATGCCGATCGATCGATTGAAGCATATGAACCCCCTCGCGATCGAACTCTATCGCCGCTACAAGATCGATATTGCCGAAGAGCCGCTGGAGTTCGCGGTCAACAACCAGCACATGAACGGCGGCATCATGGTCGATCGCTGGGGCCGCACCAATCTGGGTGGCTGCTACGCGGTCGGGGAGGCGGCGGGCACACATGGGGTAACAAGGCCCGGTGGAGCGGCGCTGAATGCCGGGCAGGTCTTCGGCACCCGGGTGGCCGAACACATCGGCGCCGGCGGCGGGGCGGAGCGGGCTGCCGCGGGACGTGTACCGGAGGCGGCGGAGGCGGGCATCGCCAATCTTCTTTCCGCGCTGCGGACCGAAAGCCCGCTCACCGTCAAAGCGGTCCGCTCGGCGGTGCAGGCACGCATGAGCGAGAAGGCGGGCATCATCTGCGATCAAAGGAGCGTCCGCCAGGCCGTGGTCGAAGCGCGGGCGCTGAACGTCGAAATCCGCGCCAACGGCCTCGCCTACGGTCGCGCGGCCGAAGCGGTCCGAGGCGTGCAATGGCGGCACATGGCGCTCGCCTCGGAAGCGGTGCTGAGTGCGCTGGACTTCTTCATCGGCAAGGGCGGCGGCAGTCGGGGAGCACGCGCGATCTGCGATGCACAGGGCGAATTCCTTCCGCTGGCGAGCGTCGGTCCACTGGAGCACTATCGCTTTCGCAAGGAAAGCGAAGCGCATCGCAAGGAGCAGATCGTCGTCCGGCTAGAAGGCGATGAGATCAGGCTTTCAACTCGTCCCAACCGCGAACTGGATGAAAGCGCCAGATCCTTTTTCGAGCGGGACTGGCCCGCCTGGCTGACGGGCCGCATCTACGACCTTGGCGCTGGCGTATGAGGCGATGCTGTAACCATATCAATCGGGATTTGCGACCGGCGGAGGAACTCGGATGCGCTCCGTATCGTCAGAGCCTTCTGTGACGGCTTCTTCGCTTTTGCGCACATGCCTCGGCGGATCTTTTCCTTCGACCGGTTTCGGCGACAACTGGTCGTCGGCCTGGATTTCGTCGGTATTGAGATAGTTCTTGCTTTCGCCCATGACGATCATTTCCGATTGGAGAATTGCGGGGCAGGAATGCGACCCTTCTGATCGGCGCGGCCTGTCTCAGGGTCGGAGCCGGGGACGCGGTCGCCCGCCTCGCGGCTGTTGCCCATGCTAACGGGAGGCTTGCGCTGGTCGTCGACATCTGCCTCGGGCAGCTCGTCGTCCTGAGTATCCTCATTCAACGACTTCGGCGGAAGCTTGGCGGAATCGGGAATAGATTTCGTGCGCATCGGACAATCTCCTTTGCAGGCAAACTCCGGCAGCCATCGCAGGTTCCCTGATATTCTGCGATCGCTTACACGGCTTCAGCTGCGGGAACATCGAGCTCTATCATGACGGGTGCGTGGTCGCTCGTATGCTCCCAGCCCCGCGGTTTGCGCCGGACGGTCGCTGATCGAAGCCACGGCGCCACCGTCGGGCTGAGCAGAAAATGGTCGATCCGAAGCCCGGCGTCGCGCTCGAAACTGTTCCGCCAATATTTCCAGAATGTGTAGATGCGCTCGTCCGGATGCAGATGCCTGATGGCATCCGTCCAGCCCTGGGAAACGAGCTGGTCGTAGGCTTTACGGACTTCGGGCCTGAAAAGCGCATCGTCTCGCCAGCGCTCCGGCTTGTAGACGTCGATCTCCGCCGGCATGACGTTGAAATCGCCGGCAAGGATGGAAGGCACCTCGATTTCGAGCAGTTCGGCGGCATAGGCGTGCAGGCGACGGAACCAACGAAGCTTGTATTCGAACTTGGTGCTGGGAAAAGGATTGCCGTTCGGCAGATACAGGCATCCGATCAGCATGCCCTCGATGACGGCTTCGATATATCGGCTGTGGGTATCGTCAGGATCGCCCGGAAGACCGCGCCGGGTCAGTATCGGTATCTTGTCCTTTGCCAGGATGGCGACGCCGTTCCAGGATCGCTGCCCGTGCCAGACGGCGCCGTAGCCGGCCCGTTCGACCTCCTTTCGCGGAAACTTGGCGTCGTCGGTTTTTAGTTCCTGAAGGCAGGCGATATCGGGGGCATCCTCCTTCAGCCAGCGGAGCAGGTTGTTCAGTCGCCCGTTGATGCCGTTGACATTGTAGGTTGCAATTTTCATGGGCTCACGCCGCGACGGTGGCCAGATCCAGAATCTGGCCGCAATCTACTGGTTCACTGGTCGGGCGTCACGGGCATAATTTTTCGCGGCATCCTTCAGAAACGCTCCTGAGTTTCCTCCTCCGGTAGTCCACGCCCACAGTCGGCCCAGTCAAGCCGGCTCTCAACGCCGTAATGACCTGCCGGGCGTATCCTGTCGGGTTGATCGAGCGAACCGACTGTCACGCGGATCAGTTCGTCGCCGTCATACTGAAGAAAGAGCGGCGTTCCGCATGCGCCGCAAAAGCCACGTGTCGCGATGGGTGAGGATCGGTATACGGCAGGGGAAGCCTTTGTCCAGGCGAGATCTTGAACCTTGGCCTGGACAAGAACCGCGAAAGGTCCTCCGGTCGCCTTCTTGCACATGTCGCAATGGCAGTATCCCGAATGCGGCTGATCGCCGCTGAATTCATATCGGCAGGATCCGCACAGGCAGCCGCCGGTCCATTGGCTCGCCATTGTGGTCCTCTCAGCGCGTTGCGCCGAAGACGAAGGCGATGCCGGCGACGATCGCCGCAGCCGTCAGCGGCTGCCGGCGGATCCGATCCTCAATGTCCTGGACAAAGCTCTTCGCTTCGGCCTTTGCCAGGCGGGCTGTTCCGGAAGCCAGCTCGGAGGCGGATTCGGCCACCCGGCCGGCTTCTTTCTGAAGCGCGCGCAACTCTTCGCGATTTGCATCGAATCTGTCCGAGGCGCGGGCTGTTTGTCCGGTAGAGCGCAAGGCTTGATCGACCAGCGGGTACTCTTGGTCAACCGCGGTCGGATCAGGCTCCCGCTTCACGCGCTCAGCCGCCTCTACATCGCTGCGGCCGGCGGGAATGGAGGTATGAGTAGCGGAAACAGGATCAGAAGCAGGAAACGTGTCTTCGATCGCTTTGTCGAGTTCGCCCTTTCGGGATTGTTTGCGCTGCTCCGCCTGCTCTTTTCGCAAGGACTGGACGGCGGGTGATTCATTCGGGTTCGGCATCGCGGGTTCCTCCGTTGCATTTTGATAATCAAAAGCGACCACGACGAAAGAAGTTCCAGAAAAATGCGTCCGCGCCTCATCCAACATCACGATGGCGACAAAGTCGACAATACACGCGCAGAGGCAGTATTTTTGATGGCAGCGCTCGTATTTTTAGGGGCGTATCCACTGTTTGCCGGACCAAAGTCCTGCCTTTTCTTAGTACCTAGGTCCGGTTGCATTTAGCCCTCAGAAAGGCGAAAATTCCCAGGCGTCGAACGGGCGTAGGAACGGCGAAGAACGGATGAACAAGGCAATGGCATTGACTGTCTCGAAACGAGGTTTTTTGAGATTGGGCGGCTGCGCTGCCGTCGCCTTCGTGGTTGCCGCATCACCCGTGACGATTAACCTCGACGGCTCCTTTCGCGTTCTGAGGGCGAAACACGCAGAGGCAAAAGACGGCAATAATGGGAACGGCAACGGTGGCGGAAACGGCGGCGGAAACGGCAACGGTGGAGGAGGCGGCAACGGGGGAGGCAATGGCAACGGGGGCGGAAACGGCAATAGTGGCTCCGGCAACAGCTCAGGTGGAAGCTCCAGCAGCAACGCCGGATCTTCTTCCTCCTCGGCCTCGACGTCGACAGGTTCGAAGGCCAGAGCGACCGAAGGTACCGATGGGTCGATCAACGTTCGCCACGCGAACGGCATCACCGAAAGCCTGCGCAGCGGCCGCTATATCATGAAGGACTCGAAGGGCAGGACGATCATAAGCCGGCAGGCGACGGCTAGCGACGCAAGCCGGCTAAGCCGGTTCCTTCGCTGAGGCAGAATTCGGAACGCCGTAGGAATCATCGGTCGACCCGGCGCTATCGCCGTTCGCGCCATTGCAGGGCCGCTTCGGTCCTGTTCGAGGCGCCGAGCTTGCTCAGGATCTGCGTCATATGGTGCTTCACGGTTTTTTCCTGCAGGTTGAGGCGCAGGCCAATATGCTTGTTTGACAGACCTTGGGCGACGAGATCCATCACCTCACGCTCCCTTGGCGTCAGACTGTTCTTGTCGGAGTTTCCGTTTTGCAGCGAATTCTCCATCGCCTTCGCCGACATCGTCGGCGAGACATATCGCGATCCGCTGAGGACGGTTTTAATCGCTTCGGCGAGGCCGCGGGAGCCAACACCTTTGAGAACGTAGCCCATTGCGCCCTGCTGAAGGGCTCCGAGCAGCGTGTCCACCTCCTCCGACACCGTCAACATCAGCACTTTCGTCGAAGGGCTCCGCGCCAGGACGTCTCCGATCGCAGCCAATCCGCCGCCGGGCATCGAGACATCGAGGAGCATGATGTCGGGACGGTTGTTTGAAGCGATCATGGCAGCGTCTTCGCTGTTTGCCCCTTCGCCAATGACCACGAAGTCGCTCATCTCAGACAAGCTGCGCGTTACGCCCTCGCGAAAAAGCGGGTGGTCGTCCACGACGCCGACGGTGATTGGTGTCATATCCAGTCTCCAGCTTCCATAGGCTCGAAGGTCATGGTCACGGTAGTCCCTCCTTCGCCCGTCTTGATATCGAAAGATCCCCCCAGGCTGTCGATGCGTTCGCGCAGCCCAACCAGGCCGAGGCTTGTCGGCCTCACCTCCGTCGGGTCGAACCCATCGCCACGATCACTGACCTCCACACAAACATGACCATTGTGCGACACGGCTTTCACGCTCTGCTGAACGCCGCCGCCGTGGCGATAGGCGTTGTTCAAGGCTTCCTGAACGAAGCGATAGATACAGATCTTTACGGCAGCAGCGAGCTCGGGTCCATCCTCGTCGATGTTCGTTTCGACAACGGTTTCGGTCTTGTGCCGATGCGCTTCGACGACCCGCAGCACGATATCGGTGATGGAGGACTTTTCGATCTGCGGCAGCACCAGTCCGCTGCAGATATTGCGGATTTCCGTCATGGCCTCGGCGAGGCTCGAGCGTATCCACGCAAGTTCTTTTTCGCGCGCTTCGGGCTCGGTGGAAGCATTGATCAATAAATCGCTGTCCAGTCGCAGTGAAGCATAGGCAATGTGCTGTGCCGGACCGTCGTGAAGATCGGCGCCAATGCTGCGCAGATATGTTTCGTTCAGCGCCGCTACACGCTGCGAAGCGCGCTGCAGCCGCCGCTGGAGCCCGCGATTTTCAGCCAGCAGCGAAGACAATTCCTGGACCCGTTCCTTGAGATCCCTGCGCTGCGCTTCTATCGTGCGGCTTCCGCGAAAAACCAGGGCGGAGAGAACGAGGAAAAAGACGCCAGTGAGAGCGGCGACCGCCCCCCAGCTCTGCAGCCTCGCGTGAGCCAGACTGTCGCCAAGGCCTTCCGCCGTCTCGTAGAACTCGAGCACAGCGACCGCCTGGCCGGACCACGGCTGGAGAACC
>NZ_JBXSOL010000067.1:0-9707 GCF_057784555.1 Rhizobium sp. CNPSo 3670
CACCGGTTCCACCGATGGCCTCGGCCTCGCCGCTGCCCGCACCCTCATCCGCGAAGGCCACGACGTCGTCCTCCACGCCCGCTCCCGCGAGCGCGCCGCGGCAATCGCCGAGACCTCCGCCGCCGCCCTCGGCCTCGTCATCGGCGATCTCGCCAGCGCCGAGGAAAACCGCTCCATCGCCGACCAGGTCAACGCCATCGGCCGCATGGACGCCGTCATCCACAATGCCGGCATCTACCTCGAGAAGAGCCGCGGCCAAACACCCGAAGGCCACGCCAAGACGCTGGCGGTCAACACGCTCGCCCCCTATCTCCTCACCGCCTGGATCACCCGTCCCGACCGGCTGATCTATCTCACCAGCGGCATGCACCGCAGCGGCAGCAGCGCGCTTGGCGATATCGACTGGAACAAGCGGCCATGGAGCGCCAGCCAGGCCTATTCCGAAAGCAAACTCTACATCGCCACCCTTTCCGCCGCCATCGCCCGCCACTGGCCCGACGTCCTCAGCAACGCCGTCGATCCCGGCTGGGTGCCGACAAAGATGGGCGGCGCCGGCGCGCCGGATGATCTCGAGATGGGGCATCTGACGCAGACATGGCTTGCGACGAGCGAGGACGAAGCTGCGAAGGTGAGCGGCGGGTATTGGTATCACCGCCAGCAGCGGGCGGCGGCGGCGGAGGTGGGGGATGTTGGGTTTCAGGAGGCGTTGGTGGAGAGGCTGGCCCAGCTCACAGGTGTTCGGTTGTTTGCGGAGCGGGAGTAAGGCAGGAGAAGGACCGCAACAGGTCTTCGACTTCGAGAAGACGAAGAAGCTGGTCGAGGTGATCAGAGGATTAAATGAGAGCGCGGCAGGGTGAATGGACTGGCTGGGGCGCCTGGCTTCGAACCAGGGGGCGGTACCAAGAACCGTTGACCTACCGCTTGGCTACGCCCCGAGAGGCACCAACTGCCTACAGCCCAAGTCAGCGGCGGGCCATTTCGTTTTCCACCCACTCTGCATATTCCTTCAACTGCTCGAGCAGAGATTCCGCGTCGGATAGCAGCATGAAACGGCCGCCGTATTGGGCCAAGTCTTTATTTCCCAGAATGCGAGTGAGCCTGGTTTCCTGAGATTTCGGCAGTCGGTTTCCCAAGGCATCCCGCAAGGTCTTGATGACCGCCGCGTGATCGTTTTGATTGATCTTGTTGGCGAAGGTTGCCGTGAGTGCGTCCATATAGGCAATGGCTGCGTTGACCACAGTCGCCGCAATCGGATTTCCGAGTGTTCCGGCCTGGGCGCTGCCGATTTGCAGTTTCGCCGATTCCAGAAATCCTCTGGCGATGATCAGGCGGTTTGCACCGTGACGAGGGTCGGAGGGTTTCGAAGGGCCGCTTCTGGTCAAGGTATCTCTTTCACATCCTTATCGATTCCGGACGAGGCCCAAGCACTACCAGTCCTTCGTTGAGAAACGCTTTCCATAGGGGATCGTCGCTTTGGCGCAATCGTTTCAGGTCAGTGATCGACAAGGTATTGACCGACGGCGAAAACGACAGCTCTTTTCCCTTGGCGGCCAGAAAGTCGATGCTGCCGTTTTGTATCGTTTCGATGTCTGGCGTATCAGCAATGAGCGCCACGTCCAGATCGCTTGAGGCGTTGTCTTCCCGCCTCGCGACGCTGCCAAATATCCATGCGGCCACAACCTTGTCGCCAAAGAGGGATGCGCATTCCTTCACCGCAGCAAGGATATGGGCAAAGCGTCTTTCCTCTGCCACGAACAGGGCTTGCACCGGGGCAAAAAACGGGGAGTCTCGATTGAGGCTGAAAAGACGGGCATAGCCGGTTCCAACTTCGGTCACGATTCGAAGACTCGCGAGGGTTGCCAAAGCGGCGAGTATAGGAGGGCGGGAGATCCTGGTTCTGCTGATGAGATTGCCAACGCTCAATTGCCCGCCGTGAAGCGATAATTCCCGCATTACCCGCACATTCGCTTCGCTCCCGAAAACAGTTGAAAGCGGGAAGCGGAGAGCGCTTTCTGGTTTTGGTCGCGCCATAGAAGCCCCTCGTATAGATATCTTTATGATCATAGTGATATCTATAGAATTGTAAAGATATAGATATGCTTCTATAGTTATCTTTATGATTCCGAGATAGGAGACGGCAAGCCGCTTCGTTGAAGCCGCACAATCAGGAATGAGACGGGAAAACAAACAGTGGCTGGGGCGCCTGGATTCGAACCAGGGGATGGCGGTACCAAAAACCGCTGCCTTACCGCTTGGCTACGCCCCACCAGAGCTTGAGCGGCGAACCGCTTGCTCACAAATCGACGCCTGATTAGCAAAGCTCTTTGCCTGTCACAATGACTAAGTTGCGCCTGCGACAGATTTCTGCGCGCGAAGTGGCGGGCGGCGTGCTAGCATGCCGCGATATTATCAACCTGAGATCATCGTCCCGCATGGAAAGTCCCGCATTCGACCTTGCTTTCGAGCCGGCCTATGGGCGGGCCGTGCCGGTTGCTCCCGATATCTTGCGCATCACGGCGGAAAATCCCGGGCCTTTTACCTTTTTCGGCACCAACAGCTATCTCGTCGGCTCCTCCTCGCTTGCCGTCATCGATCCCGGGCCGGAGGACGAGGCGCATTATCAGGCGCTGATGGCGGCGATCGGCGGGCGTCATGTGACGCATATCTTCGTCAGCCATACCCATCGCGATCACTCGCCGCTTGCCCGCCGGCTGCAGGCGGCAACCGGGGCGGCGACGGTGGGGCAAGGGCCGCATCGGCCGGCGCGGCGGCTGCGGGAGGGCGAGGCCAATCCCTTTGCCGAGAGCGCGGATATGGAGTTCGTGCCCGATATCGCGCTCTGCGATGGCGAGACGATAACGGGCGATGGCTGGTCGCTGACAGCGGTGCTGACGCCGGGGCATACGGCCAATCATGCCGCCTTCGCGCTCGAAGGCCGCGACATCCTGTTCTCAGGCGATCATGTCATGGCCTGGTCGACCTCGATCGTCGCACCGCCGGATGGGGCGATGGCGGATTACATGGCCTCACTCAACAAGCTGATAGTGCGCGAAGACGCCCTGTTGCTGCCCGGCCATGGCGGGCCGGTCAAGGAGCCGAAGACGTTCCTGCCAGCGCTGAAGGCGCATCGGCTCAAGCGCGAGCAGGCGGTACTGGCGCGGGTCGCGGCCGGCGATCGCGAGATCGCCGAGATGGTGAAGGCGATCTATCACGATACCGATCCGAAGCTGCATGGGGCGGCCGCCCTTTCCGTGCTCGCCCATATCGAGGATCTGGTGGAGCGCGGGGCGATTGTCGCGGATGGGCCGCCTTCGCTTGCCGCGCGCTATTGGCCGGGGTAATGAAAGGCGGAGGGAGATCAGCATGGGCCGCGCCGATTACAGCTATCGCACCGATCCCGCCGTTCCCGCCTTTGCCGATGACCGGCCGCTCATCGTCTTCGATGGCGAATGCGTCTTCTGCTCCGGCTGGGTGAAATTCGCGCTGAAGCACGACAGGCGGCGGCGATACCGGTTCCTCGCGGCGCAGACGCCGCTCGGCGAAGCGCTTTACCGGCATTACGGCCTGGATACGCGCGACTACGAAACCAATATCCTCATCGAAGGCGGCCGCGCCTTCTTCAAATCCGACGGCACGATCCGCATGGTGGCAAGCCTCGGCTTTCCCTATTCGCTGGCGAAGCTCTTTCGGCTGCTGCCGCGGCGCGCCGCCGATGTGCTTTATGAATTCATCGCCCGCAACAGGCTGAAGATTGCCGGACGGCAGAGCTGCATGGTGCCGACACCGGAGCAGCGCAGCCGCTTCATCGCATGAGCGGCGGCACCTTTTCCCTGCTGATCATCGGCGGCTACGGCGCCTTCGGCGGCCGGCTCGCCCGGCTGCTCGGCGAGGAGCCGCGGCTCAGGCTGCTGATCGCCGGCCGCTCGCTTGTTAAGGCCGATGATTTCGTCTTCGATCTGCGCTCGCCGAAGGGCGGCGCCGGGCGGCTCGGCAGCAACGATCTCGGCGCCTGGCTGCAGGCGGTGGTGTTCGATCGCGACGGCGACCTCCGGGAGCAGCTGACGCGGCTGAGGCCCGATCTCGTCGTCGATGCCTCGGGGCCGTTCCAGAGCTTCACCGGCGATGGCTACAAGGTGGTGCGGGCCTGCATCGAGCTCGGCATCGATTATGCCGATCTCGCCGACAGCAGCGGCTTTGTCGCCGGCATCGGTGGGCTCGATGCTGAGGCGAAGGCGAAAGGCACCTTCGTGCTCTCGGGGCTGAGCAGCCTGCCGGCGCTCTCCTTTGCAGCGCTGGAGGCGATGGCGCCGCATTTCTCCCGCGTCGACAGCGTGGCGGCCGGCATTGCCCCGTCGGCGCATGTGAAGATCGGCCTCAATGTCGTGAGAGCCATCGCCAGTTATGCCGGCAGGCCGGTGGCGCTGCTGCGCGAGGGCCAGCCGTCCAAGGGGCGCGGGCTGATCGACGAGATGCGGGTGACGATCGCGCCGCCCGATGTGGCGCCGCTCGCCAGCCGGACTTTCCTGCTGGTGGATGCGCCCGACCTGGCGCTGCTGCCCGCCCGCTTTGCCGGCCTGCAATCCACCTTCACCGGCGTCGGCACCGAGCCGCAGGCGCTGCAGCGGCTGCTGCGATTTGCCGCCCGGCTGGTGGAGATCGGGCTCTTACCCTCGCTCACGCCGTTTGCCCGGGCGCTGCAGGCGGCCAGCCATCGTTTCGCCGTCGGCGCCCATCGCGGCGGCATGTTCGTGCGCCTGGGCGGCCTCGATCGCGACGGGCGGCGGCTGACGGCGGATTGGTCTCTGATTGCCGAAGGTGATGACGGGCCGTTCATTCCGGTTCTCGGCGTCGAGCTGCTGGTGCGCCGGCTGCTCGAAGGCAGGCGGCCGGAAAGCGGCGCGCGGCCGGCGGCGGGGGAATTGTCGCTTGCGGATTTCGAAGCGGCCTTCAGCCAGTTCTCCATCGCTTCAGGCATCCGGCTGGATCACCAGGAAGAGGCCCAGCCGCTCTACCGGCGCATTCTCGGCGACGCCTGGGAGAAGCTGCCGCCGGCGCTGGCGGCGATCCATGCGGGCGGCACCCGTCTTGCCTCCGGCCGGGCGCGGATCGAGCGCGGCAGCGGTCTCCTCGCCCGGCTGATCGCCGGCCTCATCGGCTTTCCCGCCGCCGGCGAGGATGTGCCGGTGGCGGTGCGCTTTGCCGCCGATGGCGACAGGGAGATCTGGACGCGGTCTTTCGGCAGCAAGACTTTCCGCAGCTGGCAGGCTGAGGGCACCGGCCGCGAGCGCCACCTGCTCGCCGAAGTCTTCGGGCCGTTCCGGGTGCTGCTGGCGCTGGTGCCGGAGGGGCAGAAGCTCAGGCTCGTGGTGCGCGGCTGGCGGTTTTGTGGCATCCCGCTGCCGCTGTCCCTGGCGCCGGGTGGGGATACCTACGAGGAGGAGCGTGATGGGCGGTTTCATTTCCATGTGGAGATCGGCGGCCGACTGACAGGGCTGGTGGTGCGGTATTCCGGGTGGCTGGTGCTGGAGTGAGGGGCGGCGGCCAGCGCGCTGCTGTCCGGTTCGTGCTGGGACAGCCCCTCACCCTAACCCTTGCCGGGGTCGAGCCACTGGTCTCGACCCGTCCTGCGGACCCCCGTAAAACGGGGCGAGGGGACGTGCCCCGCGTGAGTTTGGTGGGGAACAAAAAGGTTGCGGCATGTCCCCTTCGCCCCGCGCGCGGGGGTCCGAAGGACGGGTCGAGGCCCGTGACTCGACCCCGGTCGGTGGCGGCAGCCGGATGAGGGGCACGCGGCGTTCTCCGTGGGTTTGCAGGCGGCCGATCAACGGCCGGCGAAACGCCCTCTGGCAGCTTCGGTGACGGGCATATAGAGGGCGACGCGTGTGCCCTCTGGGTCGGCAAACTGCACTGTCCGATTGCCCCAGGGCAGATCCTTGGGCGGGTGCACCACCGTGACCCGATCCTTGAGCCGGGCGAATTCCGCATCGACATCAGAAACCATGAATTCGAGAATGGCTGTCCGGTTGGCCCCCGGCTCGGCGCTGCCCTCGCTGAACAAGGCCACGGTTTCGGCGCTGCCGATGGCGAGGGTCGCGCCTGGTGTGACGATCTCGGCGAAGACGGGCGCAAGCCATTCGGCGCGGCAGCCCGTCACAAGTTCATAAAAGGCCACCATGCTGTTGATATCAGCGGCGATCAGGCGGGTGGATGCGAATTTCATGATCTTCTCCCTGCGTGCGCGACGATGGCTGCGCGACAATCTCTTGGCTTGCCTTTGTCACACAGCCATGCTGACAGCGTTGTGGCAGCAGGAGTCAGCAGGCATGCGAAAAGCAGAGCGGCTTTTTCAGATCATCCAGATTCTCCGCCGGTCGAGCCGCCCGGTGACCTCGTCCGCGCTCGCGGATGAACTGGAGGTCGCGCGAAGGACCGTCTATCGCGATATCGCCCACCTGGTTGCCCAGCGTGTGCCGATCGAAGGCGAAGCGGGCTTCGGCTATGTGCTCGATCCGCGATACGACATGCCGCCGCTGATGCTGACGCCCGACGAGATCGAGGCCGTCGTGCTCGGCGTTCAAATGGTGGCAAGGTTGAATGATGCGGCGATGCGCACTGCCGCCGGCGATGTCATGGCGAAGATCACATCGGTCATGCCGCCGGACCTGCTTCCCTATATCGCCGAGCCGGCGGTCGGCATCAGACCGGGGGATGTCGGCGGCGATGCGACAACCGACACGCGGCAGCTGAGGTCGGCGATCAGGGAAGGCCGCAAACTTGAACTCGATTATCGCGCGGCGGATGGGACGGTCAGCAGCCGCATCGTCTGGCCCGTGCTGCTCGGCTATGCCGAGGCGCACAGCCTTCTGATCGCCTGGTGCCAATCGAAACAGGCCTTCCGTCACTTCCGCACCGAACGGATCCTCAAGGTCGAGATTCTGGCTGAATCCATCGGCATGTCCAGGAGCCGGTTGCGGCAGCAATGGCAGCAGTGGCGCGATGCCGAAATGCGCAAGCCGGGTGGGCTGCCGTAACTGCTTCCGGCCGGCGAGCGACGTCACAGCCTTGTCGGGTTTTCGCAAAAGATCGGAACCAATGACGGCATTGCGGCTTCTTGTGACGGTCGGTTTCGGGCGACAACTTGAACTCCGGCTGCCAGAGGAAACAACTCGATGCGGAGCAGACTGTCACGGTTCGATGCTACAGCTCTGATGAAAGACAGGAAAAATCGAAAACAGCCATGCTGCACGGTGACGATCAATCCAACTCGGCAATCGCAACCGACGTTCCGCAGGCGGGTGCGATCTGCTATCGAAGAAACGGAAGCGGGCAGCTTCGCATCCTTCTCGTGGGAAGTCGTCGGCATGGACGATGGGGCGTTCCGAAAGGCAATCTCGACCCCTGCGAGACGACATCGGCAGCAGCGAGGCGGGAAGCTTTTGAGGAAGCGGGCGTCGTGGGCGACGTGGAGGCGACAGCCTTCGGTTCATTCAGCTACCACAAAGACAGCTCGCCGCATCACTACCATGTCACCGTTCACCTGCTGCACGTCGTCGAGGCGCAATCTGATTTCCCGGAGAAGGGCATGCGCAAACAGAAATGGTTTCCTTTGAAAGTCGCGATCCGAGATGCGGCACAGCCCGGCTTGAAGGCTCTGCTTTCCAGGCTTGAAGGCGCGGCCCTTTGAAGCTCGGCTTCACCAAATCGCTGTCGAAATTGTTGAAGACGCGACGGCGAGCCGTACGTCTGCTGGAGAAGACATGGAGTCCGCTTCGCCATAAGCCATCCAGGCAGGAGCGACCGAGGCTCCAGACGACCTCCGCATTTGGCAGCAACCCGGGAAGGCTTGTGATGAAGACCTTCGTGCCCGCCGATCTGCCAGGCAAGCCGGCCCTTGTGGTGGTGCTTCATGGATGCCGGCAGACGCCGGAAAGCCTGGACGCCGCCAGCGGCTTCTCGAGACTGGCCAGGGAGAGAGGCTTCGTGGTGCTTTACCCGCAGCAGACCCACGCCAACAATGCCCAGAAATGCTTCAACTGGTTCCGTCCGAGCGAGGTCGCTCGCGATCGCGGCGAAGTGCTTTCCATCAAGCAGATGATCGACCATGCCCTCAAACGACATCGAGCCGACCGCATGCGCGTTTACATTGTCGGCCTTTCTGCCGGCGGAGCGATGACAGGTTCATTGGTCGCCAACTATCCCGATATGTTTGCAGGCGCCGCTATCGTCGCCGGAATGCCGGTTGGCGCCGTGCGCGATGCAATGTCAGCGCTCCATGCGATGAAGTCCGGCGCTGCACTGCCCGCGGATGGCTGGGGCGCAAGGATTGCCGAAATCTCCCCCCGCCAACGGTCCTGGCCGCCGATCAGCATCTGGCAGGGGACTGCGGATCGTACGGTCAACCCGGCAAATGCGAGGGCTTGCGTCGATCAATGGCTTGAAGCGAACGCCGTCGATCGAAGCAGCGTCCGTGTCGAGAAGAAGCCCTGGGGCGAGTTGTCCTCTTGGAACGTCGCAGGCGCCCGCCCCGTATCGCTCTATTCGATCCATGGCATGGGGCACGGTCTTCCCGTCAAGAGTCGAAAGCCGGCCCCCTCAGGAGCGACAGACCCATTCGTGTTGGCAGCGGAGATCTCGGCTCCGATCGAACTGATGCGTCTGTGGCGTCTGCCGAGGCTCTAAGCATGCCCGGCCACTCCAGGTGATCTCAACACCGGGCACTGGGTCTTCTTGCAACGAGTGCTATATTCAATTCCGGTCGTTTCACCTGAGACGATCCGGGAAAGGAATTCTTCCATGGGAGACCAGAAGCGCCCGCTGCAACCCGGAAACACCGCGCCCGCGTTCGAACTCGCCACGGCCAATTTCGAAGGAACGGTTTCCTTGGCCGACTTGAGCGGTCGGCCGTTCCTGATCGGCTTCTTTCGCGGGCTGCACTGCCCATTCTGCCGGCGCCAGCTCGAACAGCTTGCCGGCATAGCGCCCATCCTCAGCGCCGCCGGGGTGAAGACCGTTGCCGTTATCAACACGCCGGTGGAACGCGCTCGCCTGTATGTCCGCCACCGCCCGACGCCGGTGACGCTCTTATGCGATCCCGACTGCCGCACGCATCGCGCCTACGGCGTGCCGCATGCCGAGTTCCTGCCCGATGGCAGCGGCGAGCAGCCCGAATGGCCTTATCGCGCGACGATGGCGCAGTTCCAGGCGGCGCGCATCAACCCCACGGGCGAGTTCCCGGAACCGCTCCAGCCGATGGAAGCCAACACGGTGCTCAACGCCAAGGACCGCTTCGAGCTTGATGAAGCCGATCATGCGATCTTCGCCAAGCACGCCACCCAGCTCGTCGGGCACTTCCTGGTCGATCAGAACGGCACCATTGCCTGGGCGCAAATCGAGGCGCTGGACGGACCCAGCAGCCTTTGCATTTTCCCGACGGCAGCGGAGATCATCGCCGCCGTGGGTGAGCTTGGACGCGAGGTTGCAGGGGCGTAGCCGGATGATTGGTGGCGCTCTGGCGGCCCGATTCACGTGGGCAAGGAACGGAGCTCGCGGCACGTCCCCTTCTCCCCTCGGGGAGAAGGTGCCGGCAGGCGGATGAGGGGGCCACAAGGTACATCCTCGCATCACAACCTTAGGCGAGAATTTTCGAAGGATGCGCAGCTGTTTGGAAAGATCAGCGCGACCGGCCCCCTTGCATGTTCAATTCGCGC
>NZ_JBXSOL010000068.1:0-9395 GCF_057784555.1 Rhizobium sp. CNPSo 3670
CTCTCAGACGACGCCAAATCGCTCGAGCATTATTCGAAGCTGCAATTTCTCCTGGCGGAGTTGCTTTATCAGCAGCGCTTTGAGGCGCCGGTTTTCCGCACCGAGCGCCGCTAATTCGTCGACTGGTGCTTCGACGTAAGCGGCGGAAAAATCCTCCCTGAGTTGTTTCCTTGCGCTGTCGACATGATTCCCTGAGCGGCTCTCGCCTATGCGCGTCACCGCTTTTCGGACCGGCCTTTTGGCTGAACGTTTGTTCGATTGCGCGATCGGTCCGACGGGATCGTGATGGTTTTGCGGTGGATCGATTGGCGCCGGTCCGACCAAAGAAGCGGGCAACTGGGACTCATTGCCGGCGTCATGGTTCTGATCGAGCTGATATGCTGACCGGTGGTCCTGCGCAATTTCGCCGGGTTCGCCGATAGCGTCCGATTCCTTCTTGGGTTCGAACAGGTTCGGCGCTTCCGTCTCGGCCTGACGGACGAAGGCCTTGATATCGGTGTTTCCCCAGATCGAATTTGCCTGGGCTGCCAATCGCCGGCGACCCGACTTGAATTCGACGACGAAGTTTCGCTGTGGTGTTTTCATATTTACATTAGACCTTTAGATTCCGTGCCAAGCTCAATTGACGTCGAACCGTTTCAGCATCGTCTTGAGCTGGGCGTTCTGCAGCTGGAGCTTCCGGGCGAGCTCTCTTTTCAGTTTTTTGATGTCCTCATCAAGGCTTGCCACATCGTCGAAAAACGCGTCGCTCGCAGACGACCGAGGCACGCCTTGACCTTCATGTGTCACGACACCGGCCCGCGCGCCAGTGTTAGCCTGGGCTCCCATCCTCCGCTCACCGCGGCTGTGCGGAGACCTTGTCCGAGACTTCGAATTTGTCTCGATTGGCTCATCGGCGCTTTCAACTGAACGACGCGCTTCGCTTGGCGAGGGTGTTAAAACCTCGTCACCAACGACCGGCGGTGCCAATGCCTGCGCTGCATCGCGATCGCCTTCAATGTCGTCCGATGCCGATGCCACTCTCTCGACCAGAACAGCCTCGTTGTATTCCGCTGGGGCGTAGTCTTCAGTCGAAGGAGATGCCGGTGTCTGGTCCGCCTGATAATCGAGAGCGGGATTAGTATCATGCCCGATGGAACTCTCGAGCCCTTTTGCCGCTCGACGCCGAGACGTCAAATCGACGAGGAATTTCCACGGTGTTTTCATCGGCATTTCACCTCAAGCCCGGCTGCGATGCTGCGTAGCGCCCTGTCCCCACTCGCAGGTCGGCCGGGCACGATGGAGGCGCCCGGCGACTGTTTTTCTGCTGAAGATGCGGTGGCTGAGGCCGATGGCGGCCGACCTACATGACTGAGCCCTGATCAATCCAGTCCGAGCCGTTTGCGCAAATCGGTATTTTCCTGGCGCAGCTTTTCCGCCAGCAATTTGCGCAAGCGCTTGTTCTCTTCTTCAAGCTGGATCAGATCTTCCAGCTCATCAATCACCGGTGCGGATGTCTTTGCCGTTTGCTCGGCAGGCTTGGCGATCTTATTTCTTCCTCTGCCCTTGAGGGTGCCCTTGGTATCGGAAGGCTTGGCCTCGCTCGACCTCGGCTTTCTTCCCCTTCCCCGTCCAACAGGTTTTGCCTCACCTGCCGTCGGCGCCGGTTCGGTCACGGCCTCGGTCGCCGCAGAAGCCGGTTCGGCAGCTTGCTTTTGACGACGCGGCGAACGCTTCTTCTTAACGTCCGCTTTTGTCGGCGGATCTGTTTCCGCGGCCCCGGCAGCGGGGCGCGTATTATTCTCATCAGCCATCAGACATCTCCTCTATAGCCAAGTCACTTTTCGACTGGGTGAAAGAAGGAGTCAACAAAGGCGCTACGGTTATCGCCCGCCTAATATCATGAATTCGATAGCGTGTGACTCGACCGCCTCCGACCCTAACTCTTTTGGCTAACTTTTCGCGGGTCAGGCATGCGCTCTACTATGCTGGCGGGAAATCTGGAGAGGGGCATGCACTATCGCCAAAGGTCGGTGCTGTTCGTGGCGCCTTGGCTGATCATCGGAATTGCCGCAGTTACCGCGTCGGGTGGTATAACTGTGGCGGACTTCGATAAGCCAGAACTGCTGATTGCCGCGCTTTTTGTCGGCCTCGTCATCGGAATGGCCGTTGAGCAGTTCCTACCAACGACGAGAAAACAGGCGCGGCCGGAGAGAAACAGGTCACGCTACGAGAAGAAACGCAGCAACGAGCGCATGCTCTTGGGACCCTGGCGTCCGATGCAAACTGCCGAGTTATTGAGACCAGTCGACCCGGCGGATCAACTGCGTATCGTGATGCGCTCGAACTTCACCATTCAGCCATTGCTGAACAAGAGCGAAGCCCGCGTGTTTCGCGAACTCGACAGCATCGTAATCGGCTGCAATTCCTCCTGGCAGGTCATGGCGCAGGTGTCGATGGGCGAGATCCTGCGAAGCACCGATGCGGACGCCTACAGTTGCATCAACTCCAAGCGCGTCGACTTATTGCTCGTGGACAGCAATTGCCAACCCCGGCATGTCATCGAATACCAGGGCGGAGGACACCATCGGGGCACCGCGGCCGCACGCGACGCGGTAAAAAAGGAAGCGCTGCGACGCGCCGGGGTCGGCTACCACGAGGTGGTGGCTGGCCACACCACCCCATCGGAACTCAGGCGATTGGTCGAAAAGCTGGTGGACAAACCGATTGCCAGCTAACGCGCTCCCGTTACTTATGCCGGCACGGCCGAGCCGCTTCCATCGGGCGGTGCAACCTCCTCGTCTTGATGGTGTGGAGGCGCAAACGGGATGATCTCCGATCTCCAGGCCGTTCGCGAAAATCTTTTTCCGGCCAGCCACGGAGCCATCCATGACTGGGAGCAATTCCCTTGGCATCGCGACCGAACCGGTCGAATTCAGGCTCACAAGGCACATTCGTCACAAGCCATCGCAATTGACGTGTTCGGCACGATCAAGATGAGCAGAGATCGCGACCGCGTCTTCGACGCCATTGCGGCCAGAGTCGGGGTGGCGCCGGGCGGTCCATGGGCAATAACGCTCGAATGGACCGATAGTCATCGCCTTTTGGGAGAACCACGGCCTACGCAAGTCGATGCCCTTGCGCTGGGCTCAATGGCTGCGCTCGTCATCGAGTGCAAATTTACTGAGCCCGGCGGACAATGTAGCCAAACAGCCTTGTCGCGCTCGGGCGAGCGCCAATGCAACGGAAGCTATGCCGACCAGATCAACCCAGGCAACGGCTTGCGCGCCCGCTGTGCCCTCGCAGACAAAGGCATTCGTTACTGGGACTACATTCCAGAGGTCTTCGCGCTCGATCCGGCTGCGGACCAAACGCCCTGCCCTTTTAAGGGAGACGCCTATCAGTGGATGCGCAACGCCGTATTGGCGGCAGCGTTTGGCAAACAACACGGCCTTCAAGCGGCCGCCCTCGCAGCCTTTGCCGACCATCCCAGTTTTCCGACGGCGCGCAAAGCGAAGCGAGGCCTGATGGACCCTGCTCTCGGTGGCCAGGCGGCCATTACACCCATCTCCTACCAGCAGATCGTTGCGATCGCTTGCCAGGTCGGGCTCGATAAAGAACTTTGGCACGGCCTTTCTGCGTGGGTCGATCGAAAGATCGCAATGGCTGCCTTACGAAGATCGGAATTCAAAGAGGTTTGAAATGGATACTGATATATGGGATCGAGCCTTCTATGACGACGGCGAATGGGTTTCCTGGTCCGAAGTAGAAGAACAGCTTCGATACCATGAGTGGCGCGCCAAATATCCGAATGCAGACACATCGTTGATTCCGTATTTTGAGGAACTCCTGTCGCTGGCAGAAAGCTATCACCTTCAGACAGATCGCCATCTCAATGTGTATGGAGACATAGGAGAACTCTTCGGCGCCATCACCTACGGCATAAAGCTGAACAGGAGCTACGCGCAGGGTGCTGACGGTCGGCTTGGCAACGATCATGTTGAGATCAAAACCATCACGCCGTTCAAATCCAAGGACGAGGTTTTCGTGAAGGTCTTTGGGAATTTCAGCAAGCTCCTCGTCGTGAAGATCAACTCCGACTTCGAAGTGTCATCCCGGATGATTGATCGCAAGAAGCTTCGCAAGACGGCGAAATCCCTCCTGAGGATAAGATGGAGCGATCTGCCTCACGCCAAATGAGGGCTTGCGGCACGCATTTTTCTCGTAGAGATGAGACGTTCGACCCAGTGTTCGTCACTTGATCATTGAGTGCCGTTCGACAATGCGGCAGCTAATTCGACTCGAACTCGGACCACCTTTCAAGGGTCCCTTGGGGAGTGGGCAATCGACACATCCTTAGTTTGAGAAATGGGCGCGCCGTTCTGACGACCAGCCAAGTACGCGCGAAGGGGCGCATCGAAACAAACGTGTAGAATATGCGCTAGAGCGACAGCGACATGGAGGGTAGCGCAAACGGTGACCGGCAACGGAATCCAGCTATCGGTGAGGTTTTGAAATTGATGACCAAGCTGAATAACAGGCAGGTGGACAATATAGACGGGATACGACATCTGCCCGAGATATGCAGCAAATGGCCGCTCGGAATAATGCGGGACTGCAGCCGCCAGTGTAACGACGATCGGAATTATGATAGCGATACAAATGAAATCGTAGATGTCTCTCGGGACGCCAAAGGGGAAAAATAGAACGGCAATCAGGGCGAAAAGCGGGACCTGGGGTGGAACCGATCCAACGCGACGATGGATACCCCAGCGGAAGATCAAGACGCCGGCAAGGAACGAAAAGCCTACCCTGAAAAATCCTTCGAAGAACGCTCGCCAATTCGCAAATCCAACCGGCCCGATGCTACTCTCGATCATGACAATTTGGAAAAGTGCCGCCGCCAGAAGCCCCAAAACTGCTGCCCCCTGCCAAAAACGAACGCGCCGGCGGGCAAAGGATCCGTAAACGACACTCGCGGCCATCTCAAAACAGAGGGACCACAGCGGGCTGTTGATCGCGAATGCTTCCTGACCGACGAGAAGTCCGAGGGGCAATAGGAATAACGCGCCAACAGCAAGGATCGAGACATCGACAAGAGCTATGCTTGGTGTCAAAGCAACTTGCGAGGCAATAGCGCCCAGGGCGACACCAATGACGATCATGGGATAAAGCCGTATCAGCCGCTTCAGCAAAAACGTCCTGCTCTGCAGAACACCCGACCTGAGCTTTTCGTCATACCCGCTTGCCAGGACGAACCCGCTCAAGCAGAAGAAAAAGTCCACGGCCAGATAAGCGTAAGAATTGAGATTGAAGCCAAAAACCTGGCTGGCGTGCAAGAGAGCCACCGATACCGCTGCAATGCCTCGAAGCTCATCCAGAAAGATAAAGCGGTCTTTTGTTTGATCTGTGCCATGATCGAGGCCCTGAGCGACGGTCGGACCGGTATACGCAGGGAACTCCGAACGGCCAAGTGCGGCGGCAGACGTCAGGAGCCTTTCTTCCTTAGGCCGGTGATCAAGGTGATGCATCTTTTCAGTCTTCCTTGAAGGCTCGCGCGACCTGATCCATGAACGGCTTCGTCAAATATGCCAGCGCTGTTCGCTCGCCGGTCTGGATGAAAGCTTCAACCGGCATGCCCGGAACAGGCGTCACCTGCCCAAGCCTCTGCCATTCGCCGTCGGAAACCTCGGCCCGAACGACATAATAGCTGAGCCCCGATCGTTGGTCCGCCGTCAGGTCCGCCGCCACCCCCGTAACGACACCATTCAGTTCCGGCGTATTCCTCTGGCTGAAGGCAGAAAATCTGAGATGCACCGCCTGACCAATGCTGACTTGGTCGATGTCGCTTGGCGACAGCTTGACCTCCGCGACGAGTGCATCACGATCCGGAACGATCTGCATGATCGCCTCTCCCGGAGCAATGACGGCGCCGGGTGCGTGGACGGCAAGCTGATGCACGACGCCACCTTGGGGCGCCCGAATATCAATCCGTTGCAAGTCGTCCTCGGCTGCGACGAGGCGCTCGGAAAATTCGCCGATATCGCTCTCGGCCTGACGAAGCTGGTCGGACACCTCGCTGCGGTGATCGTCGTCGATCTGGATAATCTGAAGCTCGGTCTCGGTGATCCTGCCCTTCGCCTGTGCCGCGTTCGCAAGCAGACTGCCGAGCTCTCCCGTCAGGCTCGCGGATTCTCGCTGCAGCGCATACACCCTGTTGGCCGGCACGAGGCCCTGATCGAACAATCGCTGAAGGCTTTCCAACTCCTTCTCGATCAGCCCAATCTCTTGCCGCTTTCCGGTTTGCTGCGCGACCGAGCCTTCAGTTTCCTGCTTGAGCTGCTCAATCCTCTCGCGCAATTGCGCCTTCCGGCTCATGCGGGAAGATTTCCTATCGGCGAAGAGGCGCTTTTCGCCTTCAATCGAGCGGCTCACCTCAGGATCGCTGACTTTAGCAAGAAAGTCTTTGGAGAATGCGACAGTCTCTGCCCCGTCGCGTTCCGCTTCAAGCCTTGCCCTTCTGGCAAAGAGCTCGTTGAGACGCTTCCTGACGATGGCGAGATTGGCGCGCGTTTGCGTGTCGTCGAGATGAATAAGGACTTGGCCGGCTTCTACGCGATCGCCATTCTTGACGAAGATCTGGCCAACCGTCCCACCTTTCTGGTGCTGCACCGGCTTCACGTAGCTGTCGACGACAACCGTTCCCGCTGCAATGACGGCGCCTGACAAGTGAGTGGTCGCTGCAAGACCGCCCATGACGCCGCCGAGCAACAGGACGGTGCTGAGGGCGGCCATCGTCAGATTGCGAATGGCGCGTTCGGCCGAAATCGCTGCCTTCTCTCTCACGATCCCGTCTCCTCGCCGCCAATCAGCAGACGCACGGGTTGCGGCGTTGCCTTTGCTGGCCTCGCCGTCATCTTGCTCAGAACTTCGTCCTTGGGACCGAACGCCTGCATCTGGCCGTTGCCCATGACCAAGACCTTGTCGACGGCTACGAGGGCGCTCGGTCGGTGGGCGATGACGATCGCGATCCCTCCCCTTGCCCGGACGCCGGAGATTGCTTTCGTCAGCGCCGCTTCCCCGTCAGCGTCGAGATTGGAGTTCGGCTCGTCGAGCACCACCAGGAATGGATCACCATACAGCGCTCGGGCAAGCGCAATCCGCTGGCGTTGGCCAACCGAGAGCGCCGATCCATGCTCTCCAATCTTCGTGTCGAATCCATCGGGGAACTGCACGATCATGTCGTAAACGCCCGCTGCCCGCGCTGCGGCAATGATTGCCTCGGAACCGGCGTCCGGATCGAAGCGCGCAATGTTTTGCGCAATCGACCCATCGAAGAGCGAGACATCCTGCGGCAGGTAGCCGAGATGGCGGCCGAGCTCTCGCGAATCCCATTGCGCGAGCAATGCCTGGTCGAGCCTCACTGCTCCGCCTAGTGGCAGCCAAAGGCCCGTGATCGCGCGGGCGAGCGTCGATTTCCCCGATGCGCTTGGGCCGATGATGCCGACGGCCTCGCCTGCCGAAACCTTGAAGGAGACGCCGCGGACGATAGGGCTGCGGCCGCCGGGGGCTGCGACCTGCAGGTTCTCGACGCTCAGGCTTTCCTGTGGTGTCGGCAATGCGACCTCGCGCTGATCCGAGGACATGAGAGTCATGAGCTTCGTCAGACGTCCCCAGCTTTGCCGAGCGGCCACGAAGCCTTTCCATTGGCCGATCGCAAGCTCGACGGGTGCGAGAGCACGGCTCACCAGGATGGAGCTCGCAATCATGATACCGCCAGTTGCCTCCTGCCGGATCACCAGAAGGGCGCCAACGGCAAGCACGCCCGACTGCAGCATCATGCGCAGGATTTTCGAAGCTGTCGCCAGCCCGCCCGTTACGGTGCTGGCGGCAACGTGGTTTGCCAGATATTTTCGGTTCAGCTCGGACCAGCGCTCGCCGATGAAATGGCCGAATCCCATAGCGAGGACGGCTTCCGAATTTCGTTTCGTCGCCTCGGCAAGATTGATGCGCTCGGCGGCGAGCTTGGCTGCTTCCTTCGCCGGCTGACGCGACCGGACCTCGGTCAGCATCGTCAAGCCAATAAGCATCAATGCGCCGGCAAGCGCGGTCACGCCGATCCAGAAGTGGAAGAGGAAACAAAGGAAGAGATAGAAGGGCATCCAGGGCATGTCGAACAGAGCCGTTGGCCCCGGTCCGGACAGGAAACCACGGACGCTATCGAGATCGCGCACGCATTGCAGTCCGTCGCCCGGCATCTGCATACGCGACGGCAGCAGGACTAGAGAGCCGTAGACGCGGTCACCGAAACGTTCGTCGACCGAGGTCCCCACCCTGACGAGGAGCAACGATCTGATCAGTTCCAGAACACCCTGGAAGATAAACAGCGTTGCGGCAATGACCCCGAGTCCCACCAAAGTTGGCAGGCTCCGTCCCGGAATGACCCGATCGTAGACCTGAAGCATGAAGAACGAGCCGGTCAGCGCGAGAATATTGATGACACAACTCGTCACGCCGACACCCAGGTAGGCTCGACGAAGCGACGACAGGACCGCCACAAGAAACACTTGTGACGGCTGTTCTGCGGCCTTGTTCAAGACGATTTCCTCTTCGTCACGCTGCAGCCGTGAAGCGGAAGTCGTCCTGATGCAGGCTGGTCAGCGCGATGTTCTTCAAAGTGATCGACGTGTTGGCGTCATGTGCGATTACCGTGTCCGCTCCAACCTGGCTGGCGGCTGCCAGTACCGATGCAAAGTCCGCGAAGAGGTCGTTGCTGATGTCAATGACGTCAATGCTCTGCGCTCCTGCCACGAAATCATTTATGGTGTCGTGGCCGAAAGCAGACCGGAATACGAACGTATCGTCTCCAGCCAGGCCAATCAGTGTATCATCGCCTAACCCAGCGTGAATGGTATCCGCGCCGGTTGTCCCCGTGATGGTGTCGTTGCTCGAGGTACCGCCGACGTAAGAAATATGAGCTCTTAGATCCGCACGGTTCCACGTCGTGCCATCGGCGAAGACGATGCTGTCGGTGCCCCGGCCATAGAAGTCGTCGAGGGTTTCCTTAAGCAGAATGGAGCCTCCATCTCCGGCCCCCGGCGCGCTCTCGGCAACGACCAGCGTCACATCGATGCCATTGCGAACCAGCGTGACACTGCCCGGGTTGATGTCGGTCAACACCAGCTTATCGACATAGCCGCCATCCGGTCCCTCGGTGATGGTGTCGGCGCCGTCGCCGCGAGCATAGAAGTAGGTGTCGTCACTGCCGCCGCCGTTGATGACGTCATTGCCTCGGCCGCCGGTGATCAGATCGTTGCCGTTGTCAGCATTGATCGTGTCATTGCCGTCGCCGGCATTGATGACATCGGCGACGTTGAAGCCATTGATCACATCGTCGCCCGCCGTGCTTGCCTGCT
>NZ_JBXSOL010000069.1:0-7975 GCF_057784555.1 Rhizobium sp. CNPSo 3670
GATGCACCTCACGTCCAGGCTTCTTGGTCGTGAGAAGCTCCAATGTACTCTCCATGGAGAAACTCCCGTTGCTCGTCGATGGATAGGCGATCACAGATCAGGATCGGAAGGACAACGTGGGGGTGGAACATCGGTTACCGTCCGCCTCCAACTCTTCGAGCTGCAATTCCATCTGCTCAAGGAGCCGCGCCTTGCGCTCCGAGCGGCTGCCATGAGTGTCGCGCTTGAGCTTCTCGATCTCCAGCCTCACCCTGGCAATCCGTGCATCCGAATGCGAGTTCACTGCCTGGGCTCGGGCAGCAACGGCCTCAGCTTCACGGCGCGCCGCGCGCTCGGCGGGGATCATCGCATGCGCGCTGGCAAGGTCGTCAGGAAGCTGATCGGCCGCATCTGTCATGGCGAGATGGAATCATATTCGCTCCCACCTTTCCAGCCATTTCCACTACCCAGCCGAGCTCGGATGCCAGGTTTTTGCGGCATTCGCCAGTCGATTCCTTCGAGCAGATAGCCGAGCTGCGCCGGCGTAATCACCACCGTGCCGTCGGCCGCTGACGGCCACTGGGAACCGGGATCATCGCCGCTCCACGACATCGAGGATGCGGCCCAGGCTTCGGTATCGACATCACTGTCCACACGAAAGGCCAAAACAATTTTAACGACTATACCTTCTTCGATATTGCTTGTTGGTTTGACGTTGTAAACCTCATCACGATGGCGGCGAGATCAAGAAAGGCAAAAGCCGCAATCAAAGGGATGTTTTTGACAGCGAAAAGCTTTGTTAAGGAGCTTTTCCAGCCGAAGCGCGCCTGCACAGCCCCTTGAAGGGAGTATATCCAGATCAAAGGGGCTGGAAGACTGCGTTGGGATTCAACAGTCAATTCCACTCTTTGCAGGAGTTCAGCCAAACGGTCAAAATTATAGAGGTTTAAATGCCGCGGGAAATAGTATCCGCCCCACGCGCAGCCCGCAAATAGCAATCTATCCCAGCCGTCGGTATTGGGAGTTTCGATCAATAACCGACCATCTTTCGCCAACGCGCGGACGAGACGCCGCAAGCTCTCTTCCGGTTCCCAAAGGTGCTCTATGAGCTGGAGCATGATGATGAGATCAAAGGGCCGCTCCGGCAATTCCGCCGCCTCAAGCGGCGCCTCGATGACACCTATTTCATCTCTTTCCAGAGCGGCACGCGTTTCAACCGGGAAATGCCAATCCAGACCGAAAAGTTCAAGATCCGGACGTGCTTGGCGAAGTGCAATCAAAAGTTCGCCGTTGCCGCATCCCACATCGAGCACCCTTGCCCGCAAAGGGAGATAAGCGACAACCCTCTTCAGGCGCTTTCGATTAACGATTGTCTTTATTCTACCAAGAAGGTTTGCCCGGCCCTGAAATCTGTTCGAGAAGGTGCCATAGTTGGCCGGATACATCAAAGACAGCTCAGTGATGTCAGGTCTGGGATTGAGATAGAAATGACCGCATCCATCGCATCGGGCATATGTGAAGGAGTCTTCGCTGCCGTGATATATATAATCGCGTCCTGTGGCAACAACGGTGGAGCTCTTACCGCCGCAACAGCTACACGTTGTAGGGGTTGATCTTATATGAGGTGTCACCTGAGAGTTCATAGTGTCGCGTTCAATACCTTAGATTTTAGAGGGCCAGCGCATCTTGAACCGAATCTGAGAAATCGTCGTTCCTGCGATTTCTCGAGAGGCGGATGAATTTTGCAAAACCGCTGCGCTGCAGGCACCCTGGAAAATGCTCGTAGAATCCTCCTTCGAGGAGGTGCTTATGGAGTTTTGCGAGATTGTGCTGCGGAATGGCCGGGAAAAGATGGTGCTCGATGTGGTAGTTGAAATTCGCCTGGTACATAAGCCACTTCTCAAACCAATTAGGCGCGGTCGTCCGGGCCAGCGGCATCATGGCCCGCTCCCGTCCATCCTCGTAAAGTGGATAGTCCTCGGGCTGATGCTCCGCAATGGTGCGCACGATATTCAGGGCGATTGCTACGGCAGCGATCGGATAGCCCCATAACAGAATGTAAAGATACCATTGGCCTGTGGCAATGCAGAGCGCAAGCAGCAAGCTGTTGAAGATGATCGTCACCATGGGCGCCAACCAGGAAGGCGACAGCGAGTTCCCCGATGCCTTCTTACGAGCCAAACCACCATATTTGTCAGCCGCCAGCCACACGCCCATGCCACCGCTCAGCGCCTTTACCATCACCCACGCGAGCGCCCGGATGCCCTTGATCGGCTCGCGATAGGGGTAACCATCCTCATCCTTCTCTGTACCGAGATGTGCATGGTGGCTCATGTGGCGCAGGCGATACGCGCCGACTGACATCCCGACAGGCGCAGCAAAGAACACGTCGCACCAGATATCGTTTTTACGACGACTGGAGAAGAGATGGTAATGCGACGCCTCGTGAACCCAAAGCAACATGCCTTGCGTTGTCGCGGAGTTAATCAGGAATGGCAGCCATAGGAGCCACCAAGGGCCGAGGAGCGCGATCGCCCAAGAGACAATTATCTGGAACCAGATCATCGCGGTCGCCACGATAATCGCGCGCGGTTGAGGCTGTTTCAACGATTCGAGGAAGCTCGGGTCGACAAGCTTTCTCGCTACCTTCATGCATTCATTGAATTGCGCATCCATCGCCGCATTTCCTAACGAGAAAAGGGAGCAGGATTGCTTTCCTGTCCATCCGATACCCTTCGAAGTAAGTTATCTATCTTCTCTTGGTACTCTTGCTTTTGACCAGCACATTCATACCGCCACCTTCCGCTATCATCGCGCGTACTTTGTCGGCGTCTTCAGGCAGCTTCCTGCCGGATGCCATTTCAGCAATTTCGTAGCCGCCCTCCCAGAGAAGCGTCAACAATCTGTCGAAGTTTCCGGGGTTATCAGCATAAACATAGGGAGCCAATTCCAGCATTATCCGCGGCTGGTACTCTTTAAGGGTCGCTGCTGCCCCGAGTAGAACCGCAAGCTCGTTTCCGTCGACGTCAAGCTTTATGAAATCAACCTTGGCGACTCCAAGGTCCCGCAGTGTTTGGTCCAGGGTGCCGAGCCGCGCGCCCTGTGTCGACATCAGACGGCCGTGGTGTTCGCTATGCAGATCTTCAGCAACTTCTAGCGGCCAGCTTGAATAAACTGCTTCGGGCATCGCTTCGGACGCACTTGCCATAAGCATCATCTGGTGAGCGTCGATTCGCTTGGCGAGCGTCGGGTTGAGCGCAATATTGGCTTGCTGTTTCGCGAATGCATGAGCGGTCGGCTCGAAGGAGATTACCCTGCCGGCTCCGCCCACCAATTGCGCCAGGGGCAGCGTATGAGAACCCACATTGGCGCCGATATCGAGAACTATGTCTCCATCGCCTATCAGCTCTTTATACCTGTCGAGCGTTCTGACCTCGAATCCGCCTAACAGGTAGATCGCGAAATCAACACCGTCTCTCAGGTCTAGGGACCAACTTATTCCGCGGCGCTTCGCGATTACGGTTGCGGGTAGACCAACGCAACCTCGGACGAACAAGACCGCCTTAGATAGATAACGAGCGATCAGGATTTTGTTGCTGGTGGATAACATCGTCCGCACGCCGCCTTTAACTGATGTTGTGATCGGCGGGCGCTCTTCTTGCAACGATCAGATTGCAATATTGGCTCGCGCTTCTCGGATCGAGGCTCTCGTCATTGAAATCAGCGCCTGGTGGATCCGCTATGTTGTGGAACTCGAAATTCAGCATCTTTAGGAATCTGGTGAGCTCGGACGGGTTCACCGACGCTTTCGACAAGCCGTAAGGCCAGAATTCCATAAATATCCTAATGTCGCTATTCTCCCGCAGGACCCGCTCGGCGCCCTGCAGAACGCTCAACTCATATCCCTGAACATCGATTTTGATAAAATCGACCCGCTGCCCTGGCGAAAAATAATCATCCAGCTTCACCATCGGGACGTCGATACTCGCTCGCCCGTCGCCACTATCAAAGGTTCGGTGATCAACGTTCAGCTCGGCCGAAACATATAGCCTTGTGGTGCCGCTGGCCGCTCCTACCGCGGCGTGCTGCAGCGATACATTCGACAAGCCGGTTACCGTCGCTTCGAGCTTTTCGAAGTTCGCCGGTGCCGGCTCGAAGGCATGCACATGGCCGGTCATTCCCGTCAGATCGGAGAACAGGCGAGTATATATTCCGATATTTGCACCGATATCGGCGACGATCATGCCCGGCGAAATCATCTCACGCATCAGGGCGCGCTCACGTCGTTCTGAAACTGCCTTCCATACGGAATAGAGAGGGTAATAAAGGGGATAGCAATATCGATAGAGCCAATCGGCGAGGCGTAGCAAAACCATCCCTACACTTCTTCCCTTGACGTGAGACGAGCCGTGAAGAATGAGGCGAACACCTTGGGCAGCGCGGTGCCTATTGCCTTGTCGAGCTTGAAGTAAGGCTTATAGGCCCAACCAGGCACAGGAAACGTCCTCGATATCCCGCCTGTCACCATATAGGAGAGCGAGGTGAAATAGCTGATCCTTGTCTTCTCGAGGACATAGCAATCTGCAAGCTCAGCGAGCCAGTCCGGCCGCTGAAAGAAGATCATATGCGGCATCGCCTGGTTTGAGGTCGAAAGAGGACCCTGAACAGTATCCAGAACCGGGCGGCGGATACTGAAATCCACCGGCTCATGATGGAGAAGTTTATACATCGGGTAGGAGAACCAAGATAAATAAGGTTCCGTCACATACACCCTGCCGCCCTTTTTGAGCTTGCGCGTTGCCCCGCGGAGGAACGCAAGGGGATCCTTCAGGTGATGCAGGACATTCGTCATCGTGATCACGTCGACGCTATGGTCCGCAATGTCAGGCAACCCCGCGATCTCATGGCAATCGAAGACAAAGTCCAAATAGTCTAACTTCAGCACATCCGAGGTGATGACATTCGGCAGGAAGCGCTTGAGAGGTGACGTGCCGCTCCCGATTTCCAGAACGGTATTCATGGCAATATCCGGTTCCTGTCGAAACATCTCCTTGTAGAGCTCACCATACCAGTGCATCAGGTTCGGATTTGCGCTTAGCCGCTCGCGATTTGCCAACGTCTGAGCAAGATCGGCCTCATAGAGAGTGCTTTCGGTTTCCATCGTCAGAGAAACTTTATACGTCTTGCGGCAAAAACCAGCATGGCCAACAGTATGGCACCGTGGCGCCAACGCGAGATGTTCGTTTCACCGTAGAGTCTTTCGCGATAGCCGATCGGAACCTCGACGATCTTGAGGCCCATCCGCGCGGCGCCGAAGATGAGGTCGAAATCACCAAAGGGATCGAAATCACCGAAGTAGGATCTGTTTGCCTGAAGCTTGAGGTAATTGGAGCGGCTGATCACCTTGGTTCCGCACAGGGTGTCTTTGTATCTCTGGCCAAGAACGAAAGAGAAGGCCAATGCGAAAAACTTGTTACCCAGGAGATTGAAGAAGCGCATCGCCTCCTTTTCCATGGGATAGACCAAGCGAGTGCCGTTGATGAACTCGCCTTTCCCGTCCTTGAGGGCATTGTAGAATTTCGGCAAATCCTCGGGCGGAACGGTCATGTCCGCGTCGAGGATCATCAAGATATCCTTCGTGGCTAGCGAAAAACCCTTCCTGACGGCGTCGCCTTTACCCTTGCCATCCTGCTGGGCAATCAGGATGGTGCGTTCGCCGCCATAACGCTCTTGCGTTTCTTGGATTGCCTTCCACGTCGCGTCGGTTGAATTGCCTTCGACAAAAATGAGTTCATCGTCCGGCCCCATAACCGGCAAGCGTTTGACAATTTCCTCGATATTTCCAGCCTCGTTTCTCGCTGGAACGACAATTGACACCGACAGCTCGGTCTTCGACGCGGCATCGCCGATCGGCCGCGCAATCGCGATGTTGAGAAGGCAGAGAGTTCGAAGAAGCGGAAGAGGAGCGAGGCAACGGTTAACAAAGCCACTGACCAGTGGGATGTAAATCGGGATCAGGACCTTCTGGTCCAGTCGTATCAATTCGAAGTCTTCGAGCGTCAGAAGATTCTCGACGTCTTCATGGGCAAGCCAATTCGATTCAGGAACCCGCCGACGCAGACCGAGCCTGGATGCGAGAGCTGCAAGCGGCCGCCACATACTGCTGTAATAGGTAAGGACAAGCCGTGTCTCTTGCGAACACAACGCACGTGCCTGAGCGAACATACTCTGTATGTCTCGTTCGTAGTGAATGAGGCCGCTGATGATCAGGTAATCAGGTTTGTTGTCAGCGACGTCTTCGATCTTGACGACCCTATGCTGATCAAATTCGTTCACAGCTTCCGTCGGTTGCGTTCCCGAACGAAACGCCACCTTGCCCTGCGGAAATTTGGCAACCAGAAGCGGAGTCGTTGGATCGATCTCGACCACAGAATTCTGGCCTAGGACAAACAGCCCAATGTACTTTCTCACGAGAGAATAGAAATAATTTTTCATGGGGTTATCTCGGCGCCAAGCGGCTCAGGCGCCAATGTCCCAGGATGAGGGCTGCAGGCACGACGTATACCACAAAAAACAGACAATGAACGGCGGTTGCCAGGAGCAACCCCTCCGACGGCGAACGCCCTAGCAGTACGAATGCCGAAACGACGGATGCATGGAAGGTACCGACGCCGGATGGTGCAGCTGGGATCATCAGGCCCAACCCGCCGGCAAACAGCACGAACAAGGATTCTTGATAATTCAGCGCGACCCCGACGAACCGGGCGACGAAAATATACGCAAAGGCGTATGCCGAAACCCACAAAACCAGCGTGAGAACGGCCGGAACGATGGTCACGGACAGAGATAAGCTTCGTGCGGAATTTCGAATAAAATGAATAACGTGACGGTCAAAGAAATCTTGCAGTCGCAGAACACCGAAGACGGGCCGCAATATCGGAACAAGCCGATCGCCGAAATTCCTTATCAGGACTGCCGAAAGCAATATCCCAACTATCGCACCAATCATGATGACCAGGAGAAGATTTCGGCATTCGGCATTCAGTGTATGGGTCAGTAACACCAAAGAAAATAGGCCGACGGAAATGATCGTCGCCAAGTCGACCATCTTTTCGATCAGAAGTCTACCAAGAGCGTCCATGTAGGGGACAGTCGCGACAATTCGGCTGTAATGTACACGCAAGAGGTCTCCGCCTCTCGCAGGAAGGAACATGTTGGCGCCCAGACCGAGCAGGGAGGCCATGAGGGATGTTCCGTAGCCGATCTTTCCATCCAGTAACAGGCGCCACCGCACCGCATAACCTACAGCGATCCCGAAGGTAACAAGAATGAACCACAGGAGCGATATGACGGATATTCCGCTGCGAAAAATGCGGATGGCCTCCTGCCAGTCCACCGCGCGAAGCAAGAAGATCAGGGCGACAAGGCTCATTGCCGAGGCTATTAGCGTCCGCAGGCGTTGATGGTTGAAGAGGCCACGTATCACGTTCGTCCGATATTCTCTTTTAAGCGGTCTGCCTGCGAGCGGAACGCCTTCGCACCGCTTGGAAGCTGCCCCTAACATATTACAACGATCAGCGGCAACCCCGTGCGCTCTTGCTTTCACAGGAGTTGCAATCGTGCCGGCGATTGATGCTACCTCGTGACCTGCACGTCTTGCGCTCAGAGCCAAGTGATCCAACCGCCACTCCAGTTTCCATTGCGGAAAAGCGCGGATAGCACGTTGCTGGAATTCAGGTCGAATTTATCGCCCGAGCCGCATAGATCGGTCGACCGAAATGAAGTCCCGGCTTCCGAAAGCTTGACACCGGCGATCTTCATTGGCCGGCTGGTCAACGCCGCTCCAGTGGCTGGTTGCGAGGACACCGCCAACCTTGGCAGCGCCGAGAATGTCAGGCTGGCGTGACCCTGATAACATTGCAATCTTCCGATTGAAACTGGCTCGCAAGATCACCGGCGACTATGCCGAGATGGCTGGCAACTCAAATCTTCTTGT
>NZ_JBXSOL010000070.1:0-7745 GCF_057784555.1 Rhizobium sp. CNPSo 3670
CCGAATGCACCTCTGTCACCGCTGTCATCTTTTCGAGCGATGCCGTCACCTGCGAGAGCGCCTTCGGCGCAATGGTGATCAGGATGTGCGCGCGGACCAGGCTGGAAGCATAGCTCTCCGACAGCCGGATCGAATAGCCAGCGATGACCTTGGCGCTCTCCAGACGCTCGAGACGAGCCTGCACCGTGGTGCGCGACAGCGACAGCCGCTTAGCGAGAGTCGCGACCGGCATCCGGGCATTTTCACTGAGCACGGCGAGCAGCTCGCGATCTTTGTCGGATAGCGCCATGTTTCCCACGATCTGCCTATCATCTCCGGCATTATGCCGAATTATCTACGTCATATTGCACATAATGTCGCTATGAATCGTCTTTCCCCGACGGCAAACTTATAAAAATCTATAGGCAAACTCCAGGGGATTTATATGAAGGAAATAGTGGTGATCGGTGCTGGCAAAATTGGCGGAGCGATCGCGCTGATGCTGGCGGAGACGGGCGACTACAAGGTCGTGGTCACCGATCGCGACGAGAAGCAGCTTTCCAAGATCGACCATCATCCGGCGATCTCGACCGCAGCCGTCGACATCACCGATAGCGCCGCGCTGGTCGCCGTCCTCAAGGGAAAGTTTGCCGTTCTCTCGGCGGCACCCTTCAATCTGACCGGCAAGGTTGCCGAAGCAGCGCTCGAAGCATCCGTCCACTATCTCGATCTCACCGAAGACGTTGCCACGACCAAGAAGGTCGAAGAGCTTGCCCACGCTGCCGATGTCGCCTTCATTCCGCAATGCGGTCTGGCGCCGGGCTTCATCTCGATCGTTGCCAGTGAGCTCGCGACCCGCTTCGACACGCTCGACAGCGTTCGCATGCGCGTCGGCGCCCTGCCGCAATATCCGTCGAATGCCCTAAACTACAATCTGACCTGGAGCACGGACGGGCTGATCAACGAATATATCGAGCCCTGCGAAGCTGTCGTCGAAGGCAAGCTCGTGACGGTTCCGGCGATGGAAGAACGCGAAGAGTTCTCGCTCGATGGCGTCACCTATGAAGCCTTCAACACGTCGGGCGGCCTCGGCACGCTGGCAAAGTCGCTCGAAGGCCGAGTGCGGACCATGAACTACCGGACGATCCGTTACCCCGGCCATCAGGCGATCATCAAGGCGCTGCTGAATGACCTCAACCTGAAGAACCGTCGTGATGTTCTGAAGGATCTCTTCGAGAACGCGCTTCCGGCCACCATGCAGGACGTTGTCGTGATCTTCGTCACCGTTTGCGGCTGGAAGGATGGCCGCTATATGCAGGAAACCTACGCGAACAAGGTCTATGCGGGCGTCGTCACCGGCAAGAAAATGAGCGCGATCCAGATCACCACGGCAGCCGGTATCACCACGGTTCTCGATCTCCTCGCAGATGGCAAGCTTCCGCAGAAGGGCTTCGTTCGCCAGGAAGAGATCACCCTGGCCGATTTCCTGAACAGCCGTTTCGGCCGGGTCTATGATCCGGAAGCGATGCGCCTGAAGCAGGCGATGTAATCCTGCGCCAAACAGCTAAGAGCGCCCGGTCGTAGAAGCGATCGGGCGTTTTTTGTTGCTGAGCTCTCCGGGCTCTTGCTCAAATGAGTAGCCTTCGCTATATGACTACTATAGTCATAGCTTCGAGGCCTATATGAGAGAGATCCAGCTTAAGGATGCTAAGGCAACGCTTTCCGCCGTTGTCGATCAGGCTGTTCATGGCAATCCTGCGATCATCACTCGACATGGCAGAAAGGAAGCCGTGGTAATTTCGTTCGAGGAGTATGAAAAGCTGAAGCAGGTTCCGAGTTTCGGACGACTGCTGGCTTCCTTTCCTGGCGACGAAGGCGATATTCCGCCGCGCAGCACTAAGCCAAGCCGGCCCATCGATCTCTGATGTTTCTGATCGATACGAACGTCATATCTGCACTTGCTCCGTCGAAACGCCAGAGTCATGGACCCCTTATTGAATGGCTTGACGAAGCCAGTCCGCAGCTGTTCCTATCCGTTATTTCTGCTGCAGAGGTTAAATCCGGAATCGTCAAGGCAGAGCGCGAAGGCGCAACCACGAAAGCGCGGCAGCTGAGAGAATGGTGGGAGAGCGTCGAACATCTATACGCACAGAAGCTGTTGCCGTTCGATCTGAGATGCGCGCATGCTGCCGGTCAGATTCTCGACGACGCTCGCGCCCACCAGCCGGGCTTCGGGGACATTGCGATAGCCGCCACAGCCCAGGTGCATGGCTTGATCGTTTTGACCCGCAACTTGCGCCATTTCGAACCTCTAGGAGCTCGAGTGCTCGATCCATTCAAAGCGCTGCCCAAGCTGTAGGGGCAGAGGAGGGATCTTTCTACTACAGCCCCGCCGCCTTGGTAAGATTGACACGGAGACGATCCCGACGGCTTCCCCTGCTGCCGCTTTCAACCCGCCCCAACCGGTCACGATCGACCAAACCACTCTTTCGCCAATCGCGCTCAGAACTTTCGCGTCACGGCAAGGAAGAAGCGCAGGTCGTTCCAGTCGAGCATCTGCGCTTTGTCCATTTTCGGACCGCCAGCTATCATGCTCGTTCCGAACCCTTCTTGTCGCCATACCGGGCACGATAGTTCTCGATCGTGTCCATGGCGCCGCAGAACTCGACATTGTTCCAGTCGGGATCATAGAGATAGCAGGCGACATTGCCGCCGGTTTCCCCGTCTCCCAGCGGCGGGTCGCTATTGTGGCGTACTGGACCAAAGTTGACGGCAAAACCGTTGGCGCGCTGCTGTTCGGCGAATGCCAGGACGTCCTCCAGTCGATTTCCTTCCACTTCCAGCGCGAAGTGGAAGAAGCTCATGCCGAACGGCACGGCAATCTTGCCCGCGGGGTCATACTGCTCGATCAGGACGAGACATTCATCGTGCGCCTTCGCGCTCATGTAGCAGCAGCGAATTGTCCAGCCTTCTTTAAAAGGGTGCGGCTCTCGTTCGCAGGTGCGGCTGTGGGAAAGACCCGCGACCTGCTCGTACCAGGCGCGGCTGCGGTCAATGTCCTGCACATAGATGAGAGCTGGCCGATACGGGAAACCAGGGAGGGTTTGAAGACGCCGTAGTCCTCGGTCTTGTTCGAGAACCTCCTGCGAGTCAGCGTCGGCCAGAGCAGCACCAGCTCGCGAAACCATTTGCGTTTGAGCAGTGGGCCGAACTTCTGCTTGAAGGGAGGGATGACGTTCGGCGGAACGAAAGCGGCGGTGGTCATGGTCAGTGCTCCTCGATGATCTCGATCCAATGCCTGTCTGGGTCCTGCACGCTGAATGCGCGTGCAACAGGCTTCGCCGAGGCGAGCATGCGGCCCTTTCGGATGGGAAGCCCCATGCGTAAGGCACGGCTTCTGACCTCGTTGAATGCGGCCTCGTCGCGCAGCACCAGCGAGAAGTGCAGCATCGAATTGTTGTCCATCCTCAGCTTGTGGTGCTTCACCAGGCAGATGTCGTGGTGATGGAAGCCGAAGGAGAAGAAGGTATCCATCCGGCGTAGGCCGCGGGGTTTATGATCTCGGCTCGTCTGCCATGATGCGTTCGATCCTTTCGGGATCACATTGCTCATCGACGAGGAATTGCCGGACACCGCCCTCGCAGGTGCGGATACCGGCGAGGAATTCCTTTAAGCTCTCGATGCCCCGGTCGGTGAAGGTCGTGATGCCCTCTTGGCTGCCGTCATGGGCATGGATCATCTCGCCGTAATCGATGTTGTCTGAGTTGCTGGCGATTTCCTGGAGGAGTTCGAGGTTCTCGCCGATCAGCGAAGCAACATAATCGATCGTGTAGACATGCGTCGGGCGCGCCATCAAGCTGCTCTCTGCCGGGCGCTGCCCACGGCGGACCAGTTCCAAGGCAACAGTTCCGGCAGCCGTGATACGGGCAGGTTGGGCATGCGGGCGAGGATATCGGCCAGCCAAGCCTGCGGATCGATATCACTCATTTTGGCTGTGACGATCAGGGAATACATGAAGGCAGCGCGCTCTCCGCCGCGCTGGGAACCGGCGAATAGCCAGGCCTTTCTTCCCAGAGCGATTCCGCGCAGGGCGCGCTCTGCCGCATTGTTCGAGATGCAAAGCTTGCCGTCATCGAGGAACCGGATGAAGGCTTCCCAGCGGCCCTCTTTCTCGAACATGTAGTTGATCGCCTTGGCGACGGGATTGTGCTTCGACATCTGAGCGCGCTGGGCCATGAGCCAGTCGTGCAGTTCTTCGACGAGCGGACGAGCATGCAACTGCCTCGCTGCCAGTCGCTCCTCGGCGGACGTCCCGTTTATACCGCGCTCAATGTCGAAGAGTGCGTCGATGCGGGCGACAGCCTCAAGCGCGACCGGCGATATCTCGTGAGCAGGTTTGCCCTTGCGCACGTTGCCGGCGATGTCAGCGAGTTCGAAGAACTTGCGCCGCGCATGGCTCCAGCAGAGCGCGCTGAGCACCGGCGCGGGGCTGCGGTCGGCACGATAGAGATCGTTGTAGCCGCCATATGCATCGGCTTGCAGTGTGCCATGCCATCCGGCGAGATGTCGATTTGGATGGGTCTTCTCGCGATCGGGAGAGAAGTGGAAGAGTGCTGCGGGAGGCGCGCCACCTGCGAAGGGGCGGTCGTCGCGAACGTAGGTCCATAACCTTGCCTGCTTTGTTGCGCCCCTGGCCAGGAGTGGAACGGTGGTGTCGTCGCCATGCAGCCGTTCGGCGGCCAGCACATGAGCACGGATCAGGTCATGGATCGGTTGCAACGCCGTCGCGCACGCCCCGATCTGATCGGCCAGCGTGGAAAGACTGAGGTCGACACCTTCCCGGGCACAGCGCTCGGCCTGGCGGTTCAACGGCTGATGCTGGCCGAACTTCTCGAACAGGATCGTCGCCAGCAGGTTCGGTCCTGCCCATCCGCGCGGTGTGGCATGGAAGGGAGCCGGCGGCTGGCTGATCCTCTCGCAGTCCCGGCAGGTGAACTTCTCCCGCACCGTCTGGATCACCTTCCACTGGCGCGGAACGATCTCCAGCGTCTCGGTGATGTCCTCGCCCATCTTCACAATCCGGACCGAGCCGCAGCAGGCGCATTGCTCGGGAGCTTCAATGACCAGCCGCTCGCGCGGCAAGTGTTCGGGAAACGGCTTGCGGCCAGGCCGACGGCGTTCGAAGGCGGAAACATTCGTGATCTTGGCTGCCACGCGTTCCGCCGCGATCTCGTCCTCAGTGGCGTCGGCCTCGAGTTCTTCGAGCTGCAATTCCATCTGGTCGATCAGCCGGGCGCTCCGTTCTGAACTCTGGCCATACTGCTCGCGGCGCATCTTGGCGATCTCGAGCTTGAGGTGCCGGATCATCGCCTCGGAGGTTGTCACGACGGCGCGCACCTGCGCGAGATCGGCCTCGGCAGAGGCGGCACGCGCTTCCGATGCCGCAAGTGCGGCGCGCAGTCTGGCTATCTCCGAAGCAGCGTCATCCATGGCCGAAAGCTACCATGCCGCGTGCCGAAAGCCCAACAAAAACAGTATAATGAAAGCGATCAGCCTGCCTTCGAAGGCCGCTGCGTCCAGCGCGGGTTGCGCCAGTCGATCCCTTCCAGGAGATAGCCGAGCTGTGCTGCCGAAACCGCGACGGCCGACCCGCTCTGGCTGACCGGCCAGACGAACTTCCCAGCTTCCAGCCGCTTCAGGTAAAGCGACATGCCGATCCCGTCATGCCACAGGACCTTAATCAGATCACCTTTGCGCCCCCGGAAGCAGAAGACCTCACCGCCATGAGGATCGCGACCAAGGCCTTGTTGCACCTTCAGCGCCAAGCTGTTCATGCCACAGCGCATGTCCGTCACGCCGCCTGCAATCCATACCTTCACCCCAGCTGGAAAGGCGATCATGACGCATCCAGAACCGGTAACAGACGGGCGAGGATGGTGGGATCAAGCGAGGACGGGATCGTCAGGCGACGACCATTCGGCAGGCCGATCTCGATCATCTTGTCGCCGTCCGACCGGAGCGGAGCGGTCATCTCGGGGAACGCCGCCGGCGGCGGCGAAATCGAAAGCGGCACGAAGCTCGTCGATGCAGAAACGGTCAGAAGACCGCTTCGATATTGACGACGCCAAGTCGTCAACAATGATCGAGACACTCCATAGCGCCGAGCCGTCGCCGAGCCCTGTCGAAACCCCTGCAGACTTTCCTCGACGATCCGGACCTTCTCTTCGTCCGACCAATCTCGCCGACGGCCAAGATCGTCGGCGGACAAGAGTTCAATCGGGGAAATCACCGTAGCGCATGACATAAGGCATGGACTTAAAGCCAATCAGCAAATCACGGCAGACGGCCTTTGCCGGAGGGATACAGAAGAAGTGCATGCCTCATCGTCTTAAAACACTTTGATTGGTTTCTGCGGCCTCGCTCAGCGCCTTGAAGGGTCACAAATGCGTCTCTGCGACAGGGGCGGCTTTGCCGCACATCTGAGAGGTGCGCTTCATTGCGAGGAACCGTGTTGTTCGCCTTGGACCAATAAACCTAAGACACCTGGATCCGTCGTCATCGAGACCAGGGATTGATCACTTTCAGCCCGGCAGCTTCGAATGGGCTGGTGTCGCGAGTTGCGATTGCGAGGCCATTCGCTGCTGCTGTGGCGGCAATGTAGCCATCAGCCGTGCCGATCGCTCTCCCCGAAACTCGAGCCCGTGCCATCAGTTCCGAGTAAAACTGTGAACTCGCCAGATCAAAAGGCAGGACGCGCTCGGAAAACTGAGGCAGCACCTCGCTCTCCAGACGCTCGCGCAGGATAGTTTGCCGTTTCCCGGTAGGCATTGCAGCGATCCCGAAACGAAGTTCAGCAACCGTTATTGCGGCGAGAAAAAGCGTCTCTATGGCTTGGGCGTCCAACCAGGCGACCACTGCCTCGTCAGGAGCCGGTTTCCACGGCTCGGATAGGACATTGGTGTCCAGCAAAATCATTCGAAGGTCATCGGTTCAGCAGGCGTCTTGTCGCGACTTTTCTGAAGGACTTCAACGTCGCTGTCGGAAAGCTCAGCGTCGCGACCGATAGCCGCCAGTAAAGAGCCGAGCTTAACCCGTTCCGGCGGGCGAACAGCGGTCTCAAGAATGTCACGGATCTCGGCCTCGGTGCTTCGGCCATGATGAGCCGCTCGCAGCCGCAGAGCCCGATGTGTTTCGTCAGAGAGATTTCGAATGGTGACCGCAGGCATTGATATCACATCCATGGAAATGATAGCTTTGACATCAAAATATAAAAAGCGATGCCAATTTGCAAGAGGCTCCAGGGGGACTTCTCTTCGGGCTCTCTGCCGCGTGCCCTCCAAAAGACCTGGTCACATATTTTAGCAGTTCCACATCCCTTTCGACGCGCGCTCAGGCTACAGCCAGCAATATCTCACGGGTTGGAACACGGTCAGCGTAACCCAACAATCGTGACACTCTATGAACTCGCTCAGGCGATCGGTGTCAGTCATGTTGAACTGGTCATTCCGGAGGGCCAAGGCTGAGGTTCGCGATACCTTTAGGTACTAAGGCTTTCGGAACTTCAGGGATTCAATCGTTTGCAGCATCGCTAACGTGATTGCGAACATTTCAGACAACTGCAGTTGAAGGGATTAGAACTCGCGGCCCTCATTTAATGCCGGGACCTTCTGCTGAAGATTCAGCGAGTTAGAAGCGAGATCATTGGTGATTTCCGCCTAAGGGTTCAGCGCATTATTGAGGTCATGCAATCCGACCATCAGTATCAA
>NZ_JBXSOL010000071.1:0-6514 GCF_057784555.1 Rhizobium sp. CNPSo 3670
CTGGCCGCCGGAAAAGCTGTGCGGGTAGCGGCTGAGGTAACGCTTGTCGAGGCCGATCGCGCCCATCAATCCCTCGACCTTGCGCTTGCGTTCGGCGCTGTCGCCGCGGTCGTGGATCTCGAGCGGTTCGCTCAGGATGTTGCGCACCGTCATGCGCGGCGAGAGCGACGAGACCGGATCCTGGAACACCATCTGGATCTTGGTGCGCAGTTCCTGCAGCTCGGCGCCCTTGGCGGCCAGCACGTCGATGACCTCCTTGCCGTCGTTGAACACGACAGCGCCGCCATCGGGGGTGACGGCGCGCATCAGAATCTTGCTGAGCGTCGTCTTGCCGCAGCCGGATTCGCCGACGAGGCCGAGACATTCGCCGCGGCGGATGTCGAAGCTGACATCGTCGACCGCATGCACGACGGCGGCCTCGTGCTTGCCGAACAGGCTGCGCCTACGGGTCCTGAAGGTCTTCGACAGATTGGCCACGGAAAGCAGCGTGCCCGGGGTTTCGGCCTGCAGCGGCTTTTTCTTGCCGACCAGCGTCTCGAGATTGACCGGCACGTCGCGCAGTGCCTTCAGCCGCTCGCCGGGCTTCATGTCGAAATGCGGCACGGCGGCCATCAGGGCCTTGAGATAGGGATGCTGCGGGTTACGGAAGATCGCCTCGACCGGCCCGGCTTCCATGATCTCGCCGTGATAAATGACGACCACCTCGTCGGCCATATTGGCGACGATGCCGAGGTCGTGAGTGATGAGCAGCATCGCCATGCCGAGCTTGGCCTGCAGATCGCGCAGCAATTCCAGGATCTGCGCCTGGATCGTTACGTCGAGCGCCGTCGTCGGCTCGTCGGCGATCAGCAGCGCCGGCTTGCAGATCAGCGCCATGGCGATCATCGCGCGCTGGCGCATGCCGCCCGACAGTTCGAAGGGATACATGTCGTAGGTGCGGTGCGGATTGGAGAAGCCGACGAGGCCGAGCATCTCCTCAGTCCTGGCGCGCGCCTCCTGCTTGTCGACGTCGGTATGGATCAGGAGCACTTCGCTGATCTGGTTGCCGACGGTGTGCAGCGGCGAGAGCGAGGTCATCGGCTCCTGAAAGATCGTCGCCATGCGCTTGCCGCGCAGATCGCGCATCTCTTCGCTGTCGCGCGGCAGCGACAGGATATCGGTCGTGCTGCCGTCGAGCGGATCGGTAAAGAGGATGCTGCCCGACGCTTTCGCTGGATTGGGCAGGATGCCCATGATGGCCTGGCTGATCACCGATTTGCCGGAACCGGACTCACCGACGAGAGCGGTGACCTTGCCCGGAAGAATGCGGAGATTGGCTTCTTTTACGACACGCAGGCGGTCGCCGAAAACCGAGAAGGAGACGTCGAGATTCTCAATACGCAACAGATCGGCAGCGGACGCCATACCAATGAAATTCCCCAGTCTTCTATGTTCCCGTTAAGGCAACACTATCGTACCGCAAACGGGGTGTCTAGCTGATGACAATCAAGGGGAAATTGCCGCGTTTCACCATCTCTGTCCGGAAGAAACACGCCATTTCGGCGGCCGCAACCTGGCGTTTTACTGAATGAACTTCTCCATACTTGTGCGTTTGACCTGTTTCTTGGCATCGCGGTGCAGGAGAATGACCTGTTCGGCTTCGGAAAGTCCGTTCTGCACGGCCTCGCGGAAGTGTTCGTCGACATGGATATCCGGGGCCGGGGCCCGTGGCTGCAGTACCGTCACCTTCTGGCGGATGCCGCGCAGCTTCTCCTCGCCGAGGGTTGTCCATTCGCCGCCGCAATAGGCGGCGAAAGCCTGGCTGGCGACGACCTCGCGGCCGTATTTCTTGGTCAAGATCTGCAAACGCTGCACCTCGTTGACCGCCGATCCGAAGGCGGAGAAGGTCAACCGGTCCTTGAGGCCGACATTGCCGAACATGACGTTGCCGACATGCAGGCCGATGCCGTAACCGATCCTGGCTAGACCCTTTTCCTCCCGGTCGCGGTTGAGCTCGGCCACCCGCGCCTGCGCTTGGTGGACGGCAGAAAGTGCTGCCTCGCAGGCCATTTTGGAGGGGTCCTTGTGACGTCCGCAGGGGTAGACGGCGAGGAAGCCGTCGCCGAGGAAGCTCAGGATCTCTCCGCCATTGCGGTTGAAGGGGGCAGCGATCGCATCGAAGAACTGGTTCAGCGTGTCGATATAGGCCTGCCTGCCTTCCTTTTCGGCATACATGGTGGATTCGCGCATGTCGCCCATGACGAGGGCCGCACGGATCGTTTCGCCGTCTCCGCGGCGGATCTGGCCGTTCAGCACCCGCTTGCCGGCGTCGCCGCCGAGATAGGTGGTCAGCATGTTGTTGGCGAGCTTGCCGAGCACCGCCATCTTGGCGGCGACCGCCAGATGGTTCTGCATCCGGAGCAGCGCGTCGATCATGTCGTCGGTAAAACCGTTATGATGGTCGGTCGACCAGGAGCCCATCATGCCTTGCACCGAATCGTCGCCGAAGGGCTGCACGAAGGCGAGATAATCGGTCATCCTGTCCTTGCGCAGATCCTCGAAGATCGGGAATTCGGCCGGCCCTTCCTGCATCAGCCGCCGGCGGATGTGCTGCAGGTTGTTGTCGAGCAGGTAATAATAGGGGCTCTGCAGGAAGCGGTCTGGCTTCTGGCCGGCGGGCATTCGGAAGCCCTCGATGGTGACGCCGCTGGCGCGCCGCCAGGTGAAGCTCAGCGCATCATAGAGCGGATGTAGCATCGAAAAGGTCAGGTGCACGCGCGCGATGGGCAGGCCGGCGGCGGCAAGTCTTTCGCAGAAGCCGCGCACGATGTTTTCGAGGTCGTCGCCGGCCAGCGAGGAATGCGTCAGCCATTCGGCGACCCGGTCCAACAGGATGGAGGACACGCTGGATTCGATCGTGCTCATTCTCGGTATGATCCTCATAAGGCACGCCATCCCCAAGAGCCAAAAATCCCCTGGCCGACGCATTTTCATGCGCAGGTCACAAGGAAATCAGGATGTACGAGCGGTAATATTTGTCAACGATCTGCCGAAAGCCCGGCAGCGGCGTCCTTCAATTCCCCATCTCGGAGGACCGGACGGGCAGTCCTTTCATAGCCGTTCATTATCAAAAGTCAAAATAGGGATGCTGCAAATGCGAAACAATGGGAGCCGAATTTTTTGTGCGCCGAAGTTGCAGCAAAGGCGACCGCCGGGACATTTCGGCCACACCCCCCGGAGGAGGGGTCTAAATACCGCCCGAGGCCGCCAAGAATGCCCGGGGACGGGAGCGCCGGTTGGCCGCCAAGGCACAATAGCAGCCCAGCCAGGCTGGCATCGAGATGGCGGGCTGGCTGTTGCTGCTGACGTCGCTCACAGCCGACGACTGGCCGCCGAACGGCTCGCCTCGGCCTATCGGCTGCGATGGCAGATCGAGCTGAGCTTCAAACGCATGAAGTCGCCGATCGCTTGGAAGACCTTCGCGCAAGGGATGCCGACCTGGTCCGCCTGTGGATTAACACCGCCCTGCTCGCCGCGCTGCTGGCGAAAGACGACCTGCCGACGCTCGATTCGAGGCGCCGGACACTCTCCCCTTTTGCTCGAGCCGATCGAGCTTGCCGATCCGGGGTCTCGTCGGCATCTCTATCGCCGTCTTGCACCGCGCCACTGATCCTCGCCCTCTTGCTCAGCGCAGAATTGGGCTGCCGTGATGGTTGTCACCGGCTTCGGTCGCCGTTCAGGACCATTCCCGTTCTCTTGTGTCGCCTTTCTAAGGGACCGGCCGCCATCAGCGTCAACCCGCAAGGGGTTCCCCTGAGCTGGCGCTCCGGTGACGCCTGCGGCTCGGCCCCTTCTTCGGACGCCATCGGGAATGGTCCCGAGCAACCGAAGGAGACATACAATGGCAACCACCATCGCAACCCTGACGCAGAAGACCGACGGCAGCCTTGAAGGCATCTTTGCCACCATCCGGGTCAACGCCCCGATCGCCATCGTTCCCAACGCCAGCAAGGCGAGCGACGACGCACCCGACTACCGCATCATCCACCGCAAGACCGGCTTCGAAATAGGGGCGGCGTGGAACCGCATTGCCCGCCAGACCGGCGAGGAATATCTCTCCGTCAAGCTGGAGGCCCCTGAGATCGGCGTGATCTTCGGCAACGTCGCCCAGGCTCCTGGCGGTGATCCCGGCAAGAAAGTCATCCTCTGGAACAGCCCGAACTGAAGAGCGACTCGAGCGGCCCCGAGCAATCGGGGCCGCCTTCGCCGTTTCGCGATTTGTTACGCGCGGTATCGGGAGTGAACGCGGGCATCGAGCCCGCATTCACTCCTCCTGTCGTGCCACACGAGACCAAGGACTGCCTGCTCAGATATCCGAGTCTGCCGTGAGGCTCGTGCCGCCTCAAGGACTTCGCGGCCCCTCCAATTTTCAGCCGGCGCCCTGAAAGGCACCGTCAGAAAATCGGTTCCTCCGCTCGCCGGCTCCGCCGGTCGCTGACGCGATCCTTGACCCGGCCCGACCCCCACGACCCGGGGCGTCATCTTTCACATCATTCAGGAGATGACGACGATGACGATTGCACTCGAAATTCAGGTTGAAGAACTGCGCGCCGAGCTCAGGAACGCCGATCCGGCCGAGCGCCGCCAGATCGAAGCGGAGCTGGAGATCGCTCAGGCCGAACTGACTGTAGCGATCGCCGAACAGGAGGGCACCATCGATGCTGCGCCACCCTTCTGAGGGCGGCGTTTGCCATCCCGCCTGGGTCGGCACGCCGGATCGGCCGGCGCGTCGACCCGAAGCTGCGCTTGACACCAATGATCACGGGCTAGGATCAGAAGTGTTTCCGCAGAAAGCCCAGGCCATGGGTTCACATCGTGCTTTCGTGTTCGGTCCATAACCACGTGCCCGTTTTGATCGGAGAAGATCGAGGAACATATGAACGGCATCCTCTTCCTTGTCGAAGTGATGCACCATGGCCTGGCCGGTCGTTCCGATGCGTCCCCATCGCCGCGTCAAGCAGGGCGTGCCGAATAGCGTCGGTTCGATCGTAAGCACGTAGAAGCGCGCCATATTTTTGGTCGCGTCCATGCGTTCGATATAGAGCTGATACGGTTGAGCGAGCATGACGGAAGAATCGCCGGTTCCGGCTTTTGCGTCCAACGACACTTGTGAATCGGTCGACCCACACCGATTCATTTTCATGATGATTATCGAAGGTTGGGAATTTGGATTCGGGCGAGGCGGCCAATGGTCGCCGGGGGCTATTCGCTTCGATCACGCAAGCCCACAAGCGACCTCCCCCTCCGGTCGCGCCGCTCTCGTTGGATGATGTGAGCGAATGATCGCCGAGGGGTTCTATCCTCGATGCGTCTCCCGCCGGCTCACGCCGGAAGCGGTCGCGGCCCCTTCGGGTCCGCGGGTCTTCTTCTCTCTGACGTCCTATTTTACTCCAGCAAATCCGGCGTCAAGGACGGCGCGGTCTCCCCCAATTTTTCCGCCGCTGCGTTTCACTGCGCTCTGGAAAAATCGGTTCCCCCGCTTGCAAGCCGCGTTCCGCGGTCCTTGACCCCTCTTTGCAACAGAGGCGCCGATCTCCGTCATCAAGATGAAGGAGATCCTATTATGACAACCGATCAGAACCTCATGCTCTACACCAAGCTTGCCGGTTTCCGACTCGTCGTCCTGGCAAACCGCTTCGGCTGCGACAGCAGCTTCTCGCGCGAGCTTCACGATCGCCTGGTCGATGGACTCGAGGCGGCAATTGATCGGATCCACGTCATCATGGAATTGCAACGGAGGGCTCTCATCGGGGACGATGAATTCGCCGAATATCAGCTGGAGGGTGAGAACGAGATTTTCCGGCGCTTCACCATCAATCTGCTGGACGACCTCGAAATCGATCGCGACACGCACGAATTCAGCGTCAACGGCGCCGATTGGGTGAACGCTTGGGCTGTCGACGACACTGGCATCGATACCAACTATCCCAAACTCGTTGCGCTGATCGCGGACGAACTCGGCTCGCTGGCGCCAATCATCAAGGATATCACGTTAGCAACCGGCATACCCGTCTATGTGGCGCGTGCCGTTCAATGGGCCGGGTAGCAGCGCCCAATTCTGGTGATTCGCAAACAAAGCGGCCCCTCAGTCGGCGGTCGTCTCTAAAGCGGAATTGATCGTTTTGTATCCACCCTATCCAGCGAAGAACAGGATGTGAATGGAATTGAAGTCTTGGCCGCAGATCAGGAGCGATGGCTTACCGCCCAGGGCCAACCGCTATATTCATGTAAAGCTTCCGATCAGAGTTAGAAAGTAAGCATAGCTCGCCATGGCCGCCATGCGCCATTGCCGGCCATCCCCAGCCGTTGCACCGCTATACTAACTAGAATAAAATAGTTAAATAGGCTATCTTGCATCGACCCCAAAACGTCGCAGCCGGAGTTCCGGCCAGGCGCCCATGTTCCGGAAAAGCGGCATCGGCCCTCCGGTCCGATCGGTTCGAGGGCGCAATATACGTCGCTGGCGCGACGTGCT
>NZ_JBXSOL010000072.1:0-6270 GCF_057784555.1 Rhizobium sp. CNPSo 3670
AGCCGCCGTCAAGGCGCCTGGCTTCGGCGACCGCCGCAAGGCCATGCTGGAAGACATCGCCATCCTGACCGGCGGCACCGTCATCTCCGAAGATCTCGGCATCAAGCTCGAGAATGTGACGCTCAACATGCTCGGCCGGGCAAAGAAGGTGGCCATCGAAAAGGAAAACACCACCATCATCGACGGTGCCGGTTCGAAGGCGGAGCTCGACGGTCGTACCGCTCAGATCCGCGCGCAAATCGAGGAAACCACCTCCGACTATGACCGCGAGAAGCTGCAGGAACGCCTTGCCAAGCTCGCCGGCGGTGTTGCCGTCATCCGCGTGGGCGGCTCGACTGAGGTCGAGGTGAAGGAGAAAAAGGATCGCGTCGACGACGCGCTGCATGCCACCCGCGCAGCGGTCGAGGAGGGCATTCTGCCGGGCGGCGGCGTGGCGCTGCTGCGTGCAGTCAAGGCGCTCGACGCCGTCAAGACGGCAAATGACGACCAGCGGGTCGGCGTCGACATCGTCCGCCGCGCGATCGAAGCCCCGGTTCGCCAGATTGCCGAAAACGCCGGCGCCGAAGGCTCCATCATTGTCGGCAAGCTGCGCGAGAAGAGCGAATTCTCCTATGGCTGGAATGCCCAGAGCGGCGAATATGGCGATCTCTACGCGCAGGGCGTCATCGATCCGGCCAAGGTGGTGCGCACCGCACTTCAGGACGCCGCCTCCGTTGCCGGCCTGCTGGTGACGACGGAAGCGATGATCGCTGAGAAGCCCAAGAAGGAAGCTGCTCCGGCTATGCCCGCCGGCGCCGGCATGGACTTCTAACAGCAACCACTCGGCCCGCTCTGACATCGGGGCGGGCCTCACACTATCGAATGAACCAAGTTCCATCGGTCAACATCAATGGAGCGAGCTATGAGAAAGGAAAGCATCAGCAATTCCATGCAGCAGAGCGCCATGGCTGCCATCAGCGCGGCACATCTGCTTCATCCAGCGAAACATTTCAGTCACCCGCGTGACGTGCTTAACGCCGCCGACATCGGCAACGACGAGAAGCGGGCCATTCTCGCTTCATGGGCATCCGATATCTTCGCGATCGAATCCGTACCTGCCCTTCGCCTTTACCCCGGGACCGAAAAAGCTGTATCCTACGACGAGATCCTCGAAGCGCTGAAGGCTTTGGACAAAGGCGATCTGCCATCCGGGAAACAAGATACGTCCGCTCCCTTGAGTGCCCACAGGACGCGTCGTCGAAGACCGTCGGTACGCCGGCTTCCCGGCCTTGGCTTGTGCAGCTACTGGAAAGGAGGACGGCGCCGACCGCTACTCGAAACCTGACCCTCCGTCCGGCCCGCCGTGTGCCTCTAAAGGACGCGGGCATGATTTTGCCGACGACTGTTTGCTCAACTGAGGAGGTTTTGCCGATGAAGATCGCTCAGATTGCGCCGCTCGCCGAGAGCGTTCCGCCAAAGCTCTATGGGGGAACGGAGCGGATCGTTTCCTACCTTACCGAAGAACTCGTGGCACAGGGGCATGAGGTCACGCTTTTTGCCAGCGGCGATTCCGTCACCCGGGCGACACTCGTGTCATGTGCGGACGTCGCCTTGCGGCTGAACCCTGCGGTCAAGGAACATTTGCCGCATCAGGTCTTGATGCTGGAGGAGATCCGTCAGCGGGCGCATGAGTTCGACGTGCTGCATTTCCACATCGACCTGCTGCATTTCCCGCTGATCCGCGATTTCGCCGACCGCACTGTCACCACACTGCACGGCCGGCTCGACCTGCCGGATCTCAAGCCGTTCTACGCGGCGTTCCCGGATATTCCGATGGTGTCGATCTCCAACGACCAGCGCCGTCCGATGCCGCCGGTCGACTGGCGCGGAACGGTCTATCATGGACTGCCGGCTGATCTGCTTCCCTTCACGCAAAACCCTGGAGGCAATTACCTGGCTTTTCTTGGTCGGATCTCTCCGGAAAAGCGCCCCGATCGCGCGATCCAGATCGCGGCAAAGGTCGGAATGCAGCTGAAGATCGCCGCCAAGATCGATAATGCCGACAAGGCCTATTGGGAAACCGTCATCGAGCCGATGATAAAGAGCAATCCGCATGTTGAATTCATCGGCGAGATCGATGAACGTGAGAAAGCTGCCTTCCTTGGAAATGCAGGCGCTCTGCTCTTCCCGATCGACTGGCCGGAGCCCTTCGGGCTGGTGATGATCGAAGCCATGGCCTGCGGCACGCCGGTCATCGCTTTCGGCTGCGGTTCGGTTCCCGAGGTCATTGACAATGGCATCTCGGGCATCCTGGTCGACAGCGTCACCGAGGCGGCCGAAAACGTCGAATGGGCACTGCGCCTCGATCGGCACAAGGTACGGGCCGCGTTTGAAAAGCGCTTCACTGCACAACGAATGGCGTGCGACTATCTCGACATCTATCGCAACCTGCCGGGCGTTCGCATCAAAGCTGCGCCGATCCGCCGGTCGCGTAGTCAAGCGCCCGACCTGCAGGCTGTTGCCTGAGGCAAGGAGGAGGCATGTCGAACGTGTCTGCGGACAGCAACCCCGCCAAGGCATCGTCAGGCCTGACGGCGCCGGTCGCTCAGTTCTTCATTCCGGCCGCCGCATCGCTGCAGGAGCGCCGGCCGCGTACCTTGAAGCACGGCGATACTTTTGCCGTCTTCGATCATAATGGCGATGCTCTTTCCGGTCCCGGCAGTCCGGAAGGCCTTTTTCACCGGGACACCCGTCATCTCTCGCATCTTTACCTGACGATCAACGAACAGCGGCCCATGCTTCTGTCGTCGACGCTGCGGGATGACAATGCCACGCTGACCTGTGATCTTACTAATCCTGATCAGTTCGATGACAAGGGAAGGCTGGTTCTAGGCCATGACGTGATTCATCTGCGCAGATCACGCTTTCTCTGGAATGCCTGTTGTTATGAACGGCTGGCCGTGAGGAATTATGACGAGCGGCGGCAACATGTTCGCATTCAGATCTCTTTCGGGGCCGATTTCGCCGATCTTTTTGAAGTCCGCGGCACCGCAAGGGCAAGGCGAGGGCACCATCTTCCCGCCGTCGTGGAACAGGATTGGATCCTGCTTTCCTATATTGGCCTGGACGATCGCAAGCGGTCGACGCGCCTTTCCTTCATGCCTGAACCGGCCGAGATTCGTAGCGATCTCGTCACTTACGACCTCCATCTGGAGCCGCACGAGACCAAATCGCTCTTTATCCAGATCGGCTGCGACCATACCTCCGCCGATCGACTGAGCCGCCTTTCCTTCTTTCTTACCTTGCGGGATGCCCGCCGTGCGTTGCGCGCCTCCTCCTCGCGCGCAGCGTCGGTCACAACTTCCAACGAGATCTTCAACGAAGTCGCGCGGCGCAGCGCCTCTGACCTCTACATGCTGATCACCGACAAGCCGGAAGGCCCCTATCCTTATGCCGGCATTCCCTGGTTCAGCACCGTTTTCGGCCGCGATGCCCTGATCACGGCGCTTGAGACACTTTGGCTCGATCCGGAGATCGCCCGCGGGGTTCTGGGTCATCTTGCTGCCAATCAGGCGACGAACGTCGATCCTGCTTCAGACGCCGAGCCGGGCAAGATCCTGCACGAAGTGCGTTGCGGCGAAATGGCCGAACTCGGCGAGGTTCCTTTCCGGCGTTACTATGGCAGCATCGACTCGACGCCGCTCTTCGTGATGCTGGCCGGCGACTATCTTAAACGAACCGGTGACCTTGCGACCATCGACCGTCTCCTGCCGAATCTCGAAGCGGCGCTGACATGGATCGACGAACATGGGGATCGCGATGGCGACGGCTTCGTCGAATATGGGCGGCTGACGGAAGAAGGCCTGATCAATCAGGCGTGGAAGGATAGCCACGACTCGGTCTTCCATGCCGATGGCACATTGGCCCGGGGCCCAATCGCGATCGCCGAAGTCCAAGCCTATGTCTACGGCGCTTGGCAAAGTGCTGCCGAAATCTTCCGGTGGAGGGGCAAGCCGGAGCGCGCGGCGAGCTTTCTCGCGCGCGCGGAGGGACTGCGCCACGCCTTCGACATGAGCTTCTTCGATGAGGAACTCGGCACCTATGTGTTGGCTCTCGACGGGGATAAACGGCCTTGCCGGGTCCGATCCTCCAATGCCGGCCATGCTCTGTTCACCGGTATTGCTTATCCTGAACGGGTCGCACAGGTGACCCGCACCCTGATGAATGCTTCCTCCTTCTGTGGCTGGGGCATCCGGACCATTCCCTCGACCGAAGCACGTTACAATCCTATGAGCTACCACAATGGCTCGATCTGGCCACATGACAATGCCATGATCGCCAGTGGTCTTGCCCGCTATGGCTATCGCGCCGAAGCCGCGCGAATCTTCGAGGGGCTGTTTGCCGCTGCGACCTATATCGACCTGCGGCGGCTTCCCGAACTCCTCTGCGGCCTGCCACGTCAACGCGCACGCGGTCCTACCTCTTATCCGGTTGCCTGCTCGCCGCAAGCATGGGCGGCAGCAGCCCCTTTGTCGCTGCTGCAATCCTGCCTTGGCCTCGACTTCGATCCGAATAATTTGCAGATCAACTTCAGCGTGCCGCGGCTTCCTTCGTTTCTCGACGAGGTAATCTTGCGGCGTCTGCTGATCGGCAATTGCTCGGCTGACGTGGCCATCCGTCGGTCTCGACACCAGGTCGTGGTCGATGTCATCAATCGACAGGGCGATGTCAGCGTGCTCACCACGGCCTGATGAAGGACGGTGCAGGGAAGGCGGGTCAACCGCCTTTTCTAATCGGGTTCCTCTTCGTCCGACCTCAGCAGGTCAACAAGCGCAGCAACCCTGCCGGTCGGTAGATGCCGCCCTTCACCCACCAGGGCCTCGTCATTGTTGGCCCATGCAAACGCCTCGGCAAGCTCGGCTTGGGTTGCACCTGTCGCGATGATCTCGGCCACAAGCGTTTTGTCGGCGGGCCCAAGGACGGCGACGACGTCGTGTGAAGTCATTGTCATAACAATTGCTCCTCGCTCAAGCTCCAGAACATATGGTGGCGTCTTCAAAAAGATCAATTTTTCTCGTCGAGAAATTCGATCCCCTTGAAACCGTAAGGCACTGAATTATATTAGTATTGTTGATCGCCCAATAGGGATCGACAGAAAGCCCAGGAGACGCCGGTCGCTCTTGGCGTCTCCTTGTGTCCATGTTGCTTGCAAGGAGGATATGGCTATGAGGACAAACCTCGATTTCTCTCCCCTGTTCCGGTCGAGCATCGGCTTCGAGCGAATGTTGAACGCGCTTGAGGCTGCAGGCCGCGCCGAGACAATCGACAACTGGCCGCCCTACGATATCGTCAAGACCGGCGAGAACGACTACCGCATTGCCATGGCAGTGGCGGGCTTCTCGCAGGACGAGCTGGCAATTACCCAAGAGCAGAACATGCTGATGGTATCAGGACAGAAGGCAGACAGCGAAGATGCTCAATATCTGCATCGCGGCATTGCCGGACGCTCGTTCCAGCGTCGGTTCGAACTGGCCGATCATGTCAAGGTTGTCGACGCCGGTCTGGTCAACGGTCTGCTGACCATCGATCTCAAGCACGAAATTCCCGAAGAGATGAAGCCGCGCCAGATCGAGATCAAGGCCGACGGGGTGCTGCCCAAGGCCGAGACAAAGCAGATCGAAGGTGAGAAACAGGTGGCGGCCTAAGCGTTCCAATAGCAGGGAGCAGACGTGGCGCCAGACGTCGTCTGGCGCCCACCGGAATGCCGAAGAACCACCAGAAAGGAGTAAAGCCATGAGTGTTCGTGATTTGATTCCCTGGGGCCGCAACAACGGCAATCAGATGCCGAGTCTCCTTCGCGACGACGACCGCGATCCTTTCCTGTCGCTTCACCGCGAGGTCAACCGGCTGTTCGACGACGTTTTTCGCGGCTTTGGCCCCGGCCTGCCGTCACATCGCGGCGCCGGCGGCTTCGGTGCAGGCTGGCCGAGTGTCGAGATTTCGGACACTGAGAAGCAAATCAGGGTTACGGCCGAAGTACCCGGTCTTGAAGAAAAGGACATCGAGGTCTTTCTCAATGACGGCGTGCTCACGCTGAAGGGTGAGAAGCGTTCGGAAACGGAAGACAAGGAGAAGCAGTTTTCGGAGCGCTACTACGGCCGCTTCGAACGACGCATCCCGCTCGGCACCGAGGTCAAGGAAGACCAGGTCGACGCCACCTTCAAGAACGGCGTTCTGACTGTCACTCTGCCAAAGACCGAAAAGGCGCAGTCACAGGTCAAGCGCATCGCC
>NZ_JBXSOL010000073.1:0-5759 GCF_057784555.1 Rhizobium sp. CNPSo 3670
TGCAAGGGATCGTGCGCTCAGGATATAATCGAGAATAAACCGCCGGGGGTGAGGAGATCACCGGCAAAAGAGGAGGATAGACATGCCATCATTCTTCAACCCGACGCGGCGCGGATTTCTGGCGGGCACCGCCGCTCTTGGCGCCAGCAGCATGTTCGGCATGCGGCCGGCAGCCGCTGCGGTCGACTGGAAGCGCTTCGCCGGCACAACGCTCGAAGTCAACCTGGTCAAGAGCCCGCGCAGCGAAATCCTGACCAAGTACCTGTCCGAATTCGAGGAGCTCACCGGCATCAAGGTCAATGCCGAAGCAACGCCCGAACAGCAGCAGCGCCAGAAGACGACCATCGAGCTGAGCTCCGGAAAACCGAGCTTCGACGTTGTGCACCTGAGCTACCACGTCCAGAAACGGCAATTCGAGAAAGGCGGCTGGCTTGCCGATATCAGCGGCTTCCTCAAGGACGCTTCGCTGACCGACCCCTCCTTGGTGGAAAGCGATTTCGCCGAAGCAGGCCTTGCATTCGCCAAGGATGCCAACGGCATTCTGCGGTCGCTGCCTTTCTCGGTCGATTACTGGATCATCTACTGGAACAAGGCGCTGTTTGAGAAGAAGGGGCTCGCCTACCCCACCAACTTCGAGGAATTGGCAAGCGCCGCAGAGGCGCTCACCGATGCCTCCGCCAACACCTACGGCTTCGTCGCCCGCGGCCTGAAGAACGCCAATACGCCGGTCTGGACGACACTGCTGCTCGGCTATGGTTCGAGCCCGCTCGGCCCGGACGGCAAGCTGCGCACGACATCGCAGGAAGCGATCGATGCGGCCAAGCTTTACCAGAGACTGATGACCAAGACCGCGCCTCCCGGCGTCTCCGGCTTCAACTGGGCAGAGGCCCAGTCTGCCTTCCTTCAGGGAAAGATCGGCATGTGGCTTGATGGCGTTGGTTTTGCTCCGCCGATCGAGAATCCGGAAAAGTCGCGCGTCGTTGGCCAGGTCGGTTACGGCATCATGCCGAAAGGACCGAAGGCGCAAGCCGCCGGAACCTTCGGCGACGGTCTCGGCGTCGTCGCGGCAAGCCAGAAGAAGGAAGCAGCCTATCTGTTCTGCCAGTGGGCGATTTCGCACGACATGGGTGCACGCCTGCTGCAGGCCGGCGCCGGCGTTCCGTTCCGCCAGTCCGTCCTTGCGGATGCGAAGGTCCGCGAAGGCGTCAAGATGCCCGGCTCATGGCTGGATGCCGTTGCCGGCTCCGGCAAGATTTCCCAGCTCGCCCTGCCGGTCATCATTCCGGTCACCGAGTTCCGTGACATCTATGGCGTCGGCCTCACCAACATGATCGGCGGCGCCGATCCGGAAACCGAACTGAAGAAGGCGACGGCCCAGTTCGAACCGGTCCTGGCGAAAAGCGAGTGATAATGGCCTCTGCAGGCATCGAAACGGCCGCTATGGCCAAGGCGTCGAAAGGAGGGAGCAAACCGGACCGGTTTGCTCCCAACTACTGGCCCTTCGTCATCCCGGCGCTCATCGTCATCTCGGGCGTCATCGTCTTTCCATGGGTGTTCACGGTGTGGATGAGCGTCAACAGCTGGACGCTCGGCCAGTCGCAGGTCTTTGCGGGGCTGGACAATTATATCAGACTCGCCACCGACATGCGGTTCTGGGAGTCGCTGTGGCATACGGTGCTCTATACGGCGCTCTCCGTGCTGCTTCCCCTTTTTCTGGGGACGCTCGCCGCACTGATCTTCGATGCCAGGTTCCCGCTGCGCGGCCTCATTCGAGGCATATTCGTGATGCCGATGATGGCGACCCCCGTCGCCATCGCGCTGGTCTGGACGATGATGTTCCACCCGCAGCTCGGCGTGCTCAATTATCTCCTCTCCTTCATCGGCATCGGCCCGCAGGAGTGGATCTACAATCAGGCGAGCGTCATTCCCTCGCTGGTCCTTGTCGAAAGCTGGCAGTGGACGCCGCTCGTCATGCTGATCGTGCTCGGTGGCCTGGCGGCGGTTCCGCGCGAACCTTATGAGAGCGCCGAGATCGACGGCGCCAATGTCTGGCAAAAATTCCGCTATCTGACTCTGCCGATGATCGCGCCCTTCCTGATGATTGCGGTTATCATCCGCAGCATCGATGCCGTGAAGAGCTTCGACATCATCTATGCCATGACCCAGGGCGGCCCCGGCACCGCCTCGGAAACGATCAACATCTATCTCTACAACACCGCCTTCGCCTATTACGACATCGGCTACGGCTCGGCCATGGCGGTCGTCTTCTTCATCCTCATCGTGCTGCTCTCCTTCGTCCTCATGATGATCCGGCAGCGCGTGAACTGGTCTGACGGGGAGGCACGCTGATGAAGCGCAAGACGCTCGATCGCATCGGACTGCTGTTCGTTGCGCTGGTGATGATCTCGCCGGTCGTCCTGTTTTTCCTCTGGATGATCTCGCTGTCGCTGAAATATGAGATCGACAACGGCGCCTATCCGCCGATCTTCATCCCGGAGCGTTTCGCCTGGTCGAACTATGTGAAGGTCTTCGAGGAGAATAATTTCTTCCTCTATCTCTGGAATTCGCTGCTGGTGACCGGCAGCGCCACGCTGCTGGCGCTCTTGATCGGCGTGCCGGCCGGCTATGGCATCGCGCGTCTGAAGGCTGAGAAATCGGCGATGGTCATCATGATCGCGCGCATGACGCCGGGCCTGTCCTTCCTCATTCCGCTCTTCCTCTTGTTCCAGTGGCTGAACCTGCTCGGCACGCTGATGCCCCAGATCATCATCCATCTCGTCGTCACCGTGCCGATCGTGGTATGGATCATGATCGGCTATTTCGAGACGACGCCGATGGAGCTGGAGGAGGCTGCAAGCATCGACGGCGCGACACCCTGGCAGGTTTTCCGCCTGGTCGCCCTGCCGATCGCAAGGCCCGGCATCGTCGTCGCCTTCATCCTGTCGGTGATCTTTTCCTGGAACAATTTCGTGTTCGGCATCGTGCTCGCCAGTCGCGAGACGCGCACGCTGCCGGTCGCCGTCTACAACATGCTGTCTTTCGAACAGGTCAGCTGGGGACCGCTCGCGGCCGCCGCATTGATCGTCACCTTGCCGGTCCTGATCTTGACGGTGTTTGCGCAACGGCAGATCGTGGCGGGCCTGACGGCGGGCGCCGTCAAGTGAGCAGGTGAGACAGAGATTTTGACGGCTTCTTCCGCCTTCGAGCCGCCTCCGGTCCTGCGCGCCGCGTGCTCTGCGTCGGCGCGGCGGTGCTCGACACCTTGTTCCGCGTGCGCTCGCTGCCCACCGGCCAGGGCAAGATCCTGCCCTATGAAATGCTGCAGATCGCCGAAGGCATGGCGTCGAGCGCGGCATTCGCCGTCGCCCGGCTTGGCGGCAATGCCAGCCTCTGGGGCGCGGTCGGCGACGATGCCACGGGCGAACGCATTATTTCCGATCTCGCGGATAGCGGCATAGACACGAGCGGCATGACGGTTGTGCGGGGCGCCCGCTCGGCCGTCTCGACCATCCTCATCGATGATGAGGGTGAGCGCCTGATCGTGCCCTTCTACGATGCGCGGCTGCACGATACGGTCAAACCGGTCACCGAGCAGGATGTCTCCACCTTCGATGCGGTGCTCGTTGACGTGCGATGGCCGAAGCTTGCGCTGGCGACGCTATTGGCGGCGAGGGGGGCGGCCAAGCCGGCCATTCTCGACGGTGACGTTGCGGGCGAGGGCGTCATCGAGATGCTGGCGCCGGCGGCGAGCCACATCGTCTTCTCGCAGCCGGCTGCCGAGCGGCTTGCCGGGACGACGGATCTTGTGGAAAGCGTCGGCCTGCTGAAGCGGAAATTCGAACATGCCTTCATCAGCGTCACGGCTGGGGAAAACGGCTCCCTGTGGTTCGACGATGCAAGCGGCGACATCCGTCACCTCGCCGCGCCGAAAGTGAGGGCCATCGACACGCTTGCGGCCGGCGACATCTTCCACGGCGTTTTCGCGCTGGCGATCGCAGAAGGCATGCCGATCGGAGAGACGATGCGATTGTCGTCCATGGCGGCGGCGCTGAAATGCCAAGTGTTCGGCGGCCGCCTCGGCGCACCCACGCGAGCCGAAGCGTGCGATGCTCTACGGGATTGGAACGTCCGCGTTTCCCAGAAGGCGAGCGATATCAAGTTCAGATGAGGCCGGATATCGTATCCTCGCCGACCGCGAGTTGCGCCTCCGCGGTACGAGGGCTGGGCACTGCCAAATTTTGCTATGCCGTCGGTCTTGGTCGCATAGGGCGCCGCCGATCGTATGCGGCGGAGCAAAAGGGGAGATGCGTGGCTTCCTTGAGCATAATGCGCGCGCCGGAACGCGTTATATGCGTCATCGCCACGTCTTCAGGGACGGCAGCGGCAAGACGACGAGTGCCGCGCGTCTTGCCCAGCATGTTGCCGTGGCGGTCACCGGCTTCTTGCCGTCAATCTCGATGCGCAGCGTCCCCTCCCACACGGCTTTCACGCGGAGGTCGAGGGCGACGTCAACACACCAATCCAATGCTGCGCAGCATCGAGATCTCCAATGCGGCGATGACAAACCACGCACTTTATGAGGCCGAGCGAAGGCAGTTTACCCGCGCGACTATGACGGCGCGAGGGAGGCGATGAAGGCGGTTAATACGGAAATCGTCGCCCTCATTCACAAATCGTGAGGCCGGAAACGTGCAGGAAGTTTACTGCAGTAAACAATGAGAACGAGCCCATAGCGACCAGAAACAGCATATCATCTATAATGGAATTGGCGCTTGGTGCGGCCACCGCAGCATCGCTACCTTGGGTGCCAAAGCCGATGCCGACAAAGGCGATCGAAGGGCAGCTGGCGAGCGGGAGACGGTGATGGATTTCGCCCATACGCTGATCGAAGATCCTTTCCTGCCAGAGGCCCGCTTCTGTAGGCCTGCCAGAGATTGGCGCCTGTGGACCATAGGGCGCGGTTGGGCGCGATCTGATGGCAGCGGCTACGTCGTGCGTTCCAAGCTCGAAGTGAGCCCCTTTGCCTAGGAATACAAGGCAAGGATCTGATCGACGATCGGCCGGCGTTCAGTGAAGAAAGCTTGCGGTTGGAGTTGACGCGAAAGGGTTTTTGACGATACGGCGCTGTGACGTATGGGCGGAAATCCGCTGAAGAGGCAATGGAAGAAGTACGGGGAATGGGCTTGAAACGCGCGGTGGATTTTTTCCTGGCTTTGGTGGCTTCGGTCATCCTGCTCGTTCCGATCCTTGTCGTCGCTCTCAGTGTCCGGCTGACGTCGCCAGGACCGATCCTCTACTGGTCAAAACGTATCGGGCGTTTCAATCAGATCTTCCTGATGCCGAAATTCCGCAGCATGCGCGTCGACACGCCGACAGTCGCGACACATCTGCTCGAAAATCCCGAGCGGTTTCTGACGCCCATCGGCTCGTTTCTGCGCAAGTCCAGTCTCGACGAACTGCCCCAGCTCTGGTGCATTCTGGCGGGCAAGATGAGTTTCGTCGGGCCGCGCCCGGCGCTCTACAATCAATATGATCTGATCGAATTGCGGACGGCGCACGGCGTCGACAAGCTCCTGCCGGGATTGACCGGATGGGCGCAGATAAACGGGCGTGACGAATTGCCGATTCCGGAGAAGGTGAAATTCGATGTCGAATATCTTGAGCGACGCTCCGTCGGTTTCGACATGCGCATCCTGTTTCTGACGGCCGAGAAGGTCGTTCGCCGGAAGGGAATAAAGCACTAGCTTACCTACTTCTGA
>NZ_JBXSOL010000074.1:0-5015 GCF_057784555.1 Rhizobium sp. CNPSo 3670
GGCCAAAACGTTAAGCCGCCAACTCCAACCCTACGCCTCAACCCAAGCCGAAAAATGCGTTCGCCGGACGCTTACATCTCTTCAGGAGATTGAAACGGCTGAAGGCGATCAGGTCTTCAGGCGGCCAGCCCTACCGGATCACCGAACGAGGGCTGAGGCTGGTCAGGTCGCAGTTGGACAATAGATAGGTCGGGCAACCAACCCTGGTCGCGCCTTAAACCGGCGCGGCCGGGGCTCAGCTTCAAAATGGATTATTTCACGGGGCAACGGATATCAAACCCCGGCAGACTTCGCCGGAACCGGCTCCAACGCTGCAATGAAACTTCGCGTTTCCGCCGGTTGCTCATACCGCGCCTCTTCGCCTTCAAAACCGTCGGGCTCTAACCGCAGCTGGATGAAAGTTCAATGGCAGGTCACAGGAAGAACTTGTCCTGCTCGGTGCTGCCTCATGTGACGACGATCTTGGCGTCGGGATGCGCATAGAGGGTGTAGATGTCTGTGCCGGGCGTCGAGCGGTCGATCTCGACATTGGCGTCGGGATAGAGAGCGTCGTGCCGAAGCCCAGCTCTTCTTCACCCGGGCGCCGTCCGGGCCATAGGCGAAGCTCACCGTGGCGCCGTTCTGGGTGACGCTCGCCAGCGAGCTACTAGCGCTCGCTCCAATCCAACGGAGATACTGTCAAACCTTCTTCACTGAGAATATTTCGGGGCGCTTGATTATGGATCACAAGCTCGTCCCCGCTATTCATAACAAACAGCTCCGATTGTGAGCTCTGAAACACGATACCTTCGATAGCATATTGGCCTTTGATAACCCCTAGGAAGTCAATGTCTTGGCCGGAGATATTTTCCCAACCACCCCTTCTTGTTGCGTTAACTAGCCTTTCCTGGCCAAATTCGCCCATGTCTCTCTCAGCCATAGCGACCTTGCCGTGAGCGATTTGCAATGATTCTCCATCGGCTCCGCAACGAAGGGTGAAGGATATTCCAGAACTTAGTTCCAGATAGATCGCTTGAGGATTGTGCATATTCCATTTCCCTTCCAAAACGTGAACCAGGTAAACCACCTCATTCACACGTCCGAACCTTGCTGTCATTCGCTCAATCCCGTCAAAGCACGTCTCACACTCGGATTATTACGCCTCGGTGCGGCAGGTGACCAACGAAAGCGGCTACCGTATCGAACAGACCGGCTATGCCGCCTATGGCGAAGCCACCAACACCAGCTTCCAGACCAAGAAGGGCTATATCGGCGAACGCTTCGATCCCGAAACCGGCCTGATGTATCTCAATGCCAGATACTACGATCCGGCCTTCGGCCGGTTCATCTCCCCGGATAATTGGGATCCGATACCAAGGAGAGCGTCGGGACGAACCGATACAGCTACTCCGAAAACGATCCCGGCAATAAGTCTGATCCCAATGGGCATGCGCTGGGCTCAAGTATATTCACGATTAGACTGCGCGATACCATTAATCACGTTGATGTCGCGCCTAGATCCCGGAACACGTTATCCAAATACTCGCGAACTTCAACGGAGCGATCTAGGCCGGATCTTATGTTTACATTCTCGTACGGCCTAAGAGCAGCACGTATTACACCTGGGCTTGTGCCGCCGATGCTTGAAGCGAGATAGGAATATTCCGCAGCCCTTGCCGCGCCATTACACCAGTCCCACGCCATCCACCTGTAATCACTTATCAGAAGATCGCAAAGTTTGTCCTTCGAGATCAAAAACCCTCCCAGCTCTCGGTCGAAGCGGTGAATGTCGGCTTGAGCCTTCTCAAGCACTAACTCAAAATTCCCGCCATAGTCACTCAACCGCAGCGATGACCGTTCTCCCCATGAGTAGTATTGCCCCAATCGGCACCGCTCATTGAATCGGCCTTCCACCCTACTGTTTCTCCCGCCGTAGAGTTTCAAGTACTTTTCTGCAAAACTAAACGCGCCAATGTTCCGCAGCCCAAAGTCACATGCGAAGTTGGTTACGGGTCTGCCAAATAAATTCCACTCAACAAAACTCTCTGTCTCGCCATCATTGCTACGGCAATATAAAAATTTTGATACTTTCATGAACCCTATCTGCGCCATTTTTTCGTCTATCGCAGATGTGATTTCTTTTAGAAACATTTAGAGCGTTTCACGTTTTGACGGAAGCGTAGCCTGCGTTTGAGAAGTAGTTGGCGCATTCGTCGGGCTTGATGGTGTCGGCGAGGTGGCCCAGATGGCTACAGGTGTCCTCGACGGTTCGCTTTTGGGCCTGGCGCATCCAGTGCTTGATCTTGGCGAAGGCCTGCTCGATCGGATTAAGGTCGGGAGAATATTTCGGCAGAAACCACAGTCTAGCGCCAGCCGCCCTGATGGCGTGGCGGACGGCCTTGGCTTTGTGGGAGCCGAGATTGTCGAGGATAACAATGTCGCCGGGTTTGAGGGTTGGGATCAACTGCTGGCGGACATAAGCGTCGAAGCACTCGCCATTGATGGGACCGTCGAAGACGCAGGGCGCAGTGAGCCGATCGCAGCGCAAGGCGCCGAGGAAAGTGAGCGTGCGCCAGCGGCCATGCGGAGCAAAGCCGCGCAGTCTCTTGCCCCTCGGGCCCCAGCCGCGCAACGGCGCCATGTTAGTGCGGATCCAAGGGTGAGTAGGCCGGAGGGATTTCACCTGCCGGCCTCTCGCAGAACGGTGCGTGAACCTCTCGATTCACACCGCTCCCATCAGGTAAACGTGTTCGTTCCGAACGCCTGCCAGTGTACGAAGAGGTCCCGCCTGTCTCGGGCAAGTTGCCGCAGGAACTGCGACGCCCGAGTCTTGTGGAACCGAAAGCGCTTGTACTTTCGCATGATCCAGGCCTTGAGCTTCCGATTGACGTAGTCAGCCAGAGAGAACAGAGCCGAACGACTGAACCGCCCATAATAGGCAATCCATCCCCGGAGGAGCGGATTGATCTGTTTGGCGATTTCAGCCAGCGTCCCCGGCGTTTGCCGCGGAATGTTCAAGCTTTTGATCGTGGTCCGCATCGACTTGAGCGCCGTTGGACTGGCCGCTGGGGTATAGCCACAGAAGAACTCATTCCGCTGTGACGTCGCCACCTGTCGCGGCCGGAACTGGTATCCAAGGAAGTCAAATTTGACAGCCGGATACATCGCTCGGCGCCGATTATCCTTGCAGTAGACGATCTGGGTCTTGGTCGGATGCATCTCAAGTCCAAATGCTGCCAGCCGGGCTTGAAGCTGGGCCTTGAGCGCCTCTGCTTCTTGCTCTGTTCGGCAGTGCACCAGACCATCGTCCGCATACCGACACCATGGAAGATCCGGATGTGTCCGGGTCATCCAGACGTCGAACGCGTAATGCAGGAAGAGATTCGACAAGATCGGGCTAACCACGCCCCCTTGCGGGGTACCGCGCGTTCGCTCAATGACTTCTCCCTTCTTTTCCATAGGCGCGGCCAGCCATCTTTCGATGTAGAGCAGAGCCCAGTTGCATTTGACGTGCTTTCTGACCGCCTTCAGCAAGAGATCATGCGGAAGATTGTCAAACAGCCCTTTGATGTCGAATTCCAGAACCCAATCGTACTTCAGCACCGCTGACGCGTCACCCCAACGGCATCAAGAGCCGATTTTCCCGGCCTGTACCCGTAGGAGTCCGGAAGAAAGAGGGAATCCAAATCCGGCTCAATCATCTGCTTGACCACCGTCTGCACGATCCGATCGCTGACCGTCGGCACACCCAAAACCCTTTCCCCTCCAGTCTTCTTCGGAATGGAGACGGCGCGCACCGGCGGCGGAAAGTAAGTCCCCGAAGACATCCGATTCCAGATCTTGTACAGGTTTCCAGCAAGGTCTTTCTCGAACATCTCCAAGGTCTCACCGTCCACCCCGGCTGCGCCACGGTTGGTTTTGACCGCTTTGTAAGCCTCGTACACTCGCCGTTTCTCAATTCGAAACGGCTTGTCTGTCGTACCTATCGAAGTCATCCTGTTTCCAGTTGTTCCAAGCAATACGACCACCTGATCCGATCCCTTTGCTTCGGCCCCATTACAGAGCCCTCAACGCTCATACGGATCGGTCCGCCCCAGGCTCCTGCATCGGTACTCTCGCCTTGCGGTTTCTCCGCTTGGGCTTCTCCCTTGGCATCAGGAGCCTGGTTCCTGCAGTTCCGCGTAAAAGCCTGTATCCGACTCACGCCCCCTCTACGCCGGTCGCCGCCCACCCAGTCATCAGGCACCCGGCGGACTTGTCCCAGGATGACGAAACAGTCCTGGTTTCGACGACGCTTAAATTCATAACGGCGCGTCTTCGGAGGGTTCACTTTCGTTCGTCTTTCGGACACGTACCTGCTCGGATCTCGTCCGAACTTTTCATCCGACGCTCACCACCACGGCTCTTTACCGCAGCAGCTCGGACTGGTTTGAGACCCGCTCCTGAAAGCCGATCTCGGGGGGCCGTCCCCCATCATTTACGCAGCTTTACGCCACGGTCTCAGTTCATATTGAACTCCTTCCGCTGCTCTGCAGCACACTCTCATCGAGAAAGACCAGCCGCTTCGGATCAAAGCGGCCTTGCCAGGCCTTCCAGCGGGCTCTGCGCCGGGCAATGTCGGCGCGGCCCTGCTCAAGGGCGAACAGCGTTTTTTTAAAGCTCAGGCCCTCGCGGCGCATGAACTGCCAGATGGCATTGTGGGAGACGCTCACGCCGCGGGCGGCCAACTCATCCTTCAGCCGATGCAGCGTCAGGTGGGATGTTTGCTCGATCTGCTCGACGATGAAGGCACGATGCGGCTCCAGCACCCGCCGACGATGGCCGCCCATCTTGCCCGGCGAGACGCTGCCGGTTGCCCGATGGCGTTGCGACCACTTCACCACAGAGGAAACGGCAATGTCGAACCGCTCCGCCACCACCCGGCAACTCTGACCGGCCGAAACTGCCGCAACAACACGCTCACGAAGATCATTCGAATAAGGTCGCGTCATCGATGCTGGCCTCCATTCCAGCATCCAGGATGAATCACAATTCTG
>NZ_JBXSOL010000075.1:0-4976 GCF_057784555.1 Rhizobium sp. CNPSo 3670
AGGGTAGAAGGTGCCCGTAGGGCGGATGAGGGGGCCACACGGCACCAATCTAAGAGCCTCCCGCATCGCGGGAGGCATTCGCACATCATCACTAAGGAGGAATTACATGAGCACGGATCACGGCCGCCTTGACGGCAAGATCGCCATCGTCACCGGCGGCACGCAAGGCTTGGGTGCCACCATTGCCCGTCTCTTCGCCGAACGCGGCGCGGAAGGCATCATCATCTGTGGCCGCAACGAAGCCAAGGGCAAGGCGAGGGCGGCGGAGATTTCGGCTGCGACCGGCGTGAAGGTCGTTTACGTCAAGGCTGACCTCGCCAAAGTCGAGGATGCGAGCCACGTCGTCCACGCATGCGACAAGGCCTTCGGTCGTGTCGACGCGCTGGTCAATGCCGCCGCCATTACCGATCGCGGCACCATCCTCGACACCAGCCCCGAACTCTTCGACGCCATGTTTGCCGTCAATGTGCGGGCGCCGTTTTTCCTGATGCAGGAAACAGTGAAGGTCATGCGCCGCGAAAAGATCGAAGGCACGATCGTCAATATAGGCTCGATGTCGGCTAAAGCCGGCCAGCCCTTCATCGCCGCGTACTGCGCTTCCAAGGGCGCGCTGGAAACGCTGACGAAGAACACCGCTTATGCGCTGCTGCGCAACCGCATCCGCGTCAACGGCCTCAACATCGGCTGGATGGCCTCCGAAGGCGAGGATCGCATTCAGCGCGAATATCACGATGCACCTGCAGACTGGCTGGAGAAGGCAGCGGCGAATCAGCCCTTCGGCCGGCTCGTCGATCCACACGAGGTGGCGCGCGCCTGCGCCTACCTGTCATCGGCGGAATCCGGCCTGATGACCGGCTCAGTCATCTGTTTCGATCAATCGATCTGGGGTGCTTACGACGGCTCGCCGCATCCGGTCGCCGCTCTCTGAGAAAACCCGAGCCCTCAAATTTCCCGTTGCCGCGCTCTGGTCGCTGGGAGGATTTGTCGCTAGGAGAAAGACAGCAGCATTCAGGGAGGAACTGGCGTGGCTGACAATCCGCTTTATGAGGTCCGCGATGACCGTTTCGCCGCTCTGGTTATCGGCAGCGCCGCCCTCGATGAGCTTTATTCCGGCTGCCGCTGGACGGAGGGCCCGGTCTGGTTTTCCGACCTGAACTGCCTTCTCTGGAGCGATATCCCGAACGAACGCATGATGCGCTGGACACCGGATGGGACGGTCTCCGTCTTCCGCTCGCCCTCAAACTATGTCAACGGCAATACCCGCGACAAACAGGGCCGGCTCATCTCCTGCGAACATGGCGGCCGCCGGGTCACCCGCACCGAATTCGATGGCAGCATCACCGTCCTCGCCGACTGCTACCAGGGCAGGAGATTAAATTCGCCAAATGACGTTGTCGTCCATTCGGACGGCGGGATCTGGTTCACCGATCCGACCTACGGCATCCTCTCGGACTACGAGGGCCACAAGGCCGAGCCCGAACAGCCGACCCGCAACGTCTACCGGATCGACCCGATAAGCGGCGCAATCGACGCCGTCGTCGAAGATTTCATCCAGCCGAACGGCCTTGCCTTCTCGCCCGATGAAACGAAACTCTACATCGCCGATTCCGGCTCGGGCAAACACGAAGTGCCATGCCACATCCGGGTCTTTGATGTCGTGGACGGCAGAACGCTTGCCAACAGCCGCTATTTCTGCAGCCTCGATGCCGGCCATCCCGACGGTTTTCGTTTCGATATCGGCGGCAACCTTTGGACAAGCGCGGGTGATGGTGTGCATTGCTTCTCACCCGATGGCACGCTGCTCGGCAAGATCAAGGTGCCGCAGACGGTGTCCAATCTCACCTTCGGCGGCCCTAAGAAGAACCGGCTGTTCATCACCGCGACCCGTTCGGTCTATTCGATCTATACAAAGACGAACGGCGTACAATATCCGTAGTTTATGGAGCACAGCGCCGTGCGTTGGACAGGCATGCCTGACGATATCGCCGTCGTCTGATAGGACGGTGTTGCCCCGGAGCGTCATCTGCAAGGGGCGGCAGCGGTTCCGGATGACGGCCTGCACGAAAAAAGCTAAAGCGCATCGCATGAATCAGTTTTGATGCGACGCGCTGGAGCGCTCGCGCCTCATTGCATCAAGGAGGAATACCCGATGATCCGATTTTCATGCGCCAAAGGGAGCCGCACGGCTCCTGATGCTACGATCCGGAGAGCCTAAGATGCGTTCCGTCGTTTCCTTCAACGAGGGCTGGAGTTTCCACGAGGGCTTCGGCCAGCGCCTGCTCGAAAACTTCGATGCCGCCAAGCCGGTCAGCCTGCCCCACACCGCCGTCGAACTGCCCTTTAACTATTTCGATGAAAAGAGCTATCAGCGCGCCTTCACCTATCAGAAGGTGCTGCGCTGGCTGCCGGAATTCGAGGGCCGCGAGGTTTCGCTGATCTTCGACGCCGCGATGGCCGATAGCGTCATCTATCTGAACGGCGAGGAGATCATCGCCCACAAGGACGGCTATACTCCCTTCGAGGCCCGCCTTACCGGCAGGCTGGTCAAGGGCGAAAACCTCGTGACCGTGAAAATCGACGGCAGCGAAAATCCTGCCATTCCACCCTTCGGCGGCCGCATCGATTACCTGACCTATGCCGGCATCTACCGCGACGTCTGGCTGAAGGTCACCGACCCGGTCTCGATCCGCAATCTCAAGATCGAAACATCAGACGTTCTCGCCCCTGAGAAATCCGCGACCGTCCGCGTCGATATTGCCAATCCCGAAGGCCGCAATTTCTCTGCAACGGTCACCGCCACGCTGAAGCAGGCCGACGGCGCCGTGATCGCCACCGCCGCGACCGAAACGATCGGCGAGCAAACCCGACTTTCCTTCGGCGGCCTCACCGGCATCGCGCTCTGGGACATTAGCAATCCAGCGCTCTACGAAATCTCCGTCGAAATCAGGACCGAGCACGGCTCCGACCGTCTCTCTACCCGTTTCGGCTTCCGTACCGCCGAATTCACCCCCGAAGGTTTCCGCCTCAATGGCAAGCCGCTGAAATTGCGCGGCCTCAACCGCCATCAGGCATTCCCCTATGTCGGTTACGCCGCCGGCCGTTCCGCCCAGGAACGCGACGCCGACATCATGAAGAGCGTGCTGAAGTGCAATATCGTCCGCACCTCGCATTACCCGCAGTCAAAATGGTTCCTCGACCGTTGCGATACCGTTGGCCTCCTGGTCTTCGAGGAAATCCCCGGCTGGCAGCATATCGGCGATGCCGACTGGCAGAAGGAATCGATCGAGAACGTCCGCCGCATGATTGAGCGCGACTGGAACCATCCCTCGATCATCATCTGGGGCGTGCGCATCAACGAGTCGCAGGATAGCCACGACTTCTACGTGGAGACCAACCGCTTGGCCCGTGAGCTCGACAGCACCCGCCAGACCGGCGGCGTGCGTTACATCACCGAGAGCGAGCTGCTCGAAGACGTCTACACGATGAACGACTTCATCCTCGGCAACGAGGAACTGCCGGGCTCCAACCGCCCGCGCACCGCGCTCCGCACCCAGCAGGAAAATACCGGGCTGTCACATAAGGTGCCGTACCTCATCACCGAGTTCAACGGCCATATGCACCCGACCAAGATCTACGATCAGGAACAGCGCCAGGCCGAGCATGTGCGCCGTCATCTCGAAGTGCTGAATGCCGCCTACGGCGATCCGGATATTTCCGGCGCCATCGGCTGGTGCATGTTCGATTACAATACCCACAAGGATTTCGGCTCCGGCGATCGCATTTGCTATCACGGCGTCATGGACATGTTCCGCGAACCGAAATTCGCGGCCTATGTCTATATCAGCCAGTGCGATCCTTCCGAAGAGATCGTCATGAAGCCCGTTACCTTCTGGGCGCGCGGCGAGCGCAATATCGGCGGCGTGCTGCCGCTGATCATCCTGACCAATTGCGACGAGGTGGAACTGCAATATGGCGGGCTCAGCAAACGTATCGGTCCGGATCGTGAGAATTACCCGCACCTGCCGCATCCGCCTGTTGTGCTCGACCACAGGCACTTCACATCAGATGAGCTCGGCACCTGGGGACTCGAATGGATCGACGGCACCCTCACCGGCTATATCGACGGCACGCCCGTGGCCAGCCTGAGGCTGGCGGCCGATCCCTTGCCGACGACGCTGGAAATCGTGGCCGACGCCGGCACGCTGAAAGCCCGCGAACGTGACAGCACGCGTGTCATCATCCGTGCCCTCGATCAGTGCGGGAATCGCCTGCCGTTCATGAACGACAGCATTTCGCTGAAGGTGCATGGCCCGGCAAAGATCGTCGGCCCAACCAATGTGCCGCTGCAGGGCGGCACATCAGGCTTCTGGCTGGAGGCGACGGGGCTGGTGGGAGAAATCACCGTCGAAGCGGTCTCCTCACGTTTCGCGCCGGCGACCCTCAACCTAACGGCCGTCGCCTAACGCATAACCCGAAAATCGAGATGGAGCGCCCTTGGCGCATCTTATCGGACGCACGGCGCTCCACCTTATGCGATCCGCGCCTGCGTTTCCGGATCGAAGAACACAGCCTTGTCGAGATTGAAGGCGAGGCGCGTGTGCTGGCCGGGCGCGATGCCTGCATCGGCGCGCAGGCGCGCGACGACTTCCTTGCCGCCGAGCTTGGTGACGGCGAAGGTGTCGGAACCGGCCGGTTCGACAACCTCGATCAGGCAGTCGCCTTCGGTGAGCGAGCGGGCATTGCGGTCGGCGCCGTCGGGGTCGGTCAGCGCCTCGGGGCGGATGCCGAAGATCACCTGCCGGCCGGCATAGGAGGAAAGGCCGTTGCCGGTCATCGAGACGGGAAGCCTCAGCGGGGCGGCGTTCGGCCGCTCGAGCGAGACCGCAAGGCCGCCGGCGCCGTTCTCGACCGAGGCCTTCACCAGGTTCATCGCCGGCGAGCCCATGAAGTCGGCGACGAACATGTTGGCGGGATTA
>NZ_JBXSOL010000076.1:0-4331 GCF_057784555.1 Rhizobium sp. CNPSo 3670
GCCCGCGGGGAGAAGGGAACATGCCGCGACCTCTCCGTCCCCCACCCAGTTTTCACAGGGCACGTCCCCTCGCCCCGTTTACGGGGAGAGGGTTAGGGTGAGGGGCGACAGGGCAAAAACCTCTCCATATTTACTTCGCAAGCTTCGCCAGCGCCGCGACCAGGCCCTGGGTGGAGGAATCATGGCTCGCCGCGCTCTGCTTGCCCTCGACGACGGGCAGCAGGCCGGTCGCCAGTTCCTTGCCGAGCTCGACACCCCACTGGTCGAAGGAGTTGATGCGGAAGAGCACGCCTTCCACGAAGACGCGATGTTCGTAGAGCGCGATCAGGCGGCCGAGGGCGTAAGGGGTCAGCTTGTCGTAGACGAAGGTGATCGACGGCCGGTTGCCGGCAAAGACGCGGTGCGGCGCGATGAAATCGGCCTTCTTGTCGTCCATGCCTTTGTCGGTCAGCTGCTTCTTGGCTTCCGCGAAGGTGCGACCCTTCATCAGCGCCTCGGACTGGGCAAGCACGTTGGAGATCAAGAGCTGGTGCTGGTGGCGCAGTTCCGGCTCGAAGGCATTGGCGGCGATCATGAACTCGGCCGGAATGATGCTCGTGCCCTGGTGAATGAGCTGATAGAAGGCGTGCTGGCCATTGGTACCGGGTTCGCCCCAGACGACCGGGCCGGAATTGCCCTCGACCGGCGTACCGTCGACGGTGACGCCCTTGCCGTTAGATTCCATGTCGAGCTGTTGCAGATAGGCCGGGAAACGCGACAGGCGCTGGTCGTAGGGCAGGATGGCGCGGGTCGGGTAGCCGAGCACATTGCGGTGGTAGAATCCGATCAGGCCGAGCAGCATCGGCAGGTTCTCGGTAACCGGCGCCTTACGGAAATGATTGTCGACCGCGTGCGCGCCGTCGAGAAACTTGCCGAAATTCTCCGGGCCGATGGCGATCATCAGCGGCAAACCGATCGCCGACCAGATCGAATAGCGGCCGCCGACCCAGTCCCAGAAACCGAAGACGCGGGCACTGTCGATGCCGAAGGCGGCGACCTTGTCGAGCGCCGTCGAGACGGCGGCGAAATGGTGCTGCACGGCTGCTTCGCCGAGCGCCTTGGCAATAAAATTGCGCGCCGTCTGCGCATTGGTCATCGTCTCGACTGTCGTGAATGTCTTAGAGGCGACGATGAAGAGCGTCGTCTCCGGCTGCACCAGCTTCAGGATATCGGCGATATGAGCGCCGTCGATATTGGAGACGAAATGGGCGCGCGGGCCGTCATGGAAGGGGGCAAGCGCCAGAGTCGCCATAACGGGGCCGAGATCCGAGCCGCCGATGCCGATATTGATGACGTCGGTGATCGCCTCGCCGGTGGCACCCTTCAGCGTGCCGGAGCGGATGTCGTCGGCAAACTTGCCCATGGCGGCAAGCACGGCATTGACGTCAGGCATGACGTCCTTGCCGTCGACGAGGACAGGCGTGTTGGACCGGTTGCGCAGCGCGGTATGCAGGACGGCGCGGTCCTCGGTGAAGTTGATGGCCTTGCCGGAGAACATCTCCTCGCGCTTCTTTTCGACGCCGCCCTCTTCGGCGAGCCTGACCAAGAGCTTGAGGATCTCGTCATTCACCGCCGTCTTGGAATAATCCATCAGCAGATCGTCGAGCGAGACGGAAAAGCGCGAAAAGCGCTGCGGATCGGCGGCGAAGGCGGCGCGGAGATCGGTCGCCTTGGTGGCATCAGCAGTGCTCTTCAGCTGTTCGACGATGGCGTTCATGGGAGGCTCCTTTTGAGGCGGAAAGGTTGCGGAAACTATTCGCTTTCTCAGGCGCAAATCAAGTTCAGCCGTCGCTTCAATATGAAAAAAGCCACCCGCGGGAAGCAGATGGCTGCTAATTTCACCCGCTTGTCAAATTCAGCCGCGCAAGTCCTTGCGCAGGATCTTGCCGACAGGCGATTTCGGCAGTTCGGTGCGGAATTCGATGAAACGCGGGCGCTTGTAATTGGTGAGGTTGGCGATGCAATGGGCCTTTACCTCCGCTTCCGTCAGGTTCGGATCCTTTCTGACCACGAAGAGCTTGACCGCCTCGCCGGAGTGCCCGTCCGGCACGCCGATCGCCGCGGCTTCGAGGATGCCGGCATGCATGGCGGCGACTTCCTCGATCTCGTTCGGATAGACGTTGAAGCCGGAGACGAGGATCATGTCCTTCTTGCGGTCGACGATCTTGGTGTAACCGCGCTCGTCCATGAAGCCCATGTCTCCCGAGCGGAAATAGCCGTCTGATGTCATCACCCGCGCCGTTTCCTCCGGCTTCTGCCAGTAGCCGGCCATCACCTGCGGCCCGCGGATGCAGATCTCGCCGATTTCCCCTGCTGGCAGCGAACGGCCGTCCTCGTCGCGAATGTCGAGTTCGGTGGAGGGCAGCGGCAGGCCGATCGAGCCGGTGAACTCGACCGAATCGAAGCGGTTGGCGGTGGCGACAGGCGATGTCTCGGAAAGGCCGTAGCCTTCCGTTATCGAAGTGCCGGTCATAGCAAGCCAGCGCTCGGCGACCGGGCGCTGGACAGCCATGCCGCCGCCAAGCGACATGACGAGCGAGGAGAAATCGAGCTTGGCGAATTCGGCATTGTTCATCAGCGCGTTGAACAGCGTATTGAGGCCGGGGAAGATGTGAATGTTGGACTTTCCGAACTCCTTGACGAGGCCGGGAATGTCGCGCGGATTGGCGATCAGAATATTGTGGGCGCCGAGCGACATGCCCATAAGCGAATTCACCGTCAGCGCGAAGATGTGGTAGAGCGGCAGCGCGCAGAGGAAATTCAGCACCTCCGGCTGCTTCTTGCGCTGGAAAGCCGACCGCAGCCACAGCGACAGCTGCAGCTTGTTGGCGAGCAGGTTCTGATGTGTCAGCACCGCGCCCTTGGCAACGCCCGTTGTGCCGCCGGTATATTGCAGGAAGGCGATGTCTCCACCCGTCAGCGCGACCGGCTGGAGACTTTTCCTTGCGCCTTCGCTGAGCACCTGACTGAAGCTCTTATGCTGCGGGATCGACCAGGAGGGAACGAGCTTTTTGACCTTGCGCACGACGAAATTGACCATCAGCCCCTTCGGCCCCAGCATTTCGCCGAGCGAGGTGACGACGACATGGCGCAGGTCGGTCTTGTTGAGGACCTGCTCGACGGTGCGGGCGAAATTCTCCAGCACGAAGATCGCCTTGGCGCCGGAATCCCGCAACTGGTGTTCGAGTTCGCGCGGCGTATAGAGCGGATTGACATTGACGACCACCAGGCCGGCCCGCAGGATCGCATAGGTGGCGACGGGGTTCTGCAGCACATTCGGCATCATCACCGCGACGCGGTCGCCTTTCTCGAGGCCGATGCTCTGCAGCCAGGCGGCGACCTTGCGCGTCTGGCTTTCGAGCTCGCGATAGCTCATCGCCTTGCCCATGCTCGAAAAAACCGTCCGGTCGGCGTAACGGGCGCAGGATTTTTCCAGAAGTTCGGCGAGCGAGGCATGTTCCAGCGGCGGCAGTTCGGCCGGAACCATATCGGGATAGGTGGCAAGCCAGGGCTTGTCCGCTTTTGCTCCGTTCGGATGGACGGAAATGCTGCTCATCGTGTCTCTCTCCCTTGCGGCCACCGCGCCGATCGAATCGTGGTCGACCGGTCCGCAATTGACCGGAAGCATCCTCCATCTTCCAGTCCCGCAGCTTATGCCATTGCCTGTATGGTTCAAGCCGTATGAAGCTATACTAACCTTGACGTAAACGTCAACAATAGCCCATCGCGTCGTCGAAAGGGTGGGAACTTTGAGTCCGCAATGGCGTTGACCGTTCATACCAACCATGAGGAAACACCCAAAGGAGGTTCAAATGTTGAATCAGGACACCGACGCCAGCCGCCGTGACCCGAACACCAAGGAAACGCATTCGCTGATCGCCAGCGACCGCGTCGAAGGCACCCGAGTCTATGGCCCTGATGGCCGGCATATCGGCTCGATCGAACGCCTGATCATCGGCAAGCGTGATGGACGCGTCGCCTATGCCGTGCTGAGCTTCGGCGGCTTCCTGGGCATCGGTCACGACCACTATCCGCTGCCTTGGGAAAAGCTGAACTACGACACCCAGCTGGACGGTTATCGAATCGACCTGACCAAGGAGCAGATCGAAGGCGCACCCAGCTATTCGGACGATGACGACACTTGGTACAACGATAATGGCCGCCGGGTGTATGATTATTACGGCGTGCCGCCCTACTGGATGTAATCTCGTCCGATGGACCGAGCTGGAAGGGCCCCGTTAGCAGCGGGGCCTTTTGGTGTTGGTGATGTCGTGAGCTTGGCGGCCCCTCAA
>NZ_JBXSOL010000077.1:0-3156 GCF_057784555.1 Rhizobium sp. CNPSo 3670
AATGCCGGCGACATCGTCACCGAAGCGGCCAATGAGGGGATTGACACGGTTCGCGCGAATCTGGCCGCCTACATATTAGGGACTAATGTCGAGAACCTCACATTTATCGGAACGGGGCCCTTTGCCGGAACTGGGAATGCGCTGAACAATGTTATCGTCGGGGGCAGCGGTTCCAATACGCTGACCGGTGGCGCCGGCAACGATACCCTCACTGGCGGAGCGGCAGCCGACGTCTTCGTTTATTCGTCGAACTGGGGCCACGATACGATCACAAACTTCGTGGCAACCGGCTCCGCACATGACGCGATCTCGATCGATCACAATATATTCGCCGACTGGGAATCGCTATTTGCCGCAACCGAGCAGTCCGGAAGTGATACAATTATCATGGCCGATTCCGACAACACCATAACGTTAAGGAATGTCGCTCTTTCAAGCCTGCAGTCGTGGGACTTCTTGTTTGCTTGACGGCAGTTCGGGCTTCGGCCGCCCGCACCGGCATCCCTCGGCAAGCGTCAGCAATGCGCTTGCGCAAATCCACGGAGAGAGGTCGCGCCATCATTGCTGGCCTCCCACCAGCAATGATGTTGAATCACAAGCGAAGCTGAAAAGGAATCCTCTTGGATTCATGTTGAAGCTGACCGACACTAGAATGTCCGCATTCGCCTCGGCAAATCTGGTAGCGACGACCGAACTTACGGGACATCATTGCGAGTGCCGCTGAAGCTTCGCGAGGTGCTCGGAGCAAATTGTCTTGACGAGATCAAGCAAAAAAGCGGTTTGTTTTGCGAGCCATCCGAGGGCCTCCTCGCTGATCTCGAAATGCTTCGAGTATCGCGCCTTCACATATGCCTCGTTCAGGGTATTGAACCAGGCCCGTTCCCGATGCTGATCGCGCGGAAATGCCTCGGCCAGCCGTCGGTCCTGTTCCTCGGCGAGCGAGCGCAGGAATTTGATGTTGTGAGACGGTGGACCATAATTGGTGAGCGTCAGCAGCACACAGGAGTAAGCCTGCTCTAAGGCTTGATGAAAGAGGAATGCAGCTCGCTTCTTGTAATGTTTGACGCGAGCATGCTCTGCCAACTCAAAAAACTCCTGCGTTGCCTCCAGTCGTTCCTGAAAATGTTCTTTTGCGACCCGAATGCGGTCGGCTGGTGAGAATGGCTTGGGCTCTGCAAGCGGCTCATCATCGAGTTCATACAGAACGATGCCTTCCTTGCGAATGTCGGAGAAGAAATACTGTCCTTCCCTGAGATAGGCGTTCACCTCACGCCTAGAATGGACAATGAAGCTTACCGGCGTTTCGATCGCCTTGTCGTGGATCAGCCGGTCGGCGGCCTTGTGCCAGTACTCGGCGAACTCACAGAGCTTGCGGTTGTTGACGATGATGAGGAGATCGAAATCCGAACGATAACCCTTCATCGTGAAAGGCTCATCCACCCAGCCGCCCTTGGCGTAGGAGCCGAACAGGATGATCTTTAAGATCCGGCCGCGCTTCTTGAATTCCGCCGTGCCGTCTTTGAGTGCATCCTCGAATTCCTCGTGGAGGATCTCCAGGACGCGGCCCATCTCGCGTTGTTTCCGGAGCGGCATATGGTTGAGGGACGACTTCATTGCACCATCGATAGGCGAAAGATCCTGCACCGTCTACGACAAATTCAGCACGGCCAAGCCCGTTTGCCTGGGTTTCTAAAGCGCTTTTCATGCGTGGGTCACTGGGTGCCTCGCTCTAGAGGAGCTTATAACAGGCATTTCAAAAACTCGCCTGTTATACTAACTTGAAATAGACAGTAAAATCGCTTAAGTTCTCATGACCTAAATCACACGCTGCAAAAGCCGTCTCGAAACACATTCTGGACGTGGCGGTAGCCTTGCGTCCGGTCTGTTTCCGGTAGCGATTTTCAAGGGTGGGGAGATATCATTGGCGATCATGTTTGTCAGGGCGCAGGTGATCAGCAGGGGTTCAGGACGCAGCGTCGTCGCGGCCGCCGCCTATCGCCATCGCACACGGATGACGGATCACCAAGTGGGCAGATCTTTCAGCTATCGGGGCGGTGGTCCAGAGCTGGTGCATGAGGAACTGGCGCTTCCGGAGCAGATCCCCGCTTGGCTGCACGAGAGAGTCGACGGCAAGTCAGTTGCCTGGGCCAGCGAGGCACTGTGGAATTCCGTCGAGGCCTTCGAGACGAAGTCGAACGCGAGACTCGCCCGCGAGCTGATCATCGCTCTGCCGGAGGAACTGACGAGGGTGGAGAACATCGCGTTGGTGCGCGAATTTGTGCGGGACACTCTTACCGCGACGGGAATTGTCGCCGATTGGGCCTATCACGACAAGGAGGGCAACCCACACATCCATATAATGACCACATTGCGGGCGTTGTCCGAAGATGGCTTTGGTCCAAAAAACTCTCCCGTTTTGGGCGAAAATGGCGAGCCATTACGTCGCAAAAAAACCGGCAAGATCGTCTATGAGCGCTGGGCGGGCGACAAGGAAACCTTGAAGGCCTGGAAGATCGCCTGGGCTGAAACGGCCAACCGGCATCTGGCGCTCGCCGGTCATGAGATCCGGCTCGATGGCCGCTCCTATGCCGAGCAGGGTTTCGACGGCATTGCGCAAAGGCATCTCAGGCCGGAGAAGGCGGCGTTGGCGCGAAAGAGGAGGGAGCTCTATTTCGCGCCAGCCGATCTCGCGCGCCGCCACGAGATGGCCGACCGGCTGCTGGCGGAGCCGGAGCTTTTGCTGAAGCAGCTCGGAAATGAGCGCTCGACTTTCGACGAGAAGGATATCGCCAAGGCGCTGCATCGATATGTCGACGATCCGGCAGACTTCACCAATATCCGCGCCCGGCTGATGGCGTCGGATGAACTTGTGATGCTGAAGCCGCAAGAGTTCGACCGAGAAACGCTTAAGGTCGCAGATCCGGCAGTCTTCACCACTCGGGGCATGCTGCGCATCGAATACGACATGGCGCAGTCGGTGCGGGTTCTTTCGGAGCAAGCAGGCTTCGGCGTTTCGGCTCGGCAGGTCGATGCGGCGATCGAGCGCGTCGAGAGCGGCGATCCCAAACATCCTTTTCGGCTCGACGCGGAACAGGTCGATGCCATCCGCCATGTCACCGGCGACAGCGGCATAGCGGCTGTTGTCGGCCTTGCCGG
>NZ_JBXSOL010000078.1:0-2738 GCF_057784555.1 Rhizobium sp. CNPSo 3670
GTGAGCGTCCGGCGAGCGGATTTTGCTGATCGGGCAAATCGGGCGATGTTCTGGCATTAGAACCAGCATTAGTGCTGACGTTAATACCAGATCGAAGAGGTTGGCATGGCTCGAATGGAGATCATTTCCGGCATTGAGCGTAGGCGGCGATGGTCGGACGAGGCTAAGCTGGGGATATTGGCGGAAGCGGATCAGCCTGGCGTTCGCATTGGTGATGTGGCTCGCCGCCATGATATCTATCCGGCTCAGATCCGTTTGTGGCGGCAGTCATTTAGCCGTATCAGCGCACCGGCAACGTTCCTTCCGGTCGAGCTCGTCGAGGAAGTGGGCCTTGCGCAAGCGCGTGACACTCCGCCAGCGCCAACGGTCATCGAGATCTTGCTACGAAATGGCCGTTGCTTGAAGGTTCCGGCCGACCTTGAACTGAAGATGCTCGCGTCGTTGATCACCTGTGTGGAGGCGGCATGATCGGGCCTTCAGGGAATGTGCGGGTCTATCTGGCCTGCGGGGTGACCGATATGCGGCGTGGAATTGATGGTCTATCGACGCTGGCCGAGACGGTCATAAAGGAGGCGCCAGGGTCCGGCGCTATCTTCGGATTCCGCGGCAAGCGCGCTGATCGGATCAAGCTCTTATGGTGGGATGGCCAAGGGTTCTGCCTTTTCTACAAGGTTCTTGAGCGCGGATATTTTCCTTGGCCGACGGCGAAGGATGGCGTTGTGCCCCTGACACAGGCCCAGCTTTCCATGCTTATCGAGGGTATCGACTGGCGTCGACCAGCGTGGACTTCCGCTCCAGGCCGAACGGCGTAAAAGCCTTATTTTACAAGGGAAATCCGGGCAAAAAACTAGCGCTGCAGGCGCAAATCGGCTACGTTTGCGGGCATGGAAACAACGCCGCTGGACAGTCAGGACGAGCTCTCTGCTTTGCGCGCGCTCGTCGCTGAACAGGCGGCGAAACTCAGCGAGCAAGAAGCCCAGGTCGTCAAACGCGACTCCATCATCAGCATTCTGCGCGCGCAGTTGGATCTGCTCCGCCATCGGCAGCATGGCCCTTCTTCAGAAAAGATAGATCGGAAGATCGAGCAATTTGAGCTGATGCTGGAGGAGATCGAGGCCTCCCGCGCCGAGGCTGAGATGCGCTCCGGGAAAGCCCCTTTGCCGGAGTTGGATGACGCACTTGGTAAGCCGAAGCGCAAACCTCTGCCGGATGACCTGCCAACCGAAGAGCTGGTCTATGCGGCGCCCTGCAGTTGTCCAGCCTGTGGTGGCACGTCTTTCCTCAAGGCGGCTGACAAGGTGGTGCAGGTGATGGAGCACGTACCGGCGTCCGTGAAGATTGTCCGCCACATTGAAAAGCGCATGATCTGCAAGGACTGCGATACGACGGTGTCCGGCGAAATGCCGACGTTGCCGATCGAGCGGGGCAAGCCCGGACCGGGGTTGCTCGCCCATATCATGGTCGCCAAGTTCGACGATCACATCCCGCTCTACCGTCAATCCGAGATGTACGACCGGCTAGGGATAGACATCTCCCGGTCCGTCATGGCGGACTGGATGGGCCGTGTGTCCGTACTGCTTTCGCCCCTCATCTTGCTGATCAGGGCCCACATCGCCGCGGTTGATAGAATACATACGGACGATACCCCGGTCGATGTTCTCGACCCTGGGCGAGGAAAGACGAAAACCGGCAGGGTCTGGGTCTATGTCTTCGATGGCAGTGGTTATCAAGATCCAACCCCCAGAGCCATTGCCTACTATTATAGCCCCGACCGCAAGGGCGCGCATCCGGCCGACCACCTCGCTGACTTCAGCGGCGTGATGCATGCCGATGGCTATGGTGGCTATAAGAAGCTTTACGGCAACCAAATCATCGAGGCTGCGTGCATGGCGCATGTGCGCCGCAAGTTCCATGATGTGATCAAACTCAAGCCGTCACCGGTCGCCGAGGAAGCGCTGGCACGCATCGGCGCGCTCTACGATATCGAGGATCGTATCCGCGGCATGCCGGCCGACGAGCGACGCGCACTGCGCCAGGAACATGCCAGGCCCATCCTGAGGGACCTGAAGGTCTGGATCGAGGATACGCTGCAGACGTTGCCGCAGAAACAAAAAATGGCGGAGGCGATGCGCTACGCCCTGTCGCGGTGGGCAGCATTGAGCGTTTACGTCGACGACGGGCGCGTTGAGATCGACAACAATATCGCTGAGCGTGCGATGCGCCCCCTCGGAATCGGAAGAAAAAATTGGCTATTCGCCGGCTCGGACAAGGGCGGCGAGCGCATCGCGAATATCCTGACCATCATTGAAACGGCCAAACTGCATGGCCACAATCCCGAGACCTACCTCACGGACGTCCTAACCCGGATCAAAGATTACCCGGTAGACAGGCTTGAAGACCTGTTGCCGTGGAATATGCTTCCGACGGTCTCCACTGCGCAAAAGGCCGCTTGATGGCTCGCTCATTGCATATCTACACGATCAAAGACGTCGCCGCCATGATCGGCGAAAACCTTGAACTGCTCAGAGAAATCTCCGCCAACTCAGATAACATTGACTACGGCGAAATGGTCCACGTCCACGACGGGACAGAGGACGGCACAACCGGCTTCACCGATCGGGGCATTGAATGCCTCCAGGAACTCCTGGCCGACATCAGGACATGGGACGGAGGAATCCGACAGTTCTTGGTCGATGAACAATGCGATCCCGAAATGATCGAGCGCGTAATGGCAGACG
>NZ_JBXSOL010000079.1:0-2637 GCF_057784555.1 Rhizobium sp. CNPSo 3670
CTACTCGCTTTCACGCTGGGGATGTGGTGGTCTCCTCTGTGCTCAGATGTTTGAAAACGTTCACCCAGAAGCGGAAGTCACCGGAGCGGCGGTCAGAGCGCGCGCCCAATTGTCAAAGCTGATTAGGAATGCGACTCTGCCAACCGATTAGAAACGCGACACTGGCTGCTCGGATCGGCCCCCGATCCGACCGGCTGGGCCGGGTTGAAAGGGCGGAGCGGGGGCGGGTGATGATGCTCCTCTTCGGCTTTAGCTTTCTCAGTAGCAATTGTTTCGTCGCCGGCTGATACTCGTGCGCACCTGCATAGGGGCGGGGTAGGGATCAAAGTCGCACGATGCTTCCGGAAATCAAACTGCAGGGTGACGTCAATGTCGCCGCGCTGTCACCACTTGTTCGCGGCATGCTTCTGTCCGTTGCCTATGCTGACGGTGAGGGTGGCATAGGATTGACGGCGACCGGCGCCATGAGCCGCAAGTTCGTGCATTGGGCCGCTGTGCACTTCCTTTGGCCAGGGTTCACAGCCGAAGATCTCTACAGCATGAACAAGGTGCTCAATGAAAGCGACATGCCACCGCTTTGGGTCGTGCGCGACATGACCCGCCATCTGAAGCTTCTACGCCGGAGAAAGGATGTGCTGCTGCCAACCAGACGCGGCCGCGAGTTTCTGGTGAACCCTAACGCCTTCTTCGATTTGGTCGCCACGGATTATCTCTATTCCTACATCCACGCCACCGAGCGGGAACAGGAGGTGCAAGCGCGGTTGCGCTGGTGGCGCATGTTCCTCAATCTTCTCAATATCAAGGCCAGAGAAGGTTGCACGCCAATGGAGGTTGTGAAAATCCTCTATCCAGATCTGGCGCCTCTTTCGGAAGCCGAAATGACCCTGGAAGCCTGGAAGCTGAAATCCGATCTAAAATACGGCGTCTTACGGCGCTTGTGCTGGCTCGGCTTGCTCTATGAAGTAAGAGAGGGGCTCACACTCTTCCAGGACGGATCCTTCCACAAGACACCGCTTTGGTCCGCATGCCTGCAGCTGGAATCGGATACGCAAAGCGACATCGGCGTGCACTGACGATCTTTATTCCGCCGCTGGTTGCCTCAATAACGCTTTCTCTCGCCGTGCAATCACCGCCGGATCGTTCATGTAATCTGTCCTCGGCTTGCGTCCCGCTTCTGATAGCCGTTGGCTGTGCTACCGTCCCGAATGCCAAACATATGATCCCTCTGCCCGGTGCGTCGGGGACCACTCTTGCTGCGTTGCTGTTCTCGGCCGGCTTGCAACTCGGCGACGATCGACAGCATGTCGTCCAGCCGCTTGTTGTCGACGACCTCCGCACGATGCACCGAGCGCAACGTATCGAAGGTCCTGTAGGGCAGGGAAAAGCTCTCGTGCATGATCTCGAGCCGTCCGTCCGGGTAGTCGCAGACGATCACTTTCTGGCCAGCCAGTGGCCTGGAAATCTCGGTCGGATTGAGAATGAACAACACCTTCTCGTAGCGTAGCGTCAGAGATTGCGACAGCGTGCGGACTTCCTTCCGGCACATGGCACCATCGAGGTTCTCGTGGTTGACCAGCGGTCGGTGCATGTCTTTCGGATTGCGTGGCGGCTTGCCGAAGCGCCCGTTGAAATCCGCCATGAACTCAGGCGCATAGGCAGTGGCAGCCTCGATCGTATCGATGCCGCGAAGCCGCATCTCCTTGACCAGCCGATCCTGCAATGTCTGGTTGGCACGTTCCACCCGACCCTTGGCCTGAGGGGTGTTGGCGCAGATGATATCGATGTTGAGCTCATAGAGCGCCCGGCCGAACTGCGTCAGACCGCTTGTCCTGTCCTTCTTCGACGGATGCGTCGATCGAAAGACACCATGTTTGTCGCTGTAGAAAGCCAGCGGCTTGCCCCATTGCTGCAGATAAGCCTTCGTCGCATGCAGATAGTCGAACGTGTTCTCCGATCCGGCAAAGCGAAGATGCAAGAGCTTGCCGCTGGCGTCATCGATATAGACAAGCAGGGCGCACTTGGGGCCGCGGCTCTCGAACCACCAGTGATGCGAGCCATCGATCTGCACCAGTTCGCCAAAGCAATCGCGCCGGCCGCGTGGTTGGAAAACCCGTTTCTTGCGCTCCCGGCGCGAGACCCAGATGCCAGCCTCGGTCATCCATTGCCGCAGCGTCTCCTTGGCGACAGAGATCCGGTGCAACTCGATCAGCTTCTCACGCGCCAGCGTCGGACCGAAATCCAGATAGCGCTCGCGGATCAGATCCAGCGCCGCATTGCGAAACTCCTCGCTGTGGCGCCGGTTGCTTGGGCGTGATCGCTTCTTTGAAACAAGCCCGGCCGGACCATCCCGGTCATAGGCCTGCAGCAGCCGATGGACCTGACTTCGACTAAGCGCGAGCTGTTCGGCGGCCTGAACGACGCTTAGGCGCTCGTCACGGATCTTCTGGATAAGCTCGAGGCGATGCAATTCTTTCTGCGACATGGTGATCAAAAAGGACATGACGACTCCGACCGCTCATGGTCTCGACCAGGTTGAAGGTCGTCATCCTTGCTCCCAACGTTGGCTTTGACCAGTGCGTCAAGAGGCGAGGCTGTCGCATCTCTAACTGGCCTAACTGTCGCTTTACTAAATAGCTC
>NZ_JBXSOL010000080.1:0-2583 GCF_057784555.1 Rhizobium sp. CNPSo 3670
GCTGGGGCGAAGGGGTTATGCCGCGACCTCGCGATTCCCTCTTCTCCCCAGCGGGGAGAAGGTGCCCGTAGGGCGGATGAGGGGGCCGCCGACGCCGAGGCTAACCTCAAAAAAGTGAGGTGTGCAAAAGGGGACGTGTTGCTACGCCGCCCCGGCCGGATCGCCGATCGGCAAGAGCGCCGGGTCGAGCGGCGGGTCTTGCGGGTTCTTGGTGTCGCCCGGGTCCTGGGCAGGGGTCAGCGGCGGTTTTTCCTGGGTGCGGTCGGGGACGCCCGGCGTCGGCGTCGGACCGCGCGGTGTGTCAGTCGTCGGTGTCGGGATCGGGTCTCTGTTCGGCATGATCGCCTCCTTTTGAAAAAGGGAACGGCAGCCCAGGCAGATGGTTCCACTTTCGCCGCCGGCGATTCCTCTGTATGAGGAGGCCGGAAAACACTGGAACCGAGCATGGCCATCCGCGATCGATTTTCGAAGAAGCTGAACTGCCCGCAATGCGGCAATGCTGGTTTTGCCGAGGCCTCGGAGATCGACGATCCCAAGCGCAAGCATCCGGGTTTCACGGTCGATCACCTGCCGCGCGGCTTCGGCGTGCAGCGGGCTTCCAACCACCAGGAAAGCTTCATGATCAAATGCGAATGCGGGCGCAAGTTTCCCTTCCGCAGCCTGGCGGAAGCCGCGGCCGAGCGGCGCTAGGTCGCGCTCAGATCCGCTCCAGCACCTCGATGAAGGCGTCGGCGAAACGCACGAGATGGGCGGTCTCCTCGTCGGGCGCCTGCATGCGGATCTCGGTGCCGTTGTGATCGAGCAGCGCCAGCACGACGCGCATGTTCTCGCCATCGGGAATGCGCAAGACGGCGATGCGCCGGCAATCCTCGATCAGGCCGGCGGCCGGCAGGTCGAACAGCAGTTCGCCGCCGGAACGGCCGGCTGCCTGGCGCACCGCCTCGCAGAAGCCGGCGTCACCGCCGGCATAACCTTCGAGCGACAGTTCGAGCTCGACGAGCTCCATCGGCAGCGACGGCTCGGTGTGATCGATCGCGCCAAGCGCAGACGCCTGCGGCCTTGCTGCTATCTCGGGTGAAATCATCGCGTCTCTCCTGTCCGTGACCCTGGAGATGAAACCGCGGCAGAATGGCCTTTTTTTGGCATATCAGCAAGGGCTTACGGAATGCCATTCCGCCTTCGCCGTGGATTCCGGCGGATATGCTTGCGACAACAGTTTCAATTCAGCCGAATCTTGCCCCAGATCCGGATGATTTTAGGCCGGGCCGGCCTGAAATCTGAATCCGGATCTAAATCAAAGAAATAGAGCATGATGTCGTCCGAAAACCGCTTCACACTTTTCGGCATCATGCTCTAAACAGGTCTATGGCGATTTGCGTGGTTCATAGCGCGGCGCTCACGAGCAACCGGTAAGTTTGATGGCCATCCGCTACGACCGCCCCGTTTCCAGCGCCGCCCGCTTTTCGCGGCTGCTCGGGGCGTTTTCGCTGGTTCTGGCGCTCGCCGTGCTCATCGCCCATCGCTTCGGCGGCCTCGCAACCCCCTATCTGGTGCTGCTTTTGATCTTTGCCGCCGGCTGCGCGCTGCTCGCCGCACTGCTCGCCGCGATCGGCCTGCGCAGCCTCTGGATGACAGGGGCGGAGGGCGGGCTCGCCGCGCTGGCGGCGCTGATCTATGCCGCCTTTCCGCTTGGTATTGGCGCTGTGGCCGCCGAACGCTACATCAGCCTGCCTGCGATCTACGACGTCTCCACCGATCCGGTGTCGGCACCGGACTGGCTATCGCCGCCGAAATCCGACCAGATCTGGCTGAAGCGCAATCCGGTGGTGACGCCTGAAGATCGCGAGAAGCAGATGGAGGCCTATCCGGAACTGACCGGCCGGCGTTATGAGGGCGCGCTCGACCGCGTGCTGGAAGCGGTGCGCAAGGTTGCCAAACAGAGCGGCTTTACGATCGTCAGGAGCACCGGCACATCAGAGCCGGACCGCGATCTCGAGGACCGGCCGGCAAAGCCCGCCCCCGGCGACGAGGCCGTGACCGATGCGCCCGGCATCATCCCGGTGCCGACGCCGCGCCCCTATGATGACGATGTCGCCAAGCTGATCCGCGGCGCCAACGGCGTGACGCTGCAGGCCACCACCCGCACGCTGATCCTCGGCCTGCGCTTCGATATGATGATCCGGCTGCGCGAAGAGGCCGAAACCACCTTCGTCGACATCCGCGTCGCCTCCCGCTACGGCCAGCACGACCTCGGCCTCAGCGCCGAAATCGCCGGCGATTATCTGAAGGCGCTCGACGCCGAACTTCTGGGGATTGCGGGTGGGTGAGCCGCGGTGCCGCCAGAGGCGCCAGCAATCGATCCAGTGAATCGATTGCAGTTGCGAACGCCCTGAGCCCAAAGCGAAGGGGAGAGGGTGCGGCAGACGCGACCCCCTGATCCGGTGCCGCCAGAGGCGGCAGCAATCGATCCAGTGAATCGATTGCAGCGGCGAACGCCCTGAGCCCAAAGCGAAGGCCGGAATAGGCTGATATGCCGCAACCTGTCGATCCCCTCTTCTCCCCTCGGGGAGAAGGTGCCCGTAG
>NZ_JBXSOL010000081.1:0-2522 GCF_057784555.1 Rhizobium sp. CNPSo 3670
ATTATAACACGAAAGGCCGCGTTGAGCGGCCCTTTGTTTCGGCTTTGGGCCGTTGGCTTGTGATTGAGAAGATTTTATCAACTGAGTTGCGTTTGGCAGACCTGGCAGCGACCTACTCTCCCGCGTCTTAAGACGAAGTACCATGGGCGCAGGGGCGTTTCACGGCCGTGTTCGGAAAGGGAACGGGTGCAGCCACCCCGCCATAACCACCAGGTCGGCAAAGCGCAACTTGTTGTTTGAGAAGCTGGTACACGAGTGACTAGTGATTAGTGACTAGCCAGTAGTGGTTTGTTTTGAACACGTCTTTGATGCTTGCGAGGGAAGAGGCTGAGCGATTTACCAATCACTACCGCCTATTCACTACTCACTTCATCAGCCTTTGGCTGATGAGCACAGTCAATGAGAACGATCAAGCCGATCGAGCTATTAGTACCGGTAAGCTTCATGCGTTGCCGCACTTCCACACCCGGCCTATCAACGTGGTCGTCTTCCACGGCTCTGATAGGGAACACTCGTTTTCAGGTGGGTTTCCCGCTTAGATGCCTTCAGCGGTTATCCCGTCCATATATAGCTACCCTGCTATGCCCTTGGCAGGACAACAGGTCCACCAGAGATATGTCCATCCCGGTCCTCTCGTACTAGGGACAGATCCTGTCAATATTCCTACACCCACGGCAGATAGGGACCGAACTGTCTCACGACGTTCTGAACCCAGCTCACGTACCGCTTTAATTGGCGAACAGCCAAACCCTTGGGACCTGCTCCAGCCCCAGGATGCGATGAGCCGACATCGAGGTGCCAAACAACCCCGTCGATATGGACTCTTGGGGGTCATCAGCCTGTTATCCCCGGCGTACCTTTTATCCGTTGAGCGATGGCCCTTCCACGCGGGACCACCGGATCACTATGACCGACTTTCGTCTCTGCTCGACTTGTCAGTCTCGCAGTCAGGCGGGCTTATGCCATTGCACTCGACGACCGATTTCCGACCGGTCTGAGCCCACCATCGCGCGCCTCCGTTACTCTTTCGGAGGCGACCGCCCCAGTCAAACTACCCACCATACACTGTCCCGGACCCGGATGACGGGCCGCGGTTAGACATCCATGACGATAAGGGTGGTATTTCAAGGATGGCTCCACGGAAACTGGCGTCCCCGCTTCAAAGCCTACCACCTATCCTACACATGCCGACACGAATGCCAGTGTAAAGCTATAGTAAAGGTGCACGGGGTCTTTCCGTCTGACCGCAGGAACCCCGCATCTTCACGGGGAATTCAATTTCACTGAGTCTATGTTGGAGACAGCGGGGAAGTCGTTACGCCATTCGTGCAGGTCGGAACTTACCCGACAAGGAATTTCGCTACCTTAGGACCGTTATAGTTACGGCCGCCGTTTACTGGGGCTTCGATTCAAAGCTTGCACCTCTCCTCTTAACCTTCCAGCACCGGGCAGGCGTCAGACCCTATACGTCGTCTTGCGACTTCGCAGAGCCCTGTGTTTTTGATAAACAGTCGCTACCCCCTGGTCTGTGCCACCCCATCATACTTGCGTAAAATGGGGTCACGCTTCTTCCGAAGTTACGCGTGCAATTTGCCGAGTTCCTTCAACATAGTTCTCTCAAGCGCCTTGGTATACTCTACCTGACCACCTGTGTCGGTTTCGGGTACGGTCTATACGGTGGAGCTATTTCCTGGAACCGCTCCGCTGCCCTGATAATCCAATAAACCAGAACAACTTGTGCAATCCGTCACTACCACCAGGCCCACGAATATTAACGTGGTTCCCATCGACTACGCGTGTCCGCCTCGTCTTAGGGGCCGGCTAACCCTGCTCAGATTAACTTTAAGCAGGAACCCTTGGTCTTTCGGCGAGAGGGTCTCTCACCCTCTTTATCGTTACTCATGTCAACATTCGCACTTCCGATACCTCCAGGAGCCCTCACGGGTCTCCCTTCATCAGCTTACGGAACGCTCCGCTACCACGTGTATTGCTACACATCCTCAGCTTCGGTGCATGGCTTCAGCCCCGTTACATTTTCGGCGCAAAGACCCTTATTTAGACCAGTGAGCTGTTACGCTTTCTTTAAATGATGGCTGCTTCTAAGCCAACATCCTGGTTGTTTTGGGATCCTCACATCCTTTCCCACTTAGCCATGACTTGGGGACCTTAGCTGGAGGTTAGGGTTGTTGCCCTTTTCACGACGGACGTTAGCACCCGCCGTGTGTCTGCCGAGTAGTACTCCCCGGTATTCGGAGTTTGGTTAGGATCAGTAAGACGGTGAGTCCCCATAGCCCATCCAGTGCTCTACCCCCGGGGGTATTCGCTCGACGCTCTACCTAAATAGATTTCGCGGAGAACCAGCTATTTCCGAGTTTGATTGGCCTTTCACCCCTAGCCACAAGTCATCCCAATCTATTGCAACAGATGCGGGTTCGGTCCTCCAGTTGGTGTTACCCAACCTTCAACCTGCTCATGGCTAGATCACTCGGTTTCGGGTCTAATGCAACAAACTATATCGCCCT
>NZ_JBXSOL010000082.1:0-2498 GCF_057784555.1 Rhizobium sp. CNPSo 3670
TCCTCATCCTTCACGCCGTGCTGATACGACTGGATAATCCGACAGGCGAGGTCCTGGCGCTGCGGATCCGAGGTGATCTGCTTCACCGAGACGACGTGATCGAAGACCCTTTGGCAGAGGGCCACTTCGGCTTCATTCAAAACGCTCTGGGTTTGGAATACTTGGGACGGGATCATAACGCCCTTACTCCCCGATGCTAAGGTAGGGCGGGAATGCAAAGGTTCAACTTGGCAGATGTCTTGAGGCGTCGGGCCGTGCGGAGCGTCGCTTGGGAGCGGACCGGTAAATTGACTCCGCACGACCCAACAGCGGATCGTAAGAGGAAGGCATTACGCGAACTGAACTAACTGGCTTTCTCCCGCGATCCGGTGAGTTAACCTCATTGTCCCAATGTGGTTCCGGTACGATGCCGGACAAAAAAAGCCCCGGCGAAACGGGGCAAGTCTTGACAACGGATCGCATAGGAGGAACACCCGTGCTTTCCTGTTACTTCAACGATAGAGAAACTGACTTAGTTCCACTACCGCGTTGGACATGGTTTAACTCAGCTTGGCAAGTGTTATTTGCTTCGCCAGGGAGGTTCCGACTGGATACGCAGCAACATTGCTAAAACCTCCCTGGCGTCCTCTCGACAAGGATGAAGAAAATCTAGCTCGAATCTTACTAGGAAAAAGACGGACTTAGGTCGGGCTTCGGGCGCCGTGGTTTGTAGTGCAGTTCAAGTAACATGCCGGCAAAAACCCCGCATTCTCGCGGGGCATCTTGTACAATCCTTGCCGCCAGCAGGGGGTCGCGACAATGTAGAACAGGATGACATGGTTCTGAAGATGGTCAATTAGCTCTAACTTGCTAATCTGGCTGCGGAATCCATTCCGTTACTCGCACCAGTCATTTCGCTGGCCCGGGGTCCACGTCCGAGCAAAATCCTTCCTGCAGCAGCGAACGACTGTGCATAGGCGTCCGTTTTGCGCTATCGTCGTGCCATGCGGTTACAACCAATTCTCTTGCTCCTTTGACAATCGACGAATGGACGAACACCGTGAAACTACACGCGAAGGCGATAGACAAAATCAATGGGGGGGGGGCAGGTCTGCGAAGGCCCCTGTTTAGATCATCGACTACGCGATTTCCGTGTCCGGATAACGGCAATTAAGGAACTTAGGGCGCCAACAACTTTCCAGAATCATCCTTTTCGCCGCCCGTGAGACACGACGCCGACTGGCCCGTCTATCCGCACCTCGCGAAGGAAATCTGGATGTCGAAGAATAAGACCAATGGGTCAGTATCCCATATTGTACCCGATCGGGTAAAGCGGATTACGGCTGTCGTGCGGCACATCCGATCTCTGCGCGCGCATCTCGTCCATCGATGAAGGGAGTTCGAAAGGCAGCCTACCTTCAGCTTTCTTCTTGCCCTCAATTGCGTCGAACAGAGCTGCGTCGCTTGCGCCGAAATTAGCGGGGATGGCAGCAGCGTGCTCGCGAATTCCTGTGAGGATCGCCGGACGCGCCAGATAAATGGAGACAATCGTCGGAACTTGCTTCGCCGTTTCCTTGATCGCCTCGAAGTCAGCATTGCCATCCTTGCACGGCTGGCCATGGGAGTGGCATAAGAGGGTATGATGTCTCTTGATAATAGTTGATAAAGAACCTATTCTATCTCGCTATCAGACGGAGGACCGCATGATCAGCGCCGAACTAGGAAAACAGCTCGAAAGCTATATCCAGCAACTCGTCGATACTGGGCGCTATGGCTCGAAAAGCGAAGTCCTGCGTGAAGGTGTGCGACTAATCCAGGACCGCGAGACCCGGCTCGCCGCGCTGGACGCCTCCATCATGCGCGGCATTGCCGATGCGGACGCCGGTCGAACGAAGCCGGCGAGCGATGTTTTCGACCGTCTCGACGCCAAATACCGTGCGATGGCTGACAATGCCGAAAAATCGGCATGATGCTTGAGTTCTCAAGCGAGGCGGAAAACGACCTTGAGCAAATTGCCGATTATATCGCTGAGAACAATCCGCTGCGCGCCCTGTCATTTATCCGGGAGCTGCGGAGCAAATGTGTGGATCTCGTCGATAGTCCGAACAGCTTCGCCCTCATCCCTCGCTACGAGCACCATGGTATTCGTCGTCGTGTTCATGGCAACTACCTGATCTTCTACCGCGTCGAAACCGCGAAGGTAGTCATCATCCATATCTTGCATGGCGCCACCGACTATGGCGCCATCCTCTTTGGCGAATGATTTGAATGTACCGATCTTGGGGCTACCTCGCACACTAAAGGCGAACTGAGCGGCTACTCTGTGCGTCTCAGCCTCATCGTAAAGATAAACATCCCACAATCGTTTTTGCAGTTGAAGGGATTAGAACTCGCGGCCCTCATTTAATGCCGGGACCACCTGGCCGAAAATTCAGCGAGTTAGAAGCGAGATCATTGGTGATTTCCGCCTAAGAGTTCAGCGCATTATTGAGGTCATGCAATCCGACCATCAGCATCAT
>NZ_JBXSOL010000083.1:0-2039 GCF_057784555.1 Rhizobium sp. CNPSo 3670
TCTAGGTGCCAGCTTGCCCCCTGCGACAATGGCCGTCCAGTCAGAGATCAATCCCCCGTCCGCGGTTGACGCCTCGCTGACGCCGTTCCGCGAGGATCTGCTGACTACTCTGCGCGCGGACCGTCTGCTGCAGGATCTTCAGCTTCTGCTGCATCGCGACGAAGGCCTGGCGCTGCGCCTCTGGCACGTGGTTGATGAGATCCTTGTCGCCGCGGATGATGGCATTGCGGCCGAAGCGTTGGTCGAGCGCCCGGCTGATGTCGTCGAACTCCCGGCGGATATTCGCGTCGAGAGCAGCCGCCGAAACACTCGGCTTGCGATCATTCTTCCGCGCCTCCGCGGTGAGACGCATGAGCGCCTCTTCCGCCACCTTCGACAGGCCCGGAATAGCAACCGCCATACGCTCCCGCTCTGCCTTGATGGCCTGTCGTTCTGCATCGAAGATATTGGCATAGGCGCTCCCGAGAGAACGCAGGCGCGCGGCTGCCTCCGGCACGGCCTGCACCGCATCTTTGCGCTCCCGCCCGGAAGCCAGCATCTTGTCCATCAGACGATCTGAACCGCGCAACGCGCCATAAGCGGCCGGATCATTGGTCACAGCGGCAGCGATACGATCGGCAGCAAAGCCTTTGGCAAGCAGTTCCTCGATCTCGCCGACGGCTCCTGCCGGATCGCGCCAGATCGTTCTTGCCGCGTTGGCCAGTGCCGCACGCTGCTGACGGTAAAGGGGAGCGGAGAGAGTTCGCGATCGCGCCTCGTCGTCGATCGGTATCTTGAACTCGGTGACAGCGGCAAGCATGGGCAGCACGCTCACATTCTCCTTTCCTCCCCCCTTGTCTTGCTTCGGGTCCGGAACGGCACTGGCTGCCGCGACGATCTTCGAGCGGTCCTGACGTTCGGCCAGATGCTGCGCCTCGGCAAAACGTTTGACGGCTTCGAACAGGTGGGTCAGCTTCTCGCGCTCGCCGGCCATCAGATCGTTAGGCATGCGCTCGGCCATGTTGCGTTCAGCAACCGCATCCGCCTTTGCGGTGAAGGCACTCCAGCCGAAGCGGGCAGACAGCGCCTCGCTGACCGCCTTGATCTCCTGCACGACCGTGCGGTCCTTCGCGGCAAGGGCAAAGGCGGTCTTATAAGCATCGTCCCCGCCCCTGTTGCGCACCGCCTCGATCTCCATGAGACGCGCCATGGCGCCTTCGGAGAGCGCCGGGACCGACAATGACATATGCGCGCGACGCGCCTGCTCACGGATCTCGAACCGTTCGGCGTTCCTGCGGAACTCGCTTGCATGGGCGCGGGCCAAGGGAAGCAATTCCGTCGCAGCCGCCAAGGCGACATTCCGCTCCTCACGCGCCGCGCGTCCGTCGACGATGAGCTCGGAGCCGCGCAGGCGGCCAAGCCGATCGGGGCTCACGGCAAGATCGTCGGCGAGCCTGCGGGGTTCGGTGCCGGCATCTGAAGCAAGCGCATTCAGGGCGACAAGTGCCGCACCCGGATCACGATAGATCTTCGCAAGCAGCGGCTGCAGGATCGCTTCCCGCTCCGTCCAGGCGGGCGAGGCAAGCTGTGCCCGTCGCGCATCTTCTTCCACGCTCCTGGCAAAGACGGTGGCGGGCGCGAGCAGATATCGCCCGCGGCCAGCATCCTCGTCCGAGACTGTTTTCCTTTCGCTGCGCTCTTCATTGTAGGAGACACGTCGTTCCCGCTCGATCGCAAAGCCGAGCGCAACGCTCGCCCTCTCCCAAAGCTTCGCCACCTGCTCCCGCTTCTCGGCAATCCACGCCAGCTGACGTCCAACGCCCCCTTCCATCTCGGCCGCAGCCAGCGAGAGATGATCAAGCCCGCGGCGGCGGGCGAAGTCCTCCGCATGAGCCCGATAGCCGGCCTCGCTTTCAAAATCGAGCGTCGTCGTCTTGGCGCCGGAGCGCGACAACCGCTCGACGAGCGGCTTGAACAGATCCGGCCGATGACTTTCCCGCTCGATGCGGTCCTGGCGCGCTTCAGCGGTTTCGATCTGCCTGGCCGTCCAGACATTGCGG
>NZ_JBXSOL010000084.1:0-1930 GCF_057784555.1 Rhizobium sp. CNPSo 3670
TGCCTATCGCCACCGCGCTCGGATGATGGACGAACAGGCCGGCACCTCCTTCAGCTATCGGGGCGGGGCTTTCGAGCTGATACATGAGGAATTGGCGCTGCCGGAGCACATACCGGCATGGCTGCGCAAGGCGATCGCTGGCCAGTCGGTCGCCGGCGCCAGTGAGGCGCTCTGGAACGCCGTCGATGCTTTCGAGACCAGAGCCGATGGGCAACTCGCCCGCGAGCTGATCATCGCACTGCCGGAGGAATTGACAAGGGCGGAGAACATCGCTCTTGTCCGGGAGTTCGTCCGGGACAGCTTCACCTCGAAGGGAATGGTGGCCGACTGGGTCTATCACGACAAGGACGGCAATCCGCACATTCATCTCATGACCACGCTGCGTCCGCTGACGGAGGACGGCTTCGGAGCGAAGAAGGTTGCTGTTCTTGGCGAAGACGGCAAGCCGCTGCGCGTCGTCACGCCGGACCGGCCGAACGGCAAGATCGTCTACAGGCTCTGGGCAGGCGACAAGGAAACCTTGAAAGCGTGGAAGATCGCCTGGGCCGAAACGGCCAACCGGCATCTGGCGCTCGCCGGTCACGAGATCCGGCTCGACGGCCGCTCCTATGCCGAACAGGGGTTGGACGGCATCGCGCAAAAACATCTCGGGCCGGAGAAGGCAGCCCTCGCGCGCAAGGGCAGGGAGCTTTATTTCGCACCGGCCGATCTCGCCCGTCGTCATGAGATGGCCGACCGGCTGCTGGCAGAGCCGGAGCTTTTGCTGAAGCAGCTCGGCAACGAGCGCTCCACCTTCGACGAGAAGGATATCGCCAAGGCGCTGCATCGCTATGTCGACGATCCCGCAGACTTCGCCAATATCCGTGCCCGGCTGATGGCGTCGGATGAGTTGGTCATGTTGAAGCCGCAGCAGCTTGACGCCGAGACCGGCAAGGCGTCGGAACCGGCCGTGTTCACCACACGGGAGATACTGCGCATCGAATACGACATGGCGCGTTCGGCTGAAGTTCTCTCGGAACGAAAGGGCTTCGGTATCTCCGGTGACCAAGTGGCCGCCGCTGTTCAAAACGTCGAACGGGCCGATCCGGCAAAACCCTTCAGGCTCGACGCGGAACAGGTCGATGCCATCCGCCATGTCACCGGCGACAGCGGTATTGCGGCTGTTGTCGGCCTTGCCGGCGCCGGCAAGTCGACGCTGCTGGCAGCAGCCCGCCTCGCCTGGGAAAGCAAGGGGCGCAGGGTGATTGGTGCAGCACTTGCAGGCAAGGCGGCGGAAGGGTTGGAAGACAGTTCCGGCATCAAGTCACGCACGCTCGCCGCCTGGGAACTGGCCTGGGCGAATGGCCGCGATGCACTCCATCGCGGTGATGTGCTCGTCATCGATGAAGCCGGCATGGTGTCATCGCAGCAGATGGCCCGTGTGCTTGACATCGTCGAGGCGGCGGGCGCCAAAGTCGTTCTCGTCGGCGACGCCATGCAGCTGCAGCCGATCCAGGCGGGTGCAGCCTTTCGGGCGATCAGCGACCGCATCGGTTTTGCCGAGCTTGCCGGCGTGCGCCGCCAGCGTGAAGAATGGGCGCGCCAGGCCTCGCGGCTCTTTGCCCGCGGCGAGATCGAGAAAGGGCTCGACGTCTATGCCCGGCATGGTCACCTTGCCGAGGCGGGCACGCGCGCGGAAACGATTGAGCGGATTGTCGCCGACTGGACCGAGGCGCGCAGAGAGGCAATCGTTCGATCCGTTTCCGAGGGCAGGGATGGTCGGCTGCGCGGCGACGAGCTGCTCGTGCTTGCCCACACCAATGACGATGTCGGCAAGCTGAACGAGGCGCTGCGTGCGGTGATGGCAGGCGAGGGTGCGCTTTCCCACAGCCGCACCTTCCAGACGGCACGCGGGGCGCGGGAGTTCTCCGTCGGCGATCGCATCATCTTT
>NZ_JBXSOL010000086.1:0-1723 GCF_057784555.1 Rhizobium sp. CNPSo 3670
GACCAGCTGGAACGGCCGCGTCGAGATCTCCTGGCCGGCGCCGGCCACGCCGATGATGACCGATTTGCCCCAGCCGCGATGGCTGGCCTCCAGCGCCTGGCGCATGACCTTGGTGTTGCCGGTGCAGTCGAAGGTGTAGTCCGCGCCGCCGATCAGGTCGCCGCCCCGCTTGGTCATGTTGACCAGATAGGGCACGATGTCGTCGCCGACCTCCTTCGGATTGACGAAATGCGTCATGCCGAACTTCTCGCCCCAGGCCTTGCGATCCGGGTTGATATCGACGCCGATGATCATGTCGGCGCCGGCAAGCCGCAGGCCCTGAATGACGTTCAGGCCGATGCCGCCAAGCCCGAAGACGATCGCCGTCGATCCGACCTCGACCTTGGCGGTGTTGATGACGGCGCCGATGCCGGTGGTGACGCCGCAGCCGATGTAGCAAATCTTGTCGAAGGGCGCGTCGGGATTGATCTTGGCGAGCGCGATCTCCGGCAGCACCGTGTAATTGGCGAAGGTCGAGCAGCCCATATAGTGATGGATCTTGTCCTTGCCGATCGAAAAGCGCGAGGTGCCGTCCGGCATCACGCCCTGCCCTTGGGTGGCGCGGATCGAAGTGCAGAGATTGGTCTTGCGCGACGTGCAGGAATAACACTCGCGGCATTCCGGCGTGTAAAGCGGAATGACATGGTCGCCCTTCTTGACCGAGGTCACGCCCGGGCCGACATCGACGACGATGCCGGCGCCCTCATGGCCGAGGATGGCGGGGAACAGACCTTCCGGATCGGCGCCCGACAGGGTGAAATCGTCGGTGTGGCAGATGCCGGTCGCCTTGACCTCCACCAGCACTTCGCCAGCCTTCGGGCCGTCGAGCTGCACGGTCATCACTTCCAGCGGTTTTCCAGCCTGAACGGCTACGGCGGCGCGAACGTCCATTTGATAATCCTTTCTATTAAATCATTTCGACAGCGAGATATGCAGAGCTACGACCTAGACATCGAAACGAGCTGCTTCCGCCTCATCCTCGTTATCCCGGCTCGACCTGACACCAGACCGCGAGAAGCGGCTGGGCCGTACATCTTATCGCAAAGGATTGCCCCGCATCATTCGCGAAAACTGTTCCGGTCGCGGCGGAAAACCATTGGGAATCGTCGAGGCAGATTTCGCCCGGCGAAAGCAGAATGAAGGCACGCGGTTGCGTCTGAACATGATCGGGAAAGCGCGTGTAGCGATCCATATAGATCACGCCCACCCGGAGATCGGCCCGCTCCTCCAGGCCGCCCGGACCGATCAGGACGGCGTGGGAGTGGGTGTTGCCGAAGTTCAGGCTGGCAAAGGGGCCGGTCCGGCCACGTCTCCACAGCAGTTTGTCGGCGAGACTTTTGAACTGACCGGCGATCGCCTCATATTTTCGTCCGGATTTTGCCAGATGGCCGATGGCGTCATCCAGCCCTCCTGGCACGCCGGGAAGAGGGTCGCCCTCCGGCCGCACCTTGCCTGTCTTGAGCAGCCTCTGCAGCACCTTGCCGGCAACGAAACTGGCAACGGCGGGAGCCTCAGCCGACAGCATCAGTCCGCCGATATCGTTGAGGAATTCCTGCAGCGGCCGAGGACGCCTTTCCCTGCCGATGTCGTGCAGCCTGATATAGGCCGGCTTTTCCTCATCGTTCAGGAGAAGGTCGGCACCAGGTCTGATTGGACGTTCCACCGCGCGCGCCACGTTCGGTCT
>NZ_JBXSOL010000087.1:0-1363 GCF_057784555.1 Rhizobium sp. CNPSo 3670
GATGATGTCCCAGGGAGTGGTGTAGCTCGGGCGATCATCGAGCTTTCCGGACGGGGCCGGGAACGGGTCAACTTGCAGCGGGCAAGTTGATGAGCGGATCATCACTCATTGTGGCGATCGTCTCAAGTGTCATGTAGCGCGAGCGCTGAACGGCCCACTCGTCATTTTGCTCCAGTAGCAAAGCGCCGACGAGTCTGACAATGGCATCGTCGTTGGGAAAAATGCCGACCACCTCGGTCCTTCGCTTGATTTCTCCATTCAATCGCTCAATCGGGTTCGTGCTGTGCAGCTTGGTCCAGTGCTGCTTGGGAAAGGTCATGTAGGCGAGCACATCTTCCTCGGCGCTGTCCATGAGACCAGCGAGCTTCGGCACTTTCGGCCTGATCTGATCGGCGACGTTGCGCCACTGTTGGCTGGCGGCTTCCGGGGTGTCTTGGGCAAAGGCCGTCGCAATGAAGGCCGAGACCACGCGTCGGCCGCTCTTGCCGGCATGCGCCAGGGCATTGCGCATGAAGTGAACGCGGCATCTTTGCCAGGTAGCGGAAAGCACCTTGGAGACGGCCGCTTTGATGCCCTCGTGTGCATCGGAGACAACGAGTTTGACGCCCCGCAAGCCACGCCGGGTGAGCTTGCGTAGAAACTCTGTCCAGATCGGTTCTGCCTCAGAAGTGCCGATTTCCATGCCAAGCACCTCGCGACGACCATCGGTGTTGACACCGACGGCGATGATGACGGCGACAGAGACGATACGGCCACCACGCCGAACTTTGAGGTAGGTCGCATCGATCCACAAATACGGCCAGTCGCCCTCAATCGGCCGGTCAAGGAAGGCTTTGACTTTGTCGTCTATCTCCTCGCAGAGCCGCGAGACCTGGCTCTTGGAGATGCCACTCATGCCCATCGCCTTGACCAGATCGTCTACTGAGCGGGTCGAGACACCCTGGATGTAAGCCTCCTGGATCACGGCTGTCAGAGCCTTTTCGGCCATCCGGCGCGGCTCCAGAAAGCTCGGAAAGTAACTGCCGGTGCGAAGTTTGGGAATCCGCAGTTCGACGGTGCCAGCTCGGGTCTCCCAGTCGCGATCGCGATATCCGTTACGCTGAGCAAGTCGAAAGTCATTCTTCTCGCCGTAGGCCGCACCGGTCTTCGCGCCAACCTCCAGCTCCATCAACTTCTCGGCAGCAAAGCCAATCATCTCGCGCAGCAAATCCGCATCAGCGCTCTTCTCAACAAGCGAGCGCAGGTCCATCATGTCATTGGTCATCGGTGGTCTTTCCATCAGGTTGTGCTTGAACAACCCAACCCTACCGGAAAAAGCCGATGACCACCGCTATCCTCCTACACCACCTCTCGGGACATCATC
>NZ_JBXSOL010000088.1:0-1184 GCF_057784555.1 Rhizobium sp. CNPSo 3670
TACATTTTTTTCATCCAAGAAGATGCCGGCAGGCAGATGAGGGGGTGAGCGGCAAAGCCGCGAATGCGCTGAGCGCAAGCGAAGGGCAATGAATGGCGTACTCTGCGGCCCCCTTGCATGTTCAATTCGCGCTGATTGATGATCGGTGCGCACTCCGGCGGATGGCCATCCGCCGGAGTGCGGACGGCCGGGACCGCAGGCCCCTTGGCTTGAACCGGGGATGAGATTGGTCCGGCCGTCCTCGCGTTTGTCCTGAACAGATGATGGGGAGCAAGTCCCGCATGCAAGGCAAGGTTTCGTTCCAAGAAGACGCGATGCCGGTAGTTTATGCCGGTGTGGACGTGAGTAAAGAGTGGCTTGATGTTCATCTGCATCCGCTGGGCGAAAGCCGGCGGTTTAGCAATGACAAGACCGGCATCGACCAGCTGAAACGGCTGCTGGCCAGGCATCGGCCCAAAAGCATCGTGATGGAGGCAACCGGTAAGTTCCATCGCCCCGCCCATCACTCGCTTTGGCTCGATGGCTTTGCCGTCGCCGTGGTCGATCCGTTGCGCGCGCGCATGTTTGCCCGCGCCTGCGGCTATCTCGCCAAGACCGATCGGCTAGATGCCCGTTTCCTGGCGCTCTTGGCCGAGAGCCTGCGCCCGCCGGCCGACACGCCGCCAAGTCCTCACATCGAGGCCTTGCAGGAGTTGGTCAATGCACGATCGGCAGCCAAATGCGACATCACCGCCCTGCAGAATCGCAGCAAGGCTGCCACCACTGCCTTTCTGCGCGGCGAACTCAACCGCCTTGTGCGACGGCTGGAACAGCATGTCGAACGTCTCGACAAAGAGATCGAACGATGTGTCGGCGAGGATCCGCAGCTCTGCCGCAAGGCCGAGATCCTCACCTCCATTCCCGGCATCGGCCGCGTCACGGCCCTGGCCTTGATGGCCGGCATGGACGAGTTGGGGACATGTTCGGGCAAACAGGCCGCCATGCTGGCAGGGCTTGCCCCAATCGCGAACGACAGCGGTGCACGAACCGGACGTCGTTCCATCCGCGCCGGCAGGCCCGCACCCCGGCGCGCGCTCTACATGGCCGCCTTGTCGGCATGTCGCTACAATCCCGCGCTTGCTCGTTTCGCAGACACGCTCAAAGCCACAGGAAAACCAGCCAAGGTCATCCTTGTCGCCATCATG
>NZ_JBXSOL010000089.1:0-1066 GCF_057784555.1 Rhizobium sp. CNPSo 3670
AATCGTCGCCATCGGCCCCGGTGCGCGCAACGATGCCGGCCAGATCCAGGCGCTCGACGTCAAGGTCGGCGATCGCATCCTGTTCGGCAAGTGGTCCGGCACGGAGATCAAGATCGACGGCGAGGACCTGCTGATCATGAAGGAAAGCGACGTGATGGGTATCATCGAAGCTCAGAGCGAGCGGAAAGAGGCCGCCTGAGTCCATCAAGTCGAAAATCAATGCTAAAGCCCGGTGCGATCTCTGAGATTCGCTCATCGCGCTTTAGATCTTAATTTCTACGCATGTCGTCCTCGCAAAACCGCTGTACACTTGGCGACATGCGCAAGCTGCCGATGAAGGAGTGAGGACATGGCTGCTAAAGAAGTCAAATTCAGCGTCGAAGCCCGCGAAAAAATGTTGCGCGGTGTCGACATCCTGGCCAACGCCGTAAAGGTGACGCTGGGTCCGAAAGGCCGCAACGTCGTGATCGACAAGTCCTTCGGTGCGCCGCGCATCACCAAGGACGGCGTCTCGGTCGCCAAGGAAGTCGAGCTCGAAGACAAGTTCGAGAACATGGGCGCCCAGATGGTCCGCGAAGTCGCTTCGAAGACCAGCGACATCGCCGGCGACGGCACCACGACGGCGACGGTGCTCGCCCAGGCGATCGTCAAGGAGGGGGCCAAAGCCGTGACGTCGGGCATGAACCCGATGGACCTGAAGCGCGGCATCGATCTCGCCGTCAGCGCGATCGTCGAAGAACTGAAGGCCAACGCCCGCAAGATATCCAACAATGCCGAAATTGCCCAGGTCGGCACGATCTCCGCCAATGGTGACGCCGAAATCGGCCGCTTCCTGGCGGAGGCCGTGCAAAAGGTCGGCAATGACGGCGTCATCACCGTTGAAGAAGCCAAGACCGCCGAGACCGAACTCGAAGTCGTCGAAGGCATGCAGTTCGACCGCGGTTACCTCAGCCCCTACTTCGTCACCAATGCCGACAAGATGCGGGTCGAGTTCGAGGACCCCTATATTCTCATTCATGAGAAGAAGCTGTCGAACCTGCAGTCGATGCTGCCGATCCTCGAAGCT
>NZ_JBXSOL010000090.1:0-1054 GCF_057784555.1 Rhizobium sp. CNPSo 3670
TAGAGTCGGTCAGCTTTAAGCTGAATCGCAACGGGATTCCCTTTTTGCTTCGGTTGTGATTCAACATCATTGCTGGTGGGGAGGCCAGCAACGATGGCGCGACCTCTTTCCGTGGATTTACGCAAGCGCATTGCCGACGCACTTGCCGAGGGCATGACAGTGCGGGCGGCCGCCTTGCGCTTTGGGGTATCGGCGGCGACGGCAGTGCGGATCGGTCAGCTTGACCGATCCGGGCGTGGTTTGGCGCCGGCCAAGATGGGTGGGCATGTCAAACCCATGCTGTGTGGCGCGGCGGCCGATGAGGTTCACCGCCGCCTGGCGGCCAAAGCCGATTGGACGGTGCGGGCGCTTGCCGTCGATCTGAAGGTGGCAGGCATCCATGTCTCTCATGACACGGTTTGGCGTTTCTTGCGCCGTGAAGGCAAGACATTTAAAAAAAACGCTGATCGCCAGCGAGCAGGACAGGCCGAAGGTGGCGCGGTTCCGGAGCCGCTGGAAGACCCATCAACATCGACTTGATCCGGACCGCCTGGTGTTCGTTGACGAAACCTGGGTCAAAACCAACATGACGCGCACCCGCGGCTGGTGTCAGCGTGGGCAGCCGCTGATCGCCGGAATACCGCATGGCCATTGGAAAACGCTGACCTTCCTCGCCGGGCTGCGCCACGACCGCATCGTCGCGCCTTTCGTGCTCGATGGCCCGATCAACGGCACCGCTTTCACCGCCTGGGTCGAGCAATGCCTGGCACCAACCCTCAATCGCGGCGATATCGTCATCCTCGACAATCTCGGCAGCCACAAGGGCAAGCCGGCGCGCAACGCCATCCGCAATGCCGGCGCCCACCTGTTCTTCTTGCCGCCCTACAGCCCTGATCTCAATCCGATCGAGATGATGTTCGCCAAACTCAAGACTCTGCTGCGCAAGGCCGACGAGCGTAGCGTCGAAGCGACATGGCGGCGCGTCGGTGAAGTCCTCAAAGCATTCAGCCCGCGCGAATGCGCCGCCTATCTCAGGCATGCAGGATATGTTTCAACATAAACCTGACAGACTCTA
>NZ_JBXSOL010000091.1:0-1045 GCF_057784555.1 Rhizobium sp. CNPSo 3670
TGTTTAGTCCCGGCATTTGCTGGAGCGGATCGAGGGTAAAGCGTTCGGGCTGTGAAGCCCATGCCTTGCAGATGAACTCGTAGGGTGTGAGGCCCTTGAGGGTCTTGAGCCTGCGGCCGAAATTGTAAGCGGCGACGAAGTCGGCAAGATGCTGGCGCAGTTGGTCGTGGCTTTCATAGTAGAAGCGTCTGACTGTGGCATCCTTGATGGTTCGGTTCATTCTCTCAACCTGACCGTTGGTCCATGGATGCTTTACCTTGGTGGTGCGGTGCTCGATATCATTGGTGGCGCATGTGTATTCGAAGGCATGGGCCCAGAAACGTTCGCCATTGGCGATCGCTTCTTTGATCAGCGGCACAGCGGACCCTCCAGCGCCGGGCGTGGTGAACTGGATCCCGTTGTCGGTGAGCACGGTGTGGATCTTGTAGGGGACGGCTGCAATCAAGCGTAGGAGGAACTCGCGCGAGATGGCGGTGGTGGCCTTCTCGTGCAGTTCGACGAAGGCAAACTTCGAGGTGCGATCGATGGCAACGAACATATGCAGCTTACCCTGTTCGGTGCGCACCTCGGCAATGTCGATGTGGAAGTAGCCGATCGGGTAGCTCTTGAACTTCTTCTTCGCCGGCCTGTCGCCGTCGACATCCGGCAGGCGGCCGATGCCGTGACGCTGCAAACAGCGGTGCAGCGACGACCGTGTCAGATGCGGGATCGTCGGCTGCAACGCATAGAGGCAGTCATCGAGCGGCAGCAGCGTATACCGGCGAAAGGCAACGATAACAGCCTCCTCCTCGACGGAGAGCACTGTCGATCTCGGCTCTTTCGGGCCGGTCGGAAGGTCCGCAACAGAGGACCGCTTCCGCCACTTGGCGACGGTCTTCTGATTGATCCCGTAACGCTTCGAAAGCGTCCTCAGGCTCTCTTGACTATGTTGTATCGCTCGACGGACTGCCTCTGTCGTCGTGGCGCTCCCATGAAGAACCTGGCCCATAACGCATCCTTTGATTCGGAAGACAAGGATGCCCCATCAAAGCCTGGGATCAAACAC
>NZ_JBXSOL010000092.1:0-1033 GCF_057784555.1 Rhizobium sp. CNPSo 3670
GCAGCTTGCCCTCGCCGATCGCCGACGCCTGCATCACTTGGTGGCGGCGAAAGTTCCGGTCAACGAGATGGCCCGTCAGCTTGGCCGTCACCGCTCGACGATTTACCGCGAGATCAAGCGCAACACGTTTCGCGATCGTGACCTGCCGGACTACGACGGCTACTACAGCACGGTTGCGAACGACATTGCGCAGGACCGACGTCGCCGGCTGAAAAAGCTGCGGCGTCACCCGAATTTGCGAACACAGATCATCAACCAGTTGGAGGCTCGCTGGTCTCCGGAACAGATTGCCGGACGCCTGCTGTCGGACGGCCTCAGTCGTGTTCGCGTTTGCAAGGAGACAATCTATCGCTTTATCTACAGCAAGGAAGATTATGGGCTTGGTCTCTATCAGTATCTACCGGAAGCGCGCCGCAAACGTCGTCCACTGCGCTCCAGGAAGCCGCGCGACGGTGTTTTTCCAGCCACGCACCGCATATCCCAACGTCCTGATTCTATTGGAGATAGATCGCAGTTTGGGCATTGGGAGGGCGACCTCCTCATCTTCGAACGTCCACTCGGCCATGCCAATGTCACCTCCCTCGTCGAGCGCAAGAGCCGCTATACCGTTCTCATCAAGAATCCGAGCCGGCACTCGCGCCCGATCATGGACAAGATCATCAGAGCGTTTTCGCCTTTGCCGGCCTTCGCGCGTCAAAGCTTCACCTTTGATCGCGGTACCGAGTTTGCCGGATTCAGGGCTTTGGAAGAAGGGATCGGTGCGCATAGTTGGTTTTGCGACCCAAGTGCGCCTTGGCAAAAAGGAACCGTCGAGAACACCAACAAGCGCATTCGACGTTTCCTGCCAGGCACCACAGACTTGGCAGTTGTGTCGCAACACGACCTTCTCAACCTGACGCGCCAAATCAACGATCAGCCGCGCAAATGCCTCGGATACAGGACACCGACCGAGGTATTTATGGCGCATTTGCGCGAAGATGGGTGATCCCCTATCCTGCAAAACAGGCATGATGCACTTGGGTTAGCTTCTCCA